>NZ_QOSA01000025.1:0-129136 GCF_008368795.1 Bacillus sp. BF2-3
ATAATTACTCTATATTAGTTCGTTGAATAGTATATAAATTAAGAGAATTCTATCTAGAATTCTCTTAATGGCCTTTATTAATTTTAGCATGTGTTTTAAAGAAGACAGGGAAATGCACATTATATATTACAGTGACGACACGAATAACGAATGTTACTAATAAACAAACATAGAAAGCTAATACGTGCGCCCCCATAGCGTGTGTAATTAGGAAGCTAATTGCTCCTAAGATAGAAGCGATTGCGTAAATCTCTTTTCGGAATACGTAAGGGATATCTTGAGCACAAATGTCACGCAAAATACCGCCTCCAATACCTGTAATGACTCCCATTGAAACAACTAGAAATGAGGCGTCAACATGATGTGACATTGCCGCATTTGCACCAATAGCTGTAAAAACGCCTAAGCCAACAGCATCAGAAAGCATAATAACGACTTGAAGTTTATTGATACGCTCAAAAAACATACAAGTAAATAATGCTGATAATACACTTACGAAAAAGTAAATGGGTTTTACAAATGCGACAGGGGGCAGGTTACCAATCATGATATCACGAATAATACCGCCGCCGAGCGCAGTGGCTACAGCTAAACAAAGGACACCAAATAAATCTAAATCTTTTTTTAAACCAACTAATGTACCAGAAATGGCAGCGGCGATAATGCCAAGAAACGTAAATATATCGATTAATAACATGGCCTTAATCCCTTCCTCTTAAAGATGTTCCAGAGAAAAAATATACACTAAAGTATTGGAAATAACAATTACTTTTCGCTACATGTAGAAAAACGGATAAAATTCATAAAGAAAGCGTTTGAAAATGTTTGGAAAATAACCATAAAGTAATCTGAAAAAGATATGAAAAGATTAATTTTACATTTTTTGATGTTGTTAATTTGGTAAAATATTACAATTAGAGGTGAGATATTTATATTTGTATAAAATGATAAAAAAATATGTATATACTGACAAAAATAAGGGGATGGTTGTTAGATAGATTTTGTAAAAATAGGGGAGTATAGCTAAAGGACGATGATTTTTATTACTTATTAATACTTGTCCTGGCTAGTTTTAGCTGGAAAAATAGTTCTCGATTTGAATATGAGTTATGTTATAATTGCTAGGTGTGTTTGAATGATAAAAAATTATGATTAAAAGATAATGTTAAGATTTTGTATGGAGGTCTTGGAATGTTAGCAAATCAAGCTAGGGTTAGATTTGAGCATTTTTTGCTCTTTTTTATTATTTTACAGCCTGTTTTAGATTTATTAACGTCTCTTAGCATCACTTTATTAAAGTCAAATGCTACCGTTGGAATTTTAGTAAGATTCCTTATTATGGCTGTTGGTGGTATTTACATTTTAATTCAGGCAAAAGAGAAGGAAAATAGAAAGTTTTTAATTTATCTTATATTATTAGCCGGAGTTTTAGGGATAGGGTTTATTAATAACAAACTAGTTAAAAATCCTATTGTACTTGGTGAAGAGGTTAAATTCGTTGCGAAAGCATTATATATATATATCATGCTGGGATCATACATTTTAGCTTTAAAATCATTGAAAAAGACAGTTAATATTAGTGATAAGGTTCGAAATAGTATTGTATATTCTACATTAATCATTAACGCAATTATGGTTATTTCTATTTCAACATCTACTGACTTTGGTAGTTATGAATGGATGAAGGTTGGTTCTCGAGGTTGGTTCTATGCAGGGAATGAACTAGGTTCAATCTTAGCTATTATTTTCCCTATTGTGGTACTATATTCTATTCAAAAAACAAAGAGCTGGAAACACATTTTATATTGGATTCCATCACTTTTAATGATTTATTCGCTAATTCAAGTCGGTACAAAAGTTGGAATGGGCTCAATTGGTGCTACGTTAGGGGCAGCAATCGGAATCATTGTACTACAATTATTATTTGATAGAAAAAATCCGAACAAAAAATCCCTTGCGCTTAATGCAGTAATTGCTATGGTCCTATTAGCTGGTGTAGTTGGGACGTTTAAACAAACACCATTAGCACAAAATATGGGTATTCACAATAATTATTTATCAGAGCAAAATGTGGCACAGCAAGGTCAAAAAGAAAAAGAAATTAAAGAGAAGCTGAAAAAAGAGCAAGAACTTAAAGCAAAAGAAGAAAATCATCATAAAGTTGAAAAGCCAGAAGAAAAGGCGAAGATAGAAGAGGAAGTTAAGAAAGAGCTTGAGAAAGAGCAAAAGAAAGAAAATCAAGAAAATCTTATTTTCAGTGGACGTCAAGTATATGAAGAAAGACATAAGCAGTTCTTTAAAGAAGCGCCAATGTCACAAAAGTTATTAGGAATGGGTTATGCAGGTAACTTTAAATACAATGAACAAAAGCAGCCAGATCCAAAACTAATTGAAATGGACTTCCATGATTGGTTTTATGATTTCGGGATTATTGGCTTTGTATTACTAATGATTCCATTTATTTATTACGGGCTAAGAATTTTACTAGCATTTGCTACGAGATTTAAGGACATATTCAATATAAAATATGGAATGATTTCAGCAAGCTTATTGTTAGCGTTAGGTATTGCTTATATTGCAGGACATATTTTAACAGCACCAGGAGTTGGGATTTACTTTGTAGTGGTGTTAGCTTATCTAATAGTAGACCTAGAAATTGAATGATAAAAATAAAAGCTAACTTTTGTTAGCTTTTATTTTTTAGTACAGTAAAATAAAAATAGATGGAAACGTAGCGAGGATTTAAAGGAGGAAAAAATATGAGAATATTGCATATGAATGCAGGAGCAGAAGATGGGGGAGGGAAAACACATATTATTTCACTTCTCGATCAGTTTCCAACTGGTGAAGTAGAATTAGCAGTATTTGAAGATGGAATTGTTGCGAAGGAAGCAAGGGAGTTAGGGATAAAAGTCCATGTGTTTTCACAAAAATCGCGCTATGATTTATCCATTTTAAAGAATATAAGTGAATTTATTAATAAAGAAAAATTTGATGTAGTTCATACACATGGCCCTAGGGCTAATTTCTATGTTTCTTTAATGAAAAAGAGAATAAAGGCAAAATGGGTAACGACTATTCATAGTGATCCATTTCAAGACTTTACTAAACAGGGCTTAAAAGGTTGGATTTTTACGAAATTAAATTTGAAAGCCTTAAAAAATATAGACTTATTTTTCGTTGTAACAAATAGATTAAAAAAAAGCCTGGCAGCATTAGGTATTTCAAATGAAAAGATGCATGTTATTTATAATGGAATTGAATACGATAAGGAAAAAGCAGAAGGCTATAATAAAAAAGAAATGTTCAATATTGATGAAGATGTATTTACAGCAATCCAAGTAGCACGATTACATCCTGTCAAAGGACATGAAGTTTTATTCGATGCGTTACAACAAACAAAATTAGAGAAAATTAAAGTATTATTAGTTGGCGATGGCCCATTAGAAGAAAATCTAAAGTCATTAGCTACTGAAAAAGGGATTAACGATAAAGTAGAGTTTTTAGGACATCGTCAAGATGTAAAACAATTATTTGCGTCGTCACATGTAAATTTATTAACTTCCCATAGTGAAGGGTTCCCACTAGTTTTATTAGAAGCGGCAAATCAACGCGTACCATCAATTGTGACTAGGGCTGGAGAAATTGAACCATTAATCGTAGATGAAACTTACGGATGGATTGTGCCAACAGGTGATGGAAAGGCATTAGCATTAGCTTTAGAAGAAGTATATGATAAGTGGAAAACTGGAGAGTTAGCAGCAATGGGTAAACATATTTATGAGCATGCTACTATGAACTTCTCACTTCAAAAACTATATGAAGATACAAAGGAAACATATAAGCAATTAATAGCGAAAAACTTGTAATGATAGAGAGGATAGTTAACTATGGCAGTACAAACAGTTGATATTCTAGGCGTTCCTTTTTCTACAATGACAATGGATGAAACGGTCCAATATTTAAAAGAACAACTAGAAGCGGAGCGAACTCATACGTTTCAGGTAGTAACAGCAAACCCTGAAATTGTTATGTGCGCAAAAAAGGATGAAAAGTTCTATCAAACATTATTGAATACAGATTTAATTACACCTGATGGTATTGGGGTTGTAAAGGCAAGCGGGATGCTTGGTACACCTTTAAAAGAACGTGTAGCAGGTTTTGATTTAATGTGTAATTTACTTGCGAAGTTATCAGAAGATAGTAAGCCGTTATCTGTTTTCTTATTAGGTGCAAAGCCGCATGTTGTACAAGCTGCAGCAGATCATTTAACAAAGACATATTCAGCTGTATCCATCGCCGGTATACAAGATGGTTATTTTAAACAAGAAGACGAAGAGAATATTATTTCTCGCATTCAAGAAGCAAAACCAGATTTATTACTTGTTGCACTTGGTTTCCCGAGACAAGAGAACTTTATCCAAAACAATAAGCATCGTTTAGAAACGAAAATGGCTGTTGGAGTGGGTGGAAGTTTAGATGTATGGGCTGGAGAGGTAAAACGTGCACCAAAATGGATTCAAGCGATTCATTTAGAGTGGTTTTATAGATTATGCAGTAATCCAACACGCTGGCGTCGTCAGTTAGTATTAGCGGAATTTTTAAAAGAAGTAATGCGTTCGAAAAAGTAGCGAAATATCGCTGCTTTTTTTATTTGTTCATTTTTAATAAATTGAAACTTTAATCAGTGAGGCATCCCCACTGATTATTAGCTCTCACCAATCGGGATAGACGTTTTACTTTTTGGGAATGATGAAGGAGAATTTTTTACACAAAAGTATTTTACTTATACAATTCACACATGTAAAATGATGTGTAAAGACACCTGTGTGAGGAGGACTTCTAGTGGGCAAGGTAAAAGAAATTTCGAAGCGCAAACTACTTGGTATAGCTGGGCTTGGATGGCTATTTGATGCAATGGATGTTGGAATGCTTTCATTTGTAATGGTAGCCTTGCAAAAGGATTGGGGATTAAGTACGCAAGAAATGGGCTGGATAGGCAGTATTAACTCAATCGGTATGGCAGTAGGAGCGCTTATTTTTGGGATACTATCAGATAAAATAGGGCGGAAATCAGTCTTTATTATTACATTATTGTTATTTTCTATCGGTAGTGGTTTAACTGCATTAACAACAACACTTGCAATGTTTCTCGTTTTACGCTTTTTAATTGGTATGGGGCTTGGCGGAGAGCTTCCAGTTGCCTCTACACTAGTATCAGAGAGTGTTGAAGCGCATGAGCGTGGGAGAATTGTTGTGTTATTAGAAAGTTTTTGGGCAGGTGGATGGCTAATTGCAGCTCTTATCTCGTATTTTGTTATTCCTAAATATGGTTGGGAAGTTGCGATGGTATTGAGTGCAATTCCAGCACTATATGCTTTATATTTAAGATGGAATTTATCGGATTCCCCAAGGTTCCAAAAAGTTGAAAAAAGGCCATCTGTTATTGAAAATATAAAATCAGTTTGGTCTGGGGAATATCGTAAAGCAACAATTATGCTATGGATTCTATGGTTTTGTGTTGTCTTTTCCTATTATGGAATGTTCCTTTGGTTACCGAGTGTAATGGTGCTAAAAGGATTTAGTTTAATAAAAAGTTTCCAATACGTACTTATTATGACGTTAGCTCAACTTCCAGGATATTTCACCGCTGCTTGGTTTATTGAACGTCTCGGTCGTAAATTTGTTTTGGTTACGTATTTAATTGGGACAGCTTGCAGTGCTTATTTGTTTGGGGTTGCGGATTCATTAACAGTATTAATCGTGGCAGGTATGTTACTATCCTTCTTTAACTTAGGTGCTTGGGGAGCATTATACGCCTATACACCTGAGCAGTATCCAACGGTTATTCGTGGTACAGGTGCAGGAATGGCAGCAGCGTTTGGGCGTATTGGTGGTATTCTTGGGCCACTATTAGTGGGATATTTAGTTGCCTCAGAAGCTTCACTATCATTAATATTTACGATTTTTTGTGGATCAATTTTAATTGGTGTATTCGCTGTAATAATACTTGGACAGGAAACGAAGCAACGAGAATTAGTATAAAGTGAAAATTTAAACGTATCCCTGACCGTTTATTATCCTACACTACTCGGATCTTTATAGGCAGTTAGTGCGGGATAAAAGGGGAGAGGAAACCGAAGTGGTTTCCTTTTTTCTGTTTTTTTAGATAAATAATGGTATAGTAAGAAAAAGGGATTATTTCTTATAAAAGCGAATGTATACAACAGGACATATGGACAAAGAATTAGGTGGTTGAAGAAATGAAAATTTTACTGATTATGGAAGAGGCAGAAGAGAGAAGAGAGTTAGCTGAAAATTTCACTGAAAATATGAGAAATGTAGAATGTTTTGAAGCAAAGACAGGAACAGAATCTTTATTTATGATGAAAAAACATATACCAGACTTTGTTTTTTTAAGTTCCAAATTACTAGATGGTACTGGTTTTGAATATGCAAGTTTATTACGAGAAATAAATTGCTATACAAAATTTATTTTTGTAGGTGAAAACATAGAAGAATCTATTACAGCTTTTCGTTTCCAAGCATTTTATTATTTATTGCGACCATTTCGTGAAGAAGATTTACAATTTCTTTTATATAAAATAGGTAAAGAACAAGGTGAGAAAGCAAAGAGTTATTTGCGAAAACTACCGATAGAAAGTCAAGAGGGCATACGATATATTCTTCCAGAAGATATCGTATATGTAAGTAAAAATAAAGAAAATAAAACTGTTTCAATTTACACAACGAATAATCAGTATATTTCAACATATACACTTCAGGAATTAGAAAATAAGCTAAATGCATATGATTTTTTACGTGTACATAAAAGCTATTTAATTAATATGTCATATGTAAAAGAACTGAAACCTTATTATAATGGCACGTATAATTTGTATTTAGATAGGTATGATGAGCAACCGATTCCAGTCAGTCGTAATTATGTAAAACGCCTTCGAAATAACATTGAATTATAGTAGATAATGAGAGTATTTTAACATGATAAACTGAAAATCCTTCATGATAGGGAGGATTCAAGTTAAATATTCAGAAAATTTAGTACAATCTCCACTAAGAAATAGTATTGGGGGAATTGTATGTGAAGACATTGAAATCGATCTTACTTTGGGGCGTTATTACAGCAGTAGGAGCAGGTGCTTTTGGGGTAATAGCTTTATCACAAGGTGAAACCATTAATGCTGTATGGCTCTTAGTAGCTGCCGTATGTGTATATGCAGTTGCTTATCGCTTTTATAGTAGATTTATAGCGAGAAAGGTTTTTAATTTAGATGATAATCGGCAAACACCAGCCCATACATTAAATGATGGGAAAGACTATGTTCCAACAAATAAGTGGGTATTGTTTGGACATCACTTTGCAGCGATTGCTGGAGCGGGACCTTTAGTAGGACCGATTTTAGCGGCACAAATGGGGTATTTACCAGGGACCATTTGGATTATTGTTGGGGTAGTTGTTGCGGGGGCTGTCCAAGATTTTGTTATTTTATTTGCTTCAATGAGACGTAATGGTAAATCGTTAGGAGAAATGATTAAAGATGAGATTGGACCTGTTACAGGACTAATTGCAATGATAGGTATTTTAGGAATTATGATTATTTTATTAGCAGTATTAGCGTTGGTCGTAGTAAAGGCACTAATCGGAAGTCCTTGGGGAATGTTTACGATAGCAGCAACGATTCCTATCGCTATTTTAATGGGAGTTTATATGCGCTATATTAGGCCTGGTCGTGTTGGAGAAGGATCAGTAATCGGTATTATCCTACTTATTTTATCTCTTGTTGGAGGACAGTATGTAGCAGAAAATCCAACACTTGCAAGTATGTTCACATTTAGTGGTGAAACAATTGCTATTATGCTTATTGTATATGGATTTATTGCATCTGCATTACCAGTTTGGATGCTTTTAGCACCACGTGATTATTTAAGTACATTTTTAAAAGTTGGAACAATTGTAGGGTTAGCAATCGGTATCTTAATTGTAGCACCAGATTTACAAATGCCAGCAGTTTCGAAATTTATTGATGGAACTGGTCCTGTGTTCTCTGGAAACCTATTCCCTTTCTTATTTATTACTATTGCTTGTGGTGCAGTGTCTGGATTCCATGCTCTTGTTTCATCAGGTACGACGCCGAAGATGATTGAGCAAGAGGGACACGCACAGCCAATCGGTTATGGAGCAATGTTAATGGAGTCGTTTGTAGCAGCGATGGCGATGATTGCAGCTTGTGTATTAACACCGGGAACGTATTTTGCAATTAATAGTCCCGCAGCACTTATCGGTACAGATGTCTCGCAGGCAGCTCAAGTTATTTCCTCATGGGGATTTGCTATTACACCAAATGAACTAAAAGATCTTGCTGTAAATGTTGGAGAGCAAACGATTTTATCACGTACAGGTGGTGCGCCAACATTAGCGATAGGCATGGCATATATTTTCTCACAAGTAATAGGTGGAACGGCCATGATGGCATTTTGGTATCATTTTGCGATTCTCTTTGAAGCCCTATTTATTTTAACAACGATTGATGCCGGAACGCGTGTCGGCCGATTTATGATTCAAGATATTTTAGGGCATGTATATAAGCCATTTGGGAAAACGGATTCTACATTAGCGAATGTAATCGCTACAACATTATGTGTATTAGGGTGGGGATATTTCTTATACCAAGGGGTAATAGATCCGCTCGGTGGAATTAATACATTATGGCCACTTTTCGGTATTGCAAATCAAATGCTAGCAGGTATTGCATTATTACTTGGAACGACAATTTTGTTCAAAATGGGGAAAAAGGCGTACGTTTGGGTAACACTTATTCCAACTGTGGGATTGCTTATTGTAACAATGACAGCTGGTTATCAAAAGCTATTTCATGAAAATCCTAAAATCGGATTTCTATCTCACGCGAAGGTGTTTCAGGGAGCGTTAGATGAAGGGAAAGTGTTAGCACCAGCTAAAAATGTTACTCAAATGAAGCAAATTATTTTTAATGATTATATCGATGCAGCGCTTTGTGGGATTTTTATGATAGTTGTAATCGCTGTGTTAATTTCAGCACTTCGAATTTGGATACAAGTATTAAGAAATAAGCCAATGCCGTTAAAAGAGGCACCATATATTCCTAGAGATGAAAGTGAGTCGAGGAACTATGCTTAAAAAGCTGTGGCAAGTATGGGGAGAAAGGAAGCGCTTTATTAGTTTGCTCGTTGGGGTACCAAGTTATGAAGTATATGTGGAGCATATGAAAAAGCATCATCCTGAAGAAGAGGTTTTATGTCAAAAGCAATTTTTTGCTGAGGCACAAGAAGCAAGATTTAACGCAAAGGGTGGAAAAATATCACGCTGTTGTTAATGAAAAAGGGCGAGTTTTCGCCCTTTTTATTTTTTGCTGTTTCACGTGGAACAGCAAAAAATAAATAAAAACTTTGGGAATTATAGGGATTTCGTATACAATAAAGTAAGGAAAGGGATAGATAGAAAAGTAAGGAGATCATTTTATGTTAAGGGACTTATTTGTAAATACAACAATTATTCTTTCCTTTATTTTTGTTGGAGGTCAGCTTTTAAGAGATAAGCCGTTAAAAGAGGGATTCTCTTTTGGGCAGAAATGTGTAGTAGGCATTTTTACTGGGATACTAGGTATATTACTAATGTATTTCGGTGTTCGTGTTGGTACCATCCTATTGGATTTACGCTACTTAGCTGTTATTCTAGCTGTTATTATTGGAGGGCCGATAGCGAGTACCATAACAATTATTATGATTTTAGTAACTAGACTGTTGTTTATGGATTATTCATTAGCTTCTCAAGTGGCCTTTTATACAATCATTGCGATAGGAATAGGGAGTATCTTTATTTCGCGTATGAAGCTTTCTTTAGGGGAAAAGTGGGTATGGTTACACGCATATATTTTATCTATTCTAATCCCAGCGTTATATATATGGTTAATTAAAGAGATCCACATAGTGGGATTATATTTAATTTCTAGTATTATTACAGGTTACATAACATTCATAAGTGCAAATTATGTTTTACAATCCAATGAGCTATTTCAAACGATGAAGCAATACGCAACGATAGATGCATTGACAGGTCTAGGAAACGTAAGGCAGTTTGATTTAGAGATGAATCGTCATATTAGTAATAAACACTTGAAAAACGATTCACTTTGTTTACTACTTATAGATATTGACCATTTTAAGCATGTAAATGATACGTATGGGCACCCAGCGGGAGACGAAGTGTTAAAACAAGTAGGGCATATTTTGCGAGAAATGTCAGCATTTCCGGATTTGGTTTTTCGAAAGGGTGGAGAGGAGTTTGCGCTTTTGATACCAAGGAAAGGAATAGCTTATGGAATTCATGTTGGGGAACAAACTCGTATAGCTGTTGAAAAACATTCATTTGAATTGTTAGATGGAACAAAAATAAAAATTACAGTTTCGGTAGGGGTTTCAGAGTATGAAGGGGCATCAGAGCAATTTATTCAAGCGGCGGATGATGCGTTATACTACTCGAAACGAAATGGTAGAAATAAGGTCAGCTCTGCATCTTAAAGATAAGATGACCGGAAGACATAAAGCTTATAAAAAACACTCACAGAGACAATGTATGAACCTTGTGAGTGTTTTTATTTATATATTAGACAAGTTCTTTTGATACAACGAATTTACGATATGCACCATGGTGAGTTGGACCTACGTATTCGTTAATTTTGAATGAGTAACGAATAGCAGCTGTGATGAATTCTTTAGCAGTTTTTACTGCTTCTTTCACAGGTTTTCCTTTTGCAAGTTCTGCTGTAATTGCAGCAGAATATGTGCAACCTGCGCCGTGTGTATTTGTAGTATCAATTTTTTCTGATTCTAAAAGATCGAATGTTTCTCCATCATATAGGACGTCGATTGCAGTTTCCGTACCAAGTTTGCTTCCGCCTTTAATTAGTACGTATTTGGCACCTAAAGCGTGGATTTTCTTCGCTGCTTCTTTCATGTCCTCAAGAGAATTAATTTTCACACCGCTTAATTGGTAAGCTTCAAATAAGTTTGGCGTTACAACTAATGCCTTTGGCACAAGAACGTCACGTAAGCAATCGTTCGTTTCAGGGTGTAATGCTTCATCTGCACCTTTACATACCATAACAGGGTCAACTACTACATTTTTGAAATTGTGCTTTTCGATTGTTTCTGCAACCATTTCAATAATTTCTACTGATCCAAGCATACCTGTTTTTAAAGCGTCTACGCCAACACCTTCAATTGTTGTTTCTAATTGTGGTTTTAATGTAGAAGCTGGGATTGGAAATACGTTATGTGCCCAACTGTTATGTGGATCCATCGTTACGATTGTTGTAAGAGATGTCATTCCGTATACGCCCAGTTCTTGGAATGTTTTTAAATCTGCTTGTATACCAGCACCGCCACTTGTGTCAGAACCAGCGATAGTAAGTGCTTTATTTAATGTCATTATGAAAGCCCCCTCGAGTGATATAATGAAAACTATGTTTTCACCATTATATCAATGTTACGAATAAGTACAAAGTGAAAAGTAGATGATTTATTTTAAGAGCTATTTAAAATCTTGTATGCAGGAGACTGAGTATGTTTCGAGATAATCGTACGAATGAATTAGTTATATTAAAGGAAATTGCAGAAACATTAAATACATCAAATGATACATATCATGTATTGCAAGCTGTCCTCGAGAAATTGCTAAGTGTAACAGGTTTAACGACAGGATGGATTTTTCTTGCGGATGAAAATGGTAAGTATACGAAGTTAATTGATTATCAATTACCAGAGGCACTTACATATGAAAATAAACGCCCGATGTGCGAAGGTGAATGTTGGTGTTTACGAGGTTTTGTAGATGGAAAATTGGAGAGAGCCGTTAATATTATTGAATGTAAAAGAATTAATAATGCAATTGAATATAATTGGGGGGATACGGAGGGCATTCTTCATCATGCTACGGTTCCTTTAAAAGCTGGGGGAGAAAAATTTGGGGTGTTAAATGTTGCAAGTCCGGGTAAAACACATTTTTCAGAAGAAGAATTAGTATTACTCCAATCGGTTGCCTTCCAAATTGGTACGGCTTTAAAGCGAACAAAATTATATGAAAATGAAAAGAGAAGAGCACATTATTATGTGAAATTAGAGCGTTTCATTCAAGATTTAAAAATGATTCATAAGTTTAATGTACTACCTGAAAAGGTGGTAAATCACGTAGGTGAAGTATTTCAATGGAATCAAGTAGCGCTTTTTATTAGGGAGGAAAAAGAATTATCTCTGCGAGCGTCTTACGTTCAGGAAGAGTTACAAGAGGATGTAAAAGAGGCGGCCAAGAAGGCGTTAGAACAAGATGAACCAGTTCTAATAAAACATCAAATAGGACATAATGTACATCTAAATCGAGCTGTTATTGCTACACCAATACATATTCAAAACCATATATTTGGTGTTTTATGTGTTAGTTTGAATAATGGAGAGTTTGATGCTAATACAATAGATGTAATTCAAGCATTATCGAACCATGTTTCGTTAATAATAGAGAATTTGAGGTTAAACGAGCAGCGCCGTGAACTTGTACGAATGGAAGAAAGAAATCGGTTAGCAAGAGATTTACATGATTCTGTTTCGCAAAAATTATTTTCATTAACCTTCATGACAAAAGGCGCCGAGGCAGTTTTAAAAGGTAAAAATGAAAAGGTAGATCAATCTTTGCATGAGATGCGTGAACTTGCGCAAGGAGCTTTGAAAGAAATGAGGACATTAATTTGGCAGCTTCGTCCGGCAGGATTAGAAAAAGGATTATTGCCAGCTCTAAAGCAGTACGGTGAAAATTTGGGACTGAAAATTAGGGAGCAAGTTACGGGTGTTCGTGATTTACCTCGTGTAGTAGAAGAAGCTTTGTGGCGCATAGGCCAAGAAGCACTGAACAATGTAAGTAAGCATGCAGGTGTAAAAGAAGCGACGATTTATTTTACAGTGAATGAGAAAAATGTATCATTAGAAATAGTTGATCAAGGAAAGGGCTTTGTGGAAAAGAATATAAAAGAAAAGAAATCACTAGGTATGACTACGATGCGTGAAAGAGTAGAATTAGTTGGTGGAACAATTAAAATTGTAAGTAGTAATAAACGAACGAGCGTAAAAGTAAATGTACCATTATGATGTGAAAATGAGGGAAGTTTGTGAAAATAAAAGTATTGTTAGTTGATGATCATACAGTCGTTTTAAAAGGATTAGCATTTTTCTTAAGTACACAGGAAGATTTAGAGTTAGTTGGAGAAGCGAATAATGGGAAAGAAGCGTTAGTGAAAGTAGGAGAAACAAATCCCGATGTTATATTAATGGATTTATATATGCCTGAAATGGATGGTGTTGAGGCGACGGCATATATAAAAAAAGAGTATCCAAATGTGAAAGTAATTGTATTAACTAGCTTTTCTGATCAGGCGCATGTGTTACCTGCATTAAGGGCTGGAGCAAGTGGGTATATTTTAAAAGATGTAGAACCAGATCAGCTTGTTGAGGCTATTCGAAGCGCATATAAAGGTAATATTCAATTACATCCGGATATAGCAAATGCTCTTCTCTCTCAAACATTACCTGTAGAAGAAAAGGAAGAAGAATCTTCTATTCAAGTGGATGTGCTAACAGCGAGAGAAAATGAAGTATTGCAGCTATTAGCGAAAGGGATGAGCAATAAGGAAATTGCATCTGTTTTAGTTATTACAGAAAAGACGGTTAAGGCGCATGTAAGTAGTATTTTGAGTAAGTTGAATTTATCTGATCGTACGCAAGCGGCATTATATGCAGTTAAAAATGGAATTGTATAAGACGAAAGTCGTAAGACCAAGTTCGCCTTTAGAAGGTGGACTTTTTTTATGGAAAAATACGTCTATGTGAGGACGAAATTGTCTTTATATAAAGATAAAATATGTTTGTAAGCAACAAAACAACAATTACAAGGGATACCTTTTTTGAAAGCATATAACAACATAAGAGTGAGTACTAGGAGGAATAAATAATGGCAACAGTTTTATTCGTTAAAGCAAATAACCGTCCAGCGGAACAAGCAGTTAGTGTAAAATTATATGAGGCATTTTTAGCAAACTATAAAGAAGCACACCCAAATGATACAGTAGTAGAACTTGATTTATATAAAGAAGAATTACCATACGTAGGCGTAGACATGATCAATGGTACATTCAAGGTAGGTAAAGGATTTGATTTAACAGAAGAAGAAGCAAAAGCAGTAGCAGTTGCTGATAAGTATTTAAATCAATTCCTAGAAGCTGATAAAGTTGTTTTCGGCTTCCCATTATGGAACTTAACGATTCCAGCAGTATTGCACACATATATTGATTATTTAAACCGTGCTGGTAAAACGTTCAAATATACGCCAGAGGGTCCAGTTGGCCTAATTGGAGATAAGAAGATTGCATTATTAAATGCAAGAGGCGGCGTATATTCAGAAGGTCCAGCAGCTGAGGTAGAAATGGCTGTTAAATATGTAGCAAGTATGATGGGCTTCTTCGGCGCAACAAACATGGAAACAGTAATTATTGAAGGACATAACCAATTCCCAGATAAAGCAGAAGAAATCATTGCTACAGGTCTTGAAGAAGCAGCTAAAGTAGCAAGTAAATTTTAATTAAAATTATAATCGTCACTCGAAAAAGCAGCATTAACATGTAAACGTTAATGCTGCTTTTTTTATATTTTTAGTTCATCAGCAAGTTTTTTTAATTGAATTCGATCTCGTATGTAATAGGTTCTTCCGTCTTTTTTTAAGTAATTTTGTTGGCAAAACTGATTTAATACATATAAAAGATGACGGTAGCTGACATTTAAATATTCCGAGGCCTCAGTATGCTTTTCTATATAACAATTATTTTGTTCTGTTAATAAAATAAAAGCAGCTAATCGATTTTCAAAAGGATAACTATAGTTTTTTGCGTAATTTTCAGTGCGAGTAATTGTCTTTTCTCCAATAAATTTGCATAAGTGCTGTAAAAATGTTGCATCTTGTAATAAAAGTTGCTGACAATCTTTAAGAGGAAGTGCCAAACAAACACAATCTTCTAGTACTTCAACGGACTTAGTAATATTTTCTACTCCTATTAATCCTAATTCCCCGATAAAAGATGGTGCTTGAATAAAATTAATTAATGAAACCTTCCCGTTTTTATGACTCATATATATTTTTGCCTTCCCAGAAATTAAGTAATAGAGATAAGGGAGAGTATTTCCTTCGCTACATATCATCTCTTTCGTTTGAAAAGAATGTAGCTCTACATATGGCAAGACATGAAATGAAAATAGGGTATGGAATTGATGGATTTGCATGTATTGATAAATTTCTTCCTCATTTTTGCTGATTTTCATATTTTCACCTCTATTTATAGTATGAGATATCTCCTATTATCTTTACAAGAAGGAATGATACGATTTATGTAAATTTGTTTTTGTAGAAAAGAGAGTGTGATGAGTTTATGAAAAAATATAAAACATTGCTATTTGATGTAGATGATACATTATTAGATTTCCAAAAGGCTGAAAAAGTGGCTTTACGAGTGCTTTTTGAAGAGAAGGGAATCCCTTTAACAGACGAGATAGAGGCTCGTTATAAAAAAATAAATAAAGGTCTTTGGGATGCTTTTGAAAAAGGTGAACTATCACGCAATGAAGTTGTAAATACACGATTCTCTCTGTTGTTTAAAGAGTATGGAGAAGAAGTAAATGGAATATTATTCGAAAATAATTATCGTAACTACTTAGAAGAAGGAAATCAACTCATGCAAGGTGCATTTGAATTTATAAATCAAATTCAAGGGGAGTATGAATTGTATATAGTGACAAATGGTGTTTCTAAGACGCAAGATAAACGTTTGCGCAATGCAGGGTTACATTCATTATTTAAAGATGTCTTTGTTTCGGAAGATACAGGTTTTCAAAAACCGATGAAAGAGTATTTTGATTATGTTTTTGAACGGATTCCTAACTTTGCACCTGAAGAAGGGCTGATTATTGGGGATTCATTAAGCGCTGATATTAAAGGTGGATATGTAGCGGGAATTGATACTTGTTGGTTTAATCCAGAAAGGAAATTAAATGATAGTGGGATTATACCGACATATGAAGTGCATAATTTTGAGGAGTTAGAAGCGTTATTGAAGCAGCATGTGTAATAAAAAAATAGACAGTGGAGCTTTCGTCCCCACTGCCTATTTTTATTAATTTTTATTTTCGTTATGTTTTGGGAGTGGAAAGGCATTCCCGATAGCAGCTGCACCAAGCATGGGCAATAGTAAATTAAGCGGGAAAAACATAAGTAATAGTAATGTTATAGCTATTGGCTTTCGTAACGCATAGCTTGAAATTGCTGTTGTTACGATGGCAACAGATGCTACTGGATCTATAGGAAGAATAGATGCTACAGCGTATCCGATACTTGACCCAGAAAATATAATTGGGAAGATATGTCCACCTCGCCACCCTGTGTTCAAACAAACGGCAGTAATGCACAACTTTAAAATCCCTGAAAGAAGTAGTATCCAAAAAGATAAATGGCTCCATTCAACAACTAATTCTTTTAATTGATGTTCCCCTGAAAATAATGTGTACGGAAGAAAGGTTCCCGCAATTCCTAATAAAATACCACCGATAATTCCGAGTGTCAGCTTGTATTCTCTAAAAGGGTGAATTAACTTTTCTAATGTGAATTCTAACTTGAAATAAAAGAAACCAACTATAGCACCGATACTAGCAAGTGGAAGAAATGCAATCCATTCATTGAAAGAAAGTGTACCTTCTCCGAAATCAACAATAAAGGATCCACGATTATCAAGTTTACTCAGTAGTAAATAAACAGAAAAACCTGCGAAAGTAGTAGCTAAGTATACAATCGCTTTTTTTCCTTTAGAAAAAGCAGCAATTTCTTCCCCCTCATTTTCATTTGGTGCTAAATAACCGAATAATGGTGCGTTAAAAATGACACTTAAAGTAGCGCCAATTCCGATCTCGGTTAGCTCATTCATACCCTTTAAGGCAAATTTAAAGCGATCCCCTACCCATGTGCACAGTCCGCCTATAATTCCAACTAGTGCGGCTTCTGGACCAAGACTAGCACCGAAAATTAAAACAATAATCGCTGTTAAAGTAGCCCGATGGACAAAGCGATATTCGATTCGACCAGTTTTTTTATATTCAGCCATTACTTCAGGCATAAGGCGTGGGTATGTACCAAAATGTTTTTGTGATAGACCAACAAGGACCCCGCCAATTATTGTTACGCAAAGGGTGTAATAAGAGGGAAAAGAGAGAACTTCAGGCAAGTATCCCCAAATAAAGTGGATTCCAATATTTATTGTGACTAAAAATAACCAGACTGTAGCTCCTACTATAGATCCTAGAAGAATGCCATATAGAGCAAGTATGTAATGCATATCTTTTTTATTTGTCATGTTATACCTCCGTTATGTAAATCTTAGTAGGGAAAAAAGTGAAATATACTAGTGAAAAATGGATTGAATATATATAGTATCTTTTTGAGAAGATGGCCTATTCAACATATAGGCTAACTTTTGGGGAATTTGAATTTATAGGTTAAATTACTTATTTAATTTTATAGACTGATTTGAGGTTTTTAAAGGTCTTTTTTGAAATAGACTAGAATATATTTCTTTTGTTGCTTTATATGAAACTGTTAACATTTATTTTAGAACATTCAGAAAAACTGTTTGACATTAGGAAATTATTGCTATAAAATCAACGGTAATTGCATAGTCTTATCAAGAAAAGGTGGAGGGACAGGCCCGATGAAACCTTGGCAACAGCCGTATAACGGAATTGTGCCAAATCCTGCAGGTAGTAATCCTGAGAGATAAGAAAGAGCCTTTAGAGCGTGTTTTCAAACTGCTCCTTTCTTGTTTTCAGGAAAGGGGCAGTTTTTTATTTTGTATAAAAGAAAGGAGAATGAGAGATGGGAGAATCATGGGGAAAAGGAACAATTTGTGTGCAAGGTGGCTATACGCCAAAGAATGGTGAACCACGTGTTTTACCACTTTATCAAAGCACAACGTATAAATACGATACTTCGGATGATTTAGCAGCTCTATTTAACTTAGAGGCAGAAGGATATATTTATACACGTATTGGAAACCCTACTCTAGCAGCATTTGAGCAGAAATTATCAGATTTAGAAGGCGGTGTAGGAGCTGTTGCAACGGCTTCTGGGCAAGCAGCTATTATGCTCGCAGTTTTAAATATTTGTAGTAGTGGAGACCATTTACTTTGCTCTTCAACTGTTTACGGGGGAACGTTTAATTTATTTGGGGTGAGTTTACGTAAGCTTGGCATTGATGTTACGTTCTTTAATCCAAATTTAACGGCAGATGAAATTACGGCGCTTGCTAATGACAAGACGAAACTTATCTATGCAGAATCGTTAGGAAATCCAGCGATGAATGTTTTAAATTTTAAAGAATTTTCAGCTGCCGCTAAAGAATTAGAGGTACCTTTTATCGTTGATAATACATTAGCAACTCCTTATTTATGCCAGGCATTTGAACATGGGGCAAATATTATTGTTCATTCTACGACGAAGTATATCGATGGGCATGCGAGCTCCTTAGGCGGTATTGTAATTGACGGTGGAAACTTTGATTGGACAAATGGAAAGTATCCTGAGCTTGTTGAACCAGATCCAAGTTATCACGGTGTAAGTTACGTTCAAAACTTTGGTGCAGCAGCGTATATTGTGAAAGCACGTGTTCAGCTATTAAGAGATTATGGAAATTGTATGAGCCCATTCAATGCATATATTAGCAATATTGGCTTAGAAACATTGCATTTACGAATGGAGCGTCATAGCGAAAATGCTCTGGCAGTTGCTAAGTGGCTTGCTAATCATGAACGTATTGAATGGGTGAATTATCCGGGATTAGATAGTAATGAAAATTACTCGTTAGCACAACAGTACTTGAAAAAAGGTGCTAGTGGTGTTTTAACTTTCGGTATTAAAGGCGGATTAGAAGCAGCAAAAGAATTTATCGCAAATGTAAAACTAGCAACTCTTGTAACGCACGTAGCTGATGCACGAACTTGCGTTATACATCCCGCTAGTACGACGCATAGACAATTAAATGCTGAAGATCAGCGTTTAGCTGGTGTTACATCTGATTTAATTCGTTTATCGGTTGGTATAGAAGATGTTTCTGATATTATTGCAGATTTGGAAGCAGCTCTAGTTGGAGGCAAAACACATGCCGATCATAATTGATAAAGATTTACCGGCTCGCAAAGTGTTGCAAAAAGAAAATATTTTTGTAATGACGAAGGAGCGGGCAGAAACACAAGATATACGTGCTTTAAAAATTGCTATATTAAATTTAATGCCAACGAAGCAAGACACAGAGGCGCAATTACTTCGCTTAATTGGAAACACACCGTTACAATTAGATGTTCATTTGCTTCATATGGAATCACATCTATCGCGTAATGTAACGCAAGAACATTTAACAAGCTTTTATAAAACGTTTCGTGATATTGAAAATGAAAAGTTTGATGGGCTCATTATTACAGGAGCGCCAGTGGAGACCCTTGCTTTTGAAGAGGTAGATTATTGGGAAGAGCTTAAACATATTATGGAGTATTCAAAAACGAATGTAACATCTACGCTCCATATTTGCTGGGGGGCACAGGCTGGCTTGTACTATCATTATGGTGTTCCAAAGTATCCCCTTAAGGAAAAAATGTTTGGTGTATTTGAACATGAAGTTTGCGAGCAACATGTGAAATTATTACAAGGATTTGATGAATTGTTTTTTGCTCCGCATTCTCGTCATACAGAAGTACGAGAGAATGATATTAGAGAAGTGAAAGAATTAACATTGTTAGCAAACTCTGAAGAAGCAGGTGTTCACCTTGTTATTGGGCCAGAAGGAAGGCAAGTGTTTGCCCTTGGACATAGCGAATATAGTTGTGAGACGTTAAAACAAGAATATGAACGAGATCGTGACAAGGGATTAAATATTGATGTGCCAAAAAACTATTTTAAACATAATAATCCAGATGAAAAGCCGCTTGTTAGGTGGAGGAGTCATGGTAATTTATTGTTTTCTAATTGGTTGAATTATTACGTGTATCAAGAAACCCCTTATATATTGTAAAGAAAGATTGTGTAACACGTGGTAACGTTTTCTTTGTAAAGATTAACCTTTATTTTTCCGAATGTTCAAAATACATTGTTTTTCGGATTTTTTACTCATATAATTTCATCTAAACACAATTTTTGAGGGGTGGACAGTACTATGAAAGAAATTCAAGTTGGGTTATTAGGTCTTGGGACAGTTGGCAGTGGTGTGGTTCGTATTATTACGGATCATCAAGAACGACTCATACACCAAGTAGGTTGTCCAGTGAAGGTAACGAAAGTATTAGTGCAAAACATTGAGAAAGAGAGAGAGGTAGAGGTACCTTCTACTCTATTAACACAAGATGCAAATGAAATTTTAGATAATCCAAATATTGATGTTGTCATTGAAGTGATGGGTGGCATTGATGATGCAAAATCATATATTTTACAAGCTTTAAAAAGCGGAAAGCATGTTGTAACTGCAAATAAAGACTTAATGGCATTACATGGAGCTGAATTATTAGCGACAGCAAAAGATAATAAGGCTGATTTATTCTATGAGGCGAGTGTGGCAGGGGGAATTCCAATTTTACGCAGTATCGTAGAAGGACTTTCTTCAGATCTTATTACGAAAGTAATGGGAATTGTAAATGGAACAACAAATTTTATTTTGACGAAAATGTCAGACGAAGGGAGAGCATATAACGACGTGTTAAAAGAAGCCCAACAACTTGGATTTGCAGAAGCAGATCCAACATCAGATGTAGAAGGTTTAGATGCAGCAAGAAAAATGACGATTTTAGCTACCCTCGGTTTCTCTACAAATGTAGAGCTTGGAGATGTGAAAGTAAAAGGGATTACCTCTATTACAGAGGAAGATATTGAATACAGTAAGAGCTTAGGCTATACAATTAAATTAATCGGTCTTGCAAAACGAGATGGTGAAAAATTGGAGGTTACAGTTGAACCAACTTTACTTCCAAATACACATCCTCTTGCGGCAGTACAAAATGAATATAACGCTGTGTATGTGTACGGTGAAGCAGTTGGAGAAACGATGTTTTATGGACCAGGCGCAGGAAGTTTACCGACAGCGACAGCTGTTGTTTCGGATTTAGTTGCTGTAATGCAAAATATTAGATTAGGGGTAACAGGAAATAGTGCTGTAGTCCCACAATATCAAAAAGTATTAAAAGAGCCAGACGAAATTGTCGTGAAAAAGTTTTTAAGACTGCATGTAAAAGACGAAATTGGTGTATTTGCAAAAATTACTTCATTGTTCTCTGAGCGCGGAGTTAGCTTTGAGAAAATTATTCAAATGCCGCTTGAAGAGAAAGGAAAGGCTGAAATTGTAATTGTAACGCATCGTGCGTCTCTTGCTGATTATGATTATATTCTACATACGTTGCAAGGGTATGAAGAAATAGATTGTTTGAAAGCGAACTATCGAATTGAAGGGGATGCTAAGTAGTATCTCTTACCATAAAACAGAAAGAGCCTATTAAGCAGCTTGCTTAATAGGCTCTTTTCTATTTAAAATCTGCGTACCAACTTGAATAAATGCTTGGATAATCCAGCCTGTTGTAAAGGATAAGATGATTGTTCCAAAATAGATAGGTCCATCTAATAAAAAGCTTAACGTTAAAAATAAAAAGGCTAATGAAATCTCTGTTCTTCTAAACGTCCATTTTTTCTTCTCGGCAACCGTTAAAACGAAAGCTTCTTGAGGCGCTGCACAAAGGTTTGTAGAGACGTAAAGACCAATTCCAGCTCCAACGAATAGATTTCCGCAAATAAGTGTTATATATTTTGGAAGAGAGCGGATAGCGTCCATAATAGTTGTAATGGAACCAATCCAATCAACAAAAAGAGAAATAAGAACCATCGTTACAATTGTACCGATTGTAATTTGTTTTCTATTCCAAAAGAGTACGATAAGTGTAAAGGCAAAGTTAATCATGAAAATCCAAAAACCAATACTTATCCCAAAATTTTGATATAGTGCAATAAAGAAGGAATCATAAGGGCTAAGTCCAAAGGAAGTAATTGTCGTCATCATATTAATACCGATGGCAAGAATGAGTAAACCGCCAATGAAAAATATATATTCTAATTTGAATCGAAGCATAGTTGTATATCCTTTCTAAATGTATTTGCTAGGAAAGGATATATTGTGGAAAGCTTACCAGGTCAAGGAAGAATTTTTGTGAGAAGGGGAAAATGAGATGACAAATATAAGAAAGATTGCTGAACTTGCTGGAGTATCTGTTTCAACTGTTTCACGTGTACTAAATAATCATCCGTACGTAAATGAACAGAAACGAAAAGAAATTTTAGCGATTATAGAAGAATTAAATTACACGCAAAACGTGAATGCAATTCATTTAGTGAAAGGAAAAACGAATGTAATTGGCGTTTTATTGCCACACGTAAATGATCAATATTATAGCGCTATTATCGAGGGGATATCAAAAGAGACAGCAAAGAATAATTATAATATGATGCTTTGCCAGACGAATTATAGTGAAGAAAGAGAACTAGAAATTTTGAATATGTTAAAAATGAAAAAGCTTGATGGGGTTATTATTTGTTCTCGGACAAATAGTAAGGAGAAGCTTGAAGAATATACGAAATTCGGCCCGATTGTTATGTGTGAAGAAATAGATTCGAAGTATATTTCAAGTGTCCATATCGATTACTACAAAGTATTTTCACGTGGGATGAAAAGCTTAATAGATGCCGGTCATACACGTATTGGATATTGTATTGGAAGAAGTAATAGCGTTAATAGCCAAAGACGAAAGAAGGCGTACGAAGATTCGCTTCAACAGAGTATCGTAACACCGTTAGAGACCTGGAAATTTGAGGGATGTTTTACAGTGGAAGATGGACGCAATGTAATTAGAGAATGGGCTCATATGTCAGTAAAACCGACGGCGTTCCTTGTATCTTGTAACCATATTGCAGCGGGGATGGTTACAGAAGCAAAAAAACAAGGAGTTCGTATTCCAGAGGATATTACGATTATCGGGTGTGATGATCAAGAGGTGGCAGATATATTGGGTATAACGACGATTTCGCATTCTAGTAAAAACGTTGGAGTGAAAGCGTTTGAATTATTATATGAAAAGATTAATGAAGAGAAATTAGATGTGAAGCATATAGAGTTATTACCAGAGTTAGTAGATAGAGAAACGACATAATTGAGAAGGTGTGAAAATCGCTTTTCAAAATTTCGTTTGGTATAATTATGGACAATCTATGAGGGCTAAAAGGGGTTTTGATATGAGATCAAAAGTAGTAAAAGTAATTCTACTCATTACAATTGCATCTTTCTGTTTATTTGCATATGGCTTTGTTTCAGGTGTAAATGATGTATTAAATCCGAAAGCTTCAAATTTAATTAAAAAGACCGATGTAGTGGCAAAAGAGAAAAAGAAAACGGGAACGTTACAAATCGTTAGTTTAGGTGATTCATTAACGCGTGGCGTTGGTGATAAAGAAGGAATTGGCTATGTTGGGCGAATGAAAGAGGATTTACAAAAAGATTATAAGCAAAAAATTGCATTAACAAATTTAGCAGTTAGTGGTGCAAAAATGCCCGATTTATTAAAACAAATTGAAAGTAATGGCGCTCAATATTCAATTAAGCAAGCAGATGTAATTGTGTTAACGATTGGTGGAAATGATTTGTTCCCAGGCTGGGAATCACTTGGGAAAATAGATTTAGAGACGTATCGTCCTGACACAGAGACGTTTCAAAATGAAGCAAAGAAAATTATAGAAGAAATTCGTAAATTAAATACAGATAGTCCGATTTTTTGGCTTGGTTTATACAATCCTTTTGAAGATGTAGAAGATTTAAAAGGGTCTTCAAACATTGTTGTGGACTGGAATGCATCTTTAGAGAAATTAGCGCTAAACGATAAAAATGTGTATATTACACCGACATTTGATTTATTCCAAAACCGCGGGAAAGATTTATTATACTCTGATCATTTTCATCCGAACGAAGTAGGTTATACGTATATGGCAGAACGTTTAGTTCAAAATGTTGTAAGTAAATTAAAACTAGAACAAGGAGGGGTAAAATGACGACGATACTTTCTGTAAGAGACTTGAAGAAGGTAATTGGAAAGAAGACTCTTGTAGAGAATATTTCCTTTGATGTAAAGCAAGGAGAAGTGTTCGGGTTCTTAGGACCAAATGGTGCTGGAAAGACGACTACCATTCGAATGTTAGTCGGATTGATTAAGGCGACAGAAGGTACGATTTCTATCGGTGGTTATTCGATTAAGGAAAATTTCAGAGAAGCGATGCGTCAAATTGGGAGTATCGTTGAAAACCCAGAGTTGTATACATATTTAACGGGATGGGAAAATTTAAAGCAATTTGCTCGTATGTTAGGTGATATATCAGATGAACGTATTATTGAAATTGCTGAAATGGTTCATTTAGATGAAAGAATTCATGACAAGGTAAAAACGTACTCACTTGGTATGAAACAACGCCTTGGAATTGCGCAGGCGCTCCTTGGAAATCCGAAATTGCTCATATTAGATGAACCAACGAATGGTTTAGATCCAGCAGGGATTAGAGAACTTAGGGAATTTATACATAAGCTTGTGAAAGAAGAAAATATGAGCGTGTTTATTTCAAGTCACTTGCTAAGTGAAGTGCAAATGATATGCGATCGCGTTGCTATTATTCATAAAGGAAAGATGATAACAGTTGCCAAGGTTGAAGAATTAATTAAAACAGCAAGTGATCGTGTAGAATGGATTGTTACACCGATTTCTAAGGCGAAAGATATGCTAGAAGTGGCCGAAGAAGTAAGGGAAGTGAGTGTAGAAGGCGATCGATTACTATGCCGCATGGATATTGCATCTATAAGTAGTTGGAATAAACACTTTGTCGCAAATGAAATAGATGTACATAGCGTTAAGGAGCTTGTATTTACGCTAGAAGATTTATTTATTGAACTCACAAGGGGTGAGCAGCATGCGTGAATTTGCGAATCTAGTTTTAAATGAATCAGAAAAGATTTACCGCAAGAAACGTATTTTTGTTGTCATGCTTATTTTAGCAATCTTGATACCGCTTTTTGTGTATGCGCAGTATCGTGAAATAGAAACGACACAAAAAAGACTCGGTACAACTGATTGGAAGGTTTCATTGCAACAGCAAATTGTTGATTCTCAGAACCGGTTGAACAATTCTAGGTTGCCAGAAGAATGGCGTGATTGGTTAAAGGTAAGAGTTGAGCAACAACAATATTATTTAGATCATAATATTAATCCGATGGCACCGGGTGCACCGACTTTTGTCAGAGCATTTATTGAACAAGGAATTACATTATTTATTCCGCTTCTCGTAATGATTGTCGCCATTGATATCGTTTCAGGAGAACGAAGTGATGGGACGATGAAGATGTTACTTACGCGGCCGATTCGGCGCTGGAAAATACTCCTTAGTAAATACGTGACGATGTTATTTTTCATTTCGCTCATACTGTTTCTTGTAGGTTTGTTTGCTTACATATTATCAGGGCTTGTATTTGGGTACTCGGGATGGAATTTACCTGTTTTAACAGGATTCGTCATTGATAAGGAAACGTTAAATACGAACTTTGTACATCTTATTCCGCAGTGGCAATACATCTTAATGGCGTATGGACTAGCCTGGTTTGTTGCTATCGTTGTCGGAACTATATCATTTATGGTCTCTGTTTTAATTCGTAATACACCAGCTGGTATGGGCGTTATGCTAGCTGCATTAATTGCAGGCGGTATTTTAAGCTCGTTCGCAACATCTTGGGAAGGCGCCAAATATATTTTTAGTGTGAATTTATCATTAACGGATTATTTATCAGGAAAATTACCTGCATTACAAAGTTTATCGATGGGATTTTCTTTGATGAATTTAACTGTTTGGGCAGTTGTTTCTCTTGTTATTTCGTTCGTAGTATTTACAAGACAGGATATGGTGAATTAATTAGACAGGAAGTGACAGTATGGAAAATGTTTTAAAGAATGATTGGGAGCCACTATTGGCAACAGAATTCGAGAAAGAGTATTATCTTACTCTATCCAGTTTTTTGACAGAAGAATACAGCACGCATGTTGTTTATCCGAAGGTAGAAGATATTTTTAACGCTCTTCAGTATACAAGTTATGAAAATACAAAGGTTGTCATTTTAGGGCAAGATCCATATCATGGACCGAATCAAGCGCATGGTTTAAGCTTTTCTGTGCAACCTGGTGTTAAAACACCACCGTCATTGTTAAATATGTATAAAGAACTTCGAGATGAATATGGTTATGAAATCCCGAATAACGGTTATTTAGTAAAATGGGCGGAACAAGGAGTATTATTACTAAATACCGTATTAACAGTTCGTCAAGGCGAAGCAAATTCTCATAAGGGAAAAGGATGGGAGCACTTCACAGATCGTGTAATTGAACTATTGAACGAACGTGAAAAGCCAGTTATTTTCATATTGTGGGGGCGCCATGCGCAGGCGAAGAAGAAATTAATTACGAATCCGAATCATCATATTATCGAATCTGTACATCCAAGCCCATTATCGGCAAGACGTGGTTTCTTTGGTAGTAAGCCATATTCTAAAATAAATACAATTTTAGCTAATATGGGCGAAAGAGAAATTGATTGGGAAATTCCAAATTTATAAATAGAAAAGGTAGTTAACAGTTGTTAACTACCTTTTTATTATCATTGTTGCTCGTTCTTTAATTTTGCATCTAGTACAAAAGTACCAAATGGGATAACTGATGAAACGAATGCTCCAAGTGCCCATAAAATTGATTTACGGTGTACGATTGTTACTTGAATTACTGCAAAGATGAATAGAATAAATAGAACACCATGAGCCATGCCTGTAATTTTAACAGCTGTTGCAAATCCTGCAAAATATTTCAATGGCATTGCTACAAATAATAGTAATAGGAAAGAAATACCCTCAACTAGTCCAATTGCTCTTAATCGTCCGATTGGTGTAGATAACATAAAGTAGCCTCCTTTAACGTATGCTTGTATATAGTAAATTTGTATTCTTTTTCAAAATAAAATAGTCTATTTTGTTTCATTATATACAAAAAGAAAGTTTACACTACGAGAATAGTGCAAAGTTCAAAATATAGTCACAAAAGCATGAGAATTTAAATAAAAACCTATTTGAAGTATTTGACTTCAAATAGGTTTTGTGAATGAAAATATTAAACAAGTACATCCGTTTTTAAAACGAATTTCTCTACAACTTTTGCAACACCATCGTTCATATTTGTATCTGTTACGTAGTTCGCAATTTCTTTAATATCATCAGGTGCATTGCCCATTGCAACGCCAAGACCAGCAAATTCAATCATTGCTTGGTCGTTATAGCTATCGCCCATTGCGATAACTTCTTCACGCTTAATGCCAAGCTTTTGAATCAGTTTGTTTAAGCTCGTTCCTTTTGTAACACCGGCTTCAGTAAATTCTAAGAAGAATGGTTTCGAACGCATCACGCTTAATTGGCCTTCTAGTTGTTGTTGAAGTTTCTTTTCAACTTCAACAAGGCGTTCAGCTTCTTTATTCATTAATACTTTTACTACAGGCTCTTTAACTGCGGCTTTAAAGTCATCTACTACAACAATTGGCATACCAGTAATATCGCCCTCAATTTCAGTATAAGGATTATTTTCTTCCGTTACGATATCATCGCCCATATAAGTATGAATCCATACATCTTCAGTTTTACTAATTTCAAATAGGTTGTGAACGATTTCAGGAGATAGTGTACTACTAAAGATTTCTTCGTTTGTTTTACAGTTAATAATTTTTGCGCCATTAAAAGATAGAATGAAACTGCCGTATTCTTCTAAGCGAAGTTCTTTGGCTACATTGCGCATACCAAATGTTGGACGTCCAGAAGCAAGTACAACCTTTACCCCTTGCTCTTGTGCAGTCATTAACGCTTCTTTCGTACGAGGTGAAATAGTATGGTCATCACGTAATAAAGTATCATCTAAATCTAAAACAATCATTTTATAAGTCATATAGAAAATTCCTTTCTTTAATTGAAATCAAAATACATGTTCATGAAGATGTTGAGGAATAATAGTAAGACATCAAACCTCTTTGAAAAGAAGTAGATAAATTATTATGAGTTGTTGCTCATAATATTGGTTAATAATCATTGGGGAAGAATAAAACCCCAATGATTAAAGTTTGATTTTATCGTAACAACTCTAAAGGTAGAGTGCAATAATGGAAGTTTTCCAATTTACGATATTTGTTTTGCAGCGGAACGAGAAAATAGTATTTCTAGCAAGATTGCCATTACAGATCCAAGAACGAGACCATTACTTAAAAACGATGCTAGAAATGGTGGAAGTGTGGAATATGCTCCTGCTGGAACAAACATAACTCCGACTCCTGTAAAGATTGAAAGACCGGCTACTTTAAATAATCGTTCTTTATCCTGGACAGTTTCGTATTCTCGAAAGGCGAGACCAATCATGCTTGCGAATACAGGATAAATAGCGGCATAACCAACTGCAACAGGGATTGCTGCAAAGAATGAAGTAATCTTTGGAAATATACTAACGACAATAATAAAGCTTGACCCTAATATAAACGGGAGACGTTTATAAATATTAGTCGTTGCAATAAAACCTGCTGATCCAGAAATAGCGACAGGCCCAATAGCTGAAAATAGGCCGCCTAGCAATTGGTTGATTCCTGTTATAATGCCAGCTTGTTTAAAACGATCTGATGCAGCGTTTTCTTCATATTTAGAGACAACCTTTTGTACAACGCGAATACTTGCTAACATATTTGTTAGAAGTAAGAGTGTAACGAAAATGACCGTAATTACCATGTTCCATTCAACACGAGGCATTCCGAAAACAAATAAGGATGGAAAACGGATTATGTCTGTCACTGGTGTTATTGGATTAGATAATCCGAAACATGCGAATAATATCCAGCCGCATACGATACTGAAAAGAACGGAATATTGTCCAATAATAGGTAGCTTCATGATGAAAAAGGATAGTAAAATAACAATGAGTGAAAGAATAAATACGTTAGGTTGTACTTCTGTATGTTTTCCATCAAGGCCAAACATTCCCTTTAAGAAGGAGCCACTAAGCTGCGTGACAAGAAGAAATAAATACGTTCCAATGACTGTCGGTGTAAAATAGCGAACGAGTTTATCAATAAGTCCAAAAACGCTAAGAATAATACAAATAATACCGCTTAATAAGAAAGCATATTGAAGAACTTTAAGTGTCTCATTGCTTGATCCAAATAATACGACGCCTAAACTCGTATAAAGGGAGAAAATTCCCCACCAAAGGCCAGCAGGACCTTCTTGAATAGGAAGTTTATGCCCAAATATAGCTTGCAAGAGACCAGCAAAGCCTAGAACAAATAATGTTCTTTGTACGAATGCAATGGCTTCAGCGCCATCAAGACCATAACTAGTTGCGACACTAATTGGTACAATAAGGCTTCCAGCTAAAATAAATAGTGCCCATTGTAAGGCGGAAAGAAATGTCTTCATTATATCAACCTCTTTCATAGATTCCGTATCTAGTATATACGTATTTTATTTCCACTGGCAAAGATTGTAGATAGAGAAAAGAGTTGAAACACGGTATGAATGCACGTAAGCAATTATGGATAGCAGTTATATGTATGACTTTTGTTGTAATTCTAGGAACGATAGGATTTATGACGATTGAAGAGATTAGTTTGTTTCAAGCATTTTGGATGACAATGATTACTGTATTGACTGTTGGATACGGAGATGCTGTTCCTGTAACGCAAGCGGGGAAAGTATTTGCGCTTCTTATTATTCCTGTTGGCGTAGGTATTGTTACGTATGCAATTGGGGTAGTGGCAGCTATGATTATTGAAGGGAATTTATTTCATGCAGTACGGAGGAAGAAGATGGATAAACAAATAGCGCAGTTGAAAAATCATATTATAGTATGTGGTTGCGGTAGAGTGGGGCTTCAAGTTGTACATGAATTGCAAGAAAAGAATATTCCATTTGTCGTTGTTGATAAAGATGAAAGTATATTGGAGCAGGAAAAGCTTTTATTTGTACATGGAGATGCAACGGAAGATCAAGTATTACATAATGCCGGAATTTTAAAAGCAGCTGGTTTAGTTGCTATTGTTGCAAATGATGCCGAAAATGTATTTATTACATTAACAGCAAGAGGGTTAAACGATACGATTAAAATTGTGGCGAGATCTGAAAAGCCAGAAACTGAAGAGAAATTAAGGCGTGCCGGTGCAAATAAGGTTATTAATCCATCTAGTATGGCGGGTATTCATATCGCAAAAGGTATTGCAAATCCATTAACCGTTCATTATATTGATACAGTGTTGTATGGAATAGAACAGTCATTTGTCATTGAAGAAATTCTAGTTGGCAAAGATTCAATATTAGTTGGTAAATCGTTACTAGAGAGTAATGTAAGGAATCAGTTTGATGTAACAATATTAGCGATTTCAAGAAATGGGGATATTATACATAATCCAGCAGGGCAGGAAAAATTGAAAGAACGTGATATGATAATAGTATTTGGTTCAGTAGAGAAATTGGGGCAATTCGAGAAAGAATTACAAAGTACGAGGTGAGAAGGAATGCAAATATCTAGCGACAAGATTTTAAATAAAATGGCGAATGAAATTGCGAAGGCAAAAAGTAGTGAAGGACAAAAGTCAAAAGAACATTTATTAGTTGTGCGTGCTTTATGTGACTTATTATTAGATGAACAAGTTGAAACATCTACATATAGAGAACCGCAAATTCCATCGCAAGTAATTGGATCACAACCAGTAACAACTATGCAACCAATTGCACCTGTTTCTGGGGAGCCAGTATATATAAAAGAAAGTGATGCAAACGGTAATTCTTTATTTGATTTTTAGAAGATAAATCGTTTGGCTTATATGCAAAAATTGCTTATGATAAAGGTAAAAAAGGGGAATTAAGATGAAAATTTTCTTTTTACTAGGTTGTATTGCAGCGGGGCTATCTGTTGCATTAGGGGCCTTTGGAGCACACGGTTTAGAAAATAAAATTTCTGCAAAAATGTTAGAAGTGTGGAAAACAGGCGTTACATATCAAATGTTTCATGCAGGTGGACTATTCGTAGTTGCTTTATTGATGAATAAGGTTCAATCATCACTTTTAACTACTGCTGGTTGGCTAATGGTAGCTGGAATTATTATGTTCTCAGGTAGTTTGTATGCATTAAGTACGACAGGTATTAAGTTCTTTGGTCCAATTACACCTCTTGGTGGTGTAGCGTTTATTGTGGCGTGGATCCTAGTAGGGACTGCAGTTGTAAAAGGATTATAAAAAAACAAAAGCTGGCATTTGCCAGCTTTTTTTATGGTCTTGGAGTATAAGTTGCTTGTTGACTAGGTAAATACGTAATTTCTTCTGGAAATTCTACGTAATCTAAGTAGATCATTAGTAGTAAATAGCGTTTTCCTGATTGCGGTTCACTAATAACGATATGGTCACGGCCAGCTGCTTCAATAATACCTGTATAAGATTGTGTGCCAAGGGAACTGCCACGTTCATAGGTCATTACAACCGTAGCTTGCTTACCTTTGTTTAAACGAAGGATATTTTCAATATAGGATTGCTCTAGAGGTAACATGCCTTGAGAAATTGCATATTGAGCTTGCGCAGCTTGAGCTGTTTGTTGTTGCATCGCTTGCTGCTGTTGTTGAGTCATTTGTTGCGGTTGTACATAAGTTCCAGATGGTTGATAAAAACCTGTTCCATAGTATGGATTTTGTTGCTGTGCCATTCAAAAATCCCTCCTCATTTTTATTCCTTAATATACGCTAGGGCAGTCTCCAGCAGATGGCTGGAAGAAGCAGTGCTTTTTAAAGCGACCAGAGTTTTGTTGGTTATACCAAGTTGGTGGACAAGGACCTTCAGGTCTAAAGAACCATAAGGCAAAGTTGGCAGGCCAAAAACGTTGCCCTTGAATGGTCCGTCTCGCTAGGGCAATATCTTGTTCGCGTGCCCGTTGATAAAAATATCCTTTTTGCGTTGCTTCAAAACCGCCGGGGTTTTGATAAACCATTTGACGTAAATTACGAATGCTTTTAAAGTCTAAACAATTTCCGCGGACACGATTTACCCCAACGTTTCCGACCATTAACATTCCTTGTTGCCCTTCTCCTTCGGCTTCAGCACGCATCAGTCTAGCCAACAACTTTACATCTTCTTCGTTATAAGCAATAACGCCCATTATGTGTCACCTCTCTTTTTGTAATACCTTTTGGAAAGAGGTTTATTTCTAGATGAAGTGTGGAACAATTACTAGTTCATACGTATGAGGAAAAGGACTCAGATATGACAACCAAACGAAGTTTTACATTGAGAGTGGAAAATAAAAAAAGCTAGCGTGAGCCAGCTTTTTTATTAAAAAACTCTAGACCATAAGTTTGAGAAGAAATCACCAATAGAGCGCATTGTTAACACAAACCAATTTGCTTTTTCAACTTCCTCTGTCGTTTTTGCAGTAACTTTCATACTTTTACTACCGTCTAAGAAACCATATTTATCAGTTGATTCTAAAGTAATTGAGCCTACTTTGGTATCTTTCTTAATAGGTGCAACTAAATGTCCATCTTCAGAAAGAGATTTATCTAATTCAGTTCCAATTTTATAAGGCTCTTTGCTACCTTTTTTCGCAATTACTGTTATTTCTTTTTCGGGTGCAACAGTTACTTGGTCTTCTTTCCCTTTTACTACAGAGATTGTATTGTTTTTATTAACTTTTAGTTTTTGTTTTTCAAAGTTATTAAATCCATATTCGATTAATTCACGAGATTCCGTGAAACGTTCATCCATTGATTTTGTTTTAATAATAACCGAGATAAGACGTACATCACCACGTTTAGCAGTAATGGTAAATCCGTATCCAGCTGTATCAGAACTTCCGGTTTTTAAACCATCAGTACCTTCATAAGCGAAAGCAGCTCCTGGTAACATCCAATTCCAGTTTTCCATACGAATTGGTTTGGGGTGATTGTCTGGGAAGTTTCTAAATCTTTGTTTTGTATCCTCTAGCATTTCTGGATACTTTGTAATCATTGCTTTTGAAAGCATACCCATATCACGAGCTGACATAGAGTTTTCTGCATTTGGATCAGTACCCTCAGGATGTTTTCCTTTTAAGTCAGCGTTATTTAAGCCAGTAGCGTTTACAAATTTATATTTCTTTAATCCTAGCTTTTTAGCATGTTCATTTGCAAGATTTAAGAAGTTTTTCTCACTTCCTGCAAGAAGTTCTGCTAAAGCAATACTAGATCCATTTGCAGAGAATATAACAATAGAATGATATAATTCTTTTACAGTATATTGACGTCCTTTTTCGAACGGTACATTAGAGAATTCATTATTACGAGAGACTTCATAAGCGTAATCAGAAATATTTACTTTCGTATCCCATGTGATTTTTCCTTCTTTAATTGCTTCTAAAACAGCGTAAACAACAATTAATTTTGACATACTAGCAATAGCTAGCAATTCATCTGGATTTTGCTCGTGAAGTATTTTTCCTGTATCTGCATCAAATAAAAGTGCAGCCGCCGCCTCAATATGTATTTTTTCTTCCGCATGGGATGTTGTTACTCCTAAGGAAGAAATTGACAATACAAGCAATAGTAAAATAGACAAGATTTTTTTCATATAGATTATCACCTTCGCATCGTTATTTAGCATATAGCTCGTATCATTTTAGCATATCTTTACATATAAAAAGGTTACAATTTTACAAGAAATTTGAAAAAATGTTGGTTTTTCTTCAAAAGTGTAGAAAAAAGGAGATTTTTGAGGATAAATATAGAGAAGAATAAAAAAAGGAACGAATTTCGTTCCTTTTCACCATTTATATGTGTAAAAATTTCTCTACTTTTTCGTCTGGTAAAATGTTTCCAACGAAGAATGTTCCAAATTCACCATAACGAGCACTTACTTCATCGAAGCGCATTTCGTATATAAGTTTCTTAAATTGAAGAACATCGTCAGCGAATAATGTTACGCCCCATTCGAAATCGTCGAATCCAACAGATCCTGAAATCACTTGGCGTACTTTACCTGCGTATTGACGACCAATTTTACTATGGCTGTACATCATTTTTTTACGTTCTTCCATAGGAAGCATGTACCAGTTGTCATCACCTTGGCGACGCTTATCCATTGGATAGAAGCAAATATGATTTGCTTTCGGTAATTCAGGATATAAACGAGCTAAAATTTGCGGGTTTTGGTATGGATCCTCATCAGCTGGAAGGTAGTTGCTTAATTCAACAACAGATACGTAAGAATATGCAGGAACCATATATTCAGCTAAAGTTGTTTTATTCAATTCTGTCTCAATTTCATTTAACTCTTCCATTGTTGGACGTAAAATCATAAGCATAATATCAGCTTTTTGGCCAACAACTGTATACATTGCGTGACTACCTTTTTTCGCAGTAGCTACTTCGTTCCATTTTTCAACGACATTTAAAAATTCAGACACTGCTTGTCCGCGTTCGTCGCTAGATAATGTTTTCCATGCAGCCCAATCAATAGAACGTAAATCATGTAAACAATACCAGCCATCTAACGTTGTTGTTGCTTCACTCATTCTATTCACCTCAGTTAATGATAGTTTTACACGTTAACTATAGCATATATAGTTTTAAAATCATCTATATAAAACCTTGGCGCATAAAATTGTCACATTTAAGTGTTTAAGCAAGGTGAATTTAACGGCTGAATTTTATGAAAATATAATCATTTTTATTTTATCTATTTTTTGGGAGCTATAAGTTTAAAATATAGAAGAAAAGCAGTATTCTTAAAGATAGAGTTTTTTTAACATATGTAGGAGGGTTTATTCGTGAGCAACTTATTTACAACAGTAAAAGAAAAAGTTCAAGGAAAAGGCATTTCTATCGTACTTCCTGAAGGAACTGATGAAAGAATTTTAGGCGCTGCAGAGCGTTTAGCAAAAGAAGAGTTAGTAAAACCAATCTTAGTTGGTAATAAGGAAGAAATTAGCGCAAAAGCTGCTAGCATGAATTTAACATTAGCAGGCGTTGATATTTACGACCCAGCTACATACGAAGAAATGGATGCAATGGTAGCATCTTTCGTTGAACGCCGTAAAGGTAAAGCAACTGAAGAAGACGCTCGCAAAATCCTTAAAGACGAAAACTACTTCGGTACAATGCTTGTATACATGGGCAAAGCACACGGTTTAGTAAGTGGTGCAGCTCACTCTACAGCTGATACAGTTCGTCCAGCACTTCAAATTATTAAAACAAAACCAGGCGTTACAAAAACTTCTGGCGTATTCATCATGGTACGTGAAGAAGAGAAATATGTATTCGCTGATTGCGCAATTAACATTGCACCAAACAGCCAAGATTTAGCTGAAATCGGTATCGAAAGTGCGAAAACAGCTGAGTTATTCGGCATTGATCCACGCGTTGCTATGTTAAGCTTCTCTACAAAAGGTTCTGCGAAATCTCCAGAAACAGAAAAAGTTGTAGAAGCAACTCGCATTGCAAAAGAAATGGCTCCTGAGTTAACTTTAGATGGAGAATTCCAATTCGATGCTGCATTCGTACCATCTGTAGCTGAGAAAAAAGCTCCAGGTTCTACAATTAAAGGTGATGCTAACGTATTCGTATTCCCAAGCTTAGAAGCTGGTAATATTGGCTACAAAATCGCTCAACGTTTAGGTAACTTCGAAGCAGTAGGACCAATCTTACAAGGCTTAAACATGCCTGTAAATGATCTGTCTCGTGGATGTAACGAAGAAGAAGTGTACAAGTTAGCTTTAATTACAGCAGCTCAAGCACTTTAATTCTATAATGAATTGAAATAAAGACCGTCGCTATAATAGCGACGGTCTTTATTTTTCTAAGCCAAGTGCTTTATTATTACGATCAATAATACGTTGTAAATTCGTCTCATATAAAGGAATCTCATCTATTGTTAATTGAGATGGTGTTAACTTTGGAGCGAATTGCTGCAATGTTTTTAAAAGACGCATCATTAAATCTTGTACTGTAATGGTTTCGCCAAGTAATTCTGAGAGTGAGGCCATCGTACTTGGTACAATTTCAGGGTACGTAAAGCGTGTTTCTTCTCCTTGAATTGCTAGGTTGTAGAAATCACGAACGAGTGCGGCACGCTCAGAGCCACTTCCGGTAGCACAGAGATAAATTTGGACAGCGACCCCCCCGCGAATACGACGTTGTGAAATACCAGCGAATTTTTGATCGCGAATACTTAAGTCATAACTACCAGGACAGTAAGAGCCAACAATTTCTTTTGCCTCGATAGTAACGTCGTAATCCTTTAACATCTCCTTAATCAAATGCCACATTGTATCGTATCCAAGATCAATATCGATACCTTTTTCTGTTTCTTGGAATAAAAGTGATACGTTTAAAACACCTTCATCAAGCACGACTGCAAGCCCGCCAGAATTACGAACAATAACATTGAAGTTGTGTTGTTTTAAAAAAGAAATACCTTCTTCTAAATGCGGAAGGCGTGAATCTTGAATGCCAAGGACAATTGTATTGTGATGAACCCAAGAACGCATTGTTGCGGCTGACTTGCCATTTCCAATGCTTGTGCATAATGTGTCATCCATTGCGAATGACTGAAGTGCATGGAATGTTGGTCCCAAACTAGACTGATCTACAATGCGCCACTCTGGCTGAGATAAAATGGAACGGGAATTGCTCATATAACTAACCCCTTATCTTTAAAATGACAATCTCTATTATAGCAAAAAATGAAGAATGGAGTTTTCTCACATATAAAGGGGGAGCTTAAAGGTGAAATAATAAAAAGGATGCATTGCATGCATCCTTCTTATTCTGCAATTTTTTCTAAATTACCGTTTCGGTCCATTCGGAAAGATGTTTGAGAACGTTCTTCGTCATCCATGACTGCCAATTTACGAGCACGGTTCATAATGTTCATAAGTGTTTCGTAATCTTCTTGTACAGTATGAGATTGCTTTTCTAATTTTTCTAGTTTCTTTTCTAGTTCCTCATTCCGAAGGATTTGTGCTTTAATTTCTTGTTTCAATCTCGTATTCTCGTTTTCAAGAGCTGTCACTTTTATATTTGAAGATCCGACTGTTTGTAAAAAATAAATAACATCTTGCATTGTCATAGAGCTTCTTGCAGCAGGAGCAGTAGATTCTTGATATGGAATAGCTTCTTTATATTGTACGATTGATTCTTCTTGTACTAATTCTTCATAATCAGTTATCGAATCTGAAGCTGGTGGTGTATAAAGTAAACGTTTTTTCGCTTGTTCACCGCTTGCAGCACGCATTTTATCTTTACGATGTTTTTTTGCTAGTTGAAGAGCTTGTTCATAGCTATAGCGAACAACAGCATTCCAGCGGAAACCACAAGCAGCAGATGTACGATTTAACTGATCCCCTACTTCCTCAAATGCATTTAATTGCGTACTTCCTTCTCTAACATGACGAAGTACCGTTTCAGCAAGTAATAAATCATCCTCATCTGTCCAAGCATCTTGTCTTACTTTCATAGATTCAACTCCCTTTCTTTTTATGAACTTCCTATTTTTATAATGGGCAAAAAAATAAACTTTTATACAAAGCTTTTAAAAATATGGTAGATTTCGATGAAAGGTAAAAATTTTCCCATGAATGGTGAGCGCTTCTGTAGGAGAGCATATAAATATGTATCATTATGTAGAGAATAGGCTTTGTAGGGAAACTTGCAACGAGCTTCAAAGAGCGGTAAAATACCATTTAGTGTTTATTTTTAAATGTACTTGAGAAAAGTTTAAAATAGAGGAAGTGTTATGTAATGGGAAACGAGTTTCGCGTGTGCGATGACTGTCAGGCAACGAACATTAAAACGTTAGTTCCGAAGTTAAAAAAAGTAGATTCATGTGCAACGATTGAAGTTGGATGTCAGTCTTACTGTGGTCCTGGTCGTAAAAAATCATTCGCATTTGTAAATAACCGTCCAGTTGCGGCTCCAACAGAAGATGAGTTAATCGTGAAAATTGAAGCGAAGTTAAATAAGTAAGAAAAAGAAGAGTGAAAAGATTACTCTTCTTTTTTTATGCCCATAAGAGGAATGATTTATTCTGCGAAAGTACTCTTGTGTGGACGAACATTTTCTAAAGGATGAACATAACTTTTGTATTAAAATACCAATTTGTATAAATTTATATTTCAAAATAATGGTTGACAGTCTTTTAAAGCGATAGGTAGAATAGAAGTGTCTGATTCTGATAATCATTATCAGGGAAATAACAATTCACCTAATTTTTTTATTACTATTTGAGAATAAATTTCATTTCAATAAATATATGTTGTTGGTTAGGATGGTTGAGGGATGGAAGCGAGCGCAAGCAGTATAGAACAGCAAGAAGAGAATGTTAAAGAGATTAAGAGCAGACCGCTCATCGCTTCTATTATTTTAGTAGCGGGTACAATTTTGTTAGCTTTAAGCATGGCAGTTTCTATTTCTTTTGGGGCTGCAGATATTAGTTTAAAGACTGTATGGCAAGCTGTATTTCAGTTTGATGGATCTATTACACATCATAACGTAATTCAAGAGCTTCGCATGCCTAGAGCAATAGGGGGCGTAGTTGCAGGTGCCTTTTTAGCGGTATCAGGAGCAATTATGCAAGGTATGACGCGAAATCCACTTGCTTCACCATCGTTAATGGGGATTACAGATGGAGCTGTATTTGGAATTGCAATTATGTATGCATTTTTCCCTAATTCACCTTATTTAATGTTTGTTATCGCATCTTTTATTGGAGCTGCGTTTGGTGCAAGCATTGTATATGGAATTGGATCTTCTTCACCAGGTGGATTAACACCTGTGAAATTAGCTTTAGCAGGTGCAGCTATTAGTGCTTTATTAGGGGCAATTTCATCTGGAATCGCATTGTATTTCAATCTTGCCCAAGAGGTGAGTATGTGGAATGCAGGCGGAGTCGCTGGAGTGAAATGGCAAAGTATTAATATGTTAGTGCCAATTGGCCTTATTTGTCTTTTTATCGCAATTATGATGTCGAGATATATTACAATTTTGAGCTTCGGTGAAGAAATTGCGATTGGACTTGGTCAAAATACGACATTGATTAAATTTATCGGAACAGTACTTGTTCTTGTTTTAACGGGTTCCGCAGTTTCCATGGCAGGATCAGTTGGATTTGTTGGTCTTGTAATTCCGCATATGACTCGTTTCCTCGTAGGCTCGGACTATAGATGGGTTATTCCATGTTCTGCGGTCTTAGGTGGGCTGTTAATTGAATGTGCAGATATGTTATCTCGCGTTATTAACCCGCCATTTGAAACGCCAATTGGAGCAATTACAGCGCTAATTGGGGTTCCATTCTTCCTCTACTTAGCACGTAATGAAGGGAGAGGAAAGATGTGAGGACGAGTGTCTTAACAAAAAAGAACATTTCTATATTAACGATTTTAGTAGGACTAATCGTTTCTATATTTCTTATTAGTTTAAATACAGGAACTTTTAAAATCCCGCCAATGGACGTATTAAAGTCATTGGTTGGACTAGGGGCTGAAGATCAGTCTGTTATTTTATTTGAATTCCGTATGCCGCGTATGGTAATTGCTATACTAGTCGGATCTGCTTTAGCTATGTCAGGCGCGATTTTGCAAGGTTTATCACGAAATCCTCTTGCTGATCCAGGTATTATAGGTATTAATGCTGGAGCGGGATTAACAGTTGTTATATTCGTCTACTTCTTCTTCGGGAAAGTAGGGACTGGTACATTTTTATCTGTATTCATTCTCCCATTCTTCGCACTAGTTGGAGCGATATTAGCAGCGGTAATTATTTATTTACTAGCATGGAAAGACGGCGTTTCATCGACTCGATTAATACTAGTCGGTATTGCCGTTGCAGCTGGATTTGGAGCTGTTAGTTTAATTTTCTCTATGAAGATGACATCTAACGATTTTCGTTTTGCTACGATTTGGCTGGCGGGAAGTCTATGGGGTACAGATTGGAAATTCGTATTAAGTGTACTTCCATGGATGGTTATTTTCTTACCGCTTGCTATAAGTAAAGCACACATATTAAATGTAATGAACCTAGGCGATTCTACAGCAGTTGGCCTTGGTGTAAACGTAGAAAAAGAAAGACGTAAATTATTATTTATTGCAGTTTGTTTAGCAGGGGCATCTGTTGCTGTTGCCGGCGGAATTGGCTTTATCGGTTTAATGGCCCCGCATTTAGCAAGGCGCCTTGTTGGTGGTAAACATCAAATTATGTTGCCCACAGCTGCGCTAATAGGAACGTTTTTACTTTTATTCGCAGACGTAATTTCAAGAAGTGTACTAACAACTTCAGAAATACCAGTCGGTCTTGTTATTTCTGTAATTGGTGCACCGTATTTTATTTATTTACTTATGAGGACAAAATAAAGGGAGGCTTTTCGTATGGCAACTTTAGCGGTGGATGCGGTATCGGTTGGCTATAATGAAGGTTTAATTATTGATGGATTAACAGTTGAAATTCCGGAAGGGAAAATTACAACAATTATTGGACCAAATGGTTGTGGGAAGTCCACATTATTAAAAACGGCGTCTCGTATTTTGAAGGCAAAGCAAGGTACTGTTTATCTTGACGGAAAAGCAATTGAGAAACAGCCAACGAAAGAAATTGCAAAGAAAATGGCGATTTTACCACAAACTGCAGAAGTGCCAACGGGTCTTACTGTATTTGAGCTTGTGTCATATGGAAGATTCCCTCATCAAAAAGGGTATGGCACGTTGAAAGAAGAGGATTATCGCTACATTAACTGGGCACTTGAAGTGACAGGAATGAAAGAATTTGCGAATCGTCCAGCAGAAGCGCTATCAGGCGGTCAACGTCAACGTGTTTGGATTGCAATGGCTCTTGCACAAGGAACAGAATTACTTGTATTGGATGAACCAACGACGTACTTAGATATGGCTCATCAATTAGAAGTATTAAACTTATTGAAAAAGTTAAATGAAGAAGAAGGTAGAACGATTGTTATGGTTATCCATGACTTAAATCACGCTTCTCGTTTCTCCGATCATATGATTGCATTAAAAGCAGGTAAGTTAATGAAACAAGGAACGCCAGATGAAGTTATGACAAGTGAAACACTTCGTAACGTATTTGAGATTGAAGCTCAAATCGTTCCATGTCCAGTAAACTGTAAGCCAATTTGTTTAACATATGATTTAGCGATGATTAGTAATCAATTGCGTAAAAAAGCATAAGTAGAACCCCCTCGTGAAGAGGGGGACTTCTAATGGACGTTGAGCTTCTTATATAAGAATGGGAAGTTGAACGCCCGTTAGAATGGGTTATTAACAACAATTAATAAATATATATTAATTAATTGTTATCTTTGTTTCTTATAGTTCGTTGTAACTTATAAGATAAATACAGCTAGAAGGAGTGGGAACATGAAGAATTTTAAAATGGCACTATTAGCAATGGTACTAGTTGTGACTTCTGTACTATTTGCAGCTTGTTCTAACAAAGAAGAAGAAAAGAAAGCAGATGCAAAGACTGAAGAGCGCACTGTAAAACATGCAAAAGGGGAAATTAAAATTCCTGCAAACCCAAAGAAAATTGCTGACCTTAGTGGTTCAACAGAAGAATTATTAATTTTCGGTATGAAACCGGTTATTACTGCTAATACATCTCAAGAAAAAATTGATGCACATATTGAAAAGAAACTAAAAGACGTTAAACCAGTTGGTTCTGCTTGGGGCGATAAAATTAACATCGAAGCAGTAGCTGCTGCAAAACCAGATTTAATTCTTGTAAATAATCGTCAAGAAAAGATTTATGATCAATTATCTAAAATTGCACCAACAGTTATGTTAAACACTCCATTAGATCAATGGCGTCCAAAATTTGAAGAAGTAGGTCAAATCTTCGGTAAAGAAAAAGAAACAAAAGAATGGTTCAAAAAGTATGATGAAAAAGCAAGCAAATTACATGACAAAATCGTCGCTAAAACTGGTGAAGCAACATTTATGAAAATGGCTGCATATCCAAATGCTTTCCGCGTATACGGTGACTACGGTTACGGTAGCGTAATCTTTAATGACTTAAAACTACCAGCAGTTAAAGGTACACCAACTGATAAACCACTAGTACAAGTACAAAAAGAAGCTTTAATCGATTACAACCCAGATTACTTATTCGTATTTACAACTGGTGACGGTTCTCAGCGCTTGAAAGAATTCCAAGAAGAATCAATTTGGAAAAACATGAACGCTGTTAAAAACAACCACGTATTCACAATTAAAAATGAAGACTTAAACAAAGGTTACTTCCCATTAGGGAAAGATATGATCTTAGACGAAGTTGCTGAATTCGTTTTAGGTAAATAATGTATAAAGGAAATCACTTTTACTTCGGTAAAGGTGATTTTTTCTTTTTATAAAGGGAATTAATACAGTCTTTCATTTCTTTCTGTTTCTCATTTCGTTTATAATATAAAGTAAGAATGTAGTAAAGAAAGGGGGATGTCGGAAAGTGGTATATTTAAACGACAAACTCAGCGAAACAAAAGTGTTTAAAGACCCAGTACATAAATATGTGCACGTGCGTGATCGTGTTATTTGGGATTTAATCGGAACGAAAGAATTTCAACGCTTGCGCCGTATTAAGCAGCTTGGAACGACATTTTTTACATTTCACGGTGCAGAGCATAGTCGCTTTACTCATTCGTTAGGTGTATACGAAATTATTCGTCGTATGATTGATGATGTGTTTGATGGCAGACCAAATTGGAATGCTGAAGATAGATTGTTATGTTTATGTGCGGCATTACTTCATGATGTCGGTCACGGCCCATTTTCTCACTCGTTTGAAAAAGTATTTTCATTAGATCATGAGAAATTTACGCAAAAGATTATTGTTGGCAATACGGAGATTAATGGTGTATTAAGTCGTGTTGATAAGGAGTTTCCACAAAAGGTAGCAGATGTAATTGCAAAAACGTCTACTAATAAATTAGCAATTAGTATGATTTCGAGCCAAATTGATGCGGATCGTATGGATTATTTATTAAGAGATGCTTATTTTACAGGCGTAAAGTACGGAAACTTCGATATGGAACGTATACTGCGTGTAATGCGCCCGTATGGGGATCAAGTAGTCATTAAAAATAGTGGTATGCATGCTGTTGAGCATTACATTATGAGTCGTTATCAAATGTATTGGCAAGTATATTTCCACCCAGTAACGCGAAGTGCAGAAGTTATTTTAACGAAGATTTTACACCGTGCGAAATCACTGCACGAGAAGTATTATACATTCAAAAATCATCCTGTTCATTTCTATTCTTTATTTGAAGAAGAAGTAACAGTAGAGGATTATTTAAAGTTAGACGAGAACGTTATGTATTACTACTTCCAAGTATGGCAGGAAGAAGAAGATACAATTTTAAGCGATTTATGCCGCCGTTTTATGAATCGAAATCTATTTAAATATGTAGAGTTTACAGATAAACACGGTTTAGATAATTGGATGGAATTAAGTAGTTTATTTAAAAAGATTGGACTTGATCCGGAGTATTATTTAGTAGTTGATTCAACATCAGACTTACCGTATGACTTTTATCGTGCAGGAGAAGAAGAAGAGCGTCTACCAATCCTACTTCTTATGCCAAACGGAGAGCTTAGAGAGCTTTCACGTGAGTCGGATATTGTTGAGGCGATTACAGGTAAGAAAAGAACGGATCAAAAGCTATTCTATCCACATGATTTAATCTATGAAGATGGAAGAAAAGGAAAATATAAAGAGAGAATTATTGAGTTGTTAGAAGGAAAGAAATAAGAAGCAGCTAATGGCTGCTTCTTATGAAAAAACTTGAAATTATTTGTCGCTTAAGCGTTTTCCGCCAACTGCATAATGGTTTTTAGACATTTCTTCGATGAAAACAACGATGTTTTCTTCAGGAGCACCAGTTGTTTCGCTTACTGCTGCTGTTACTTTCTCAGCAAGAGCTTTCTTTTGTTCTTCTGTGCGTCCTTCTAGCATTTTCACTGTTACGTATGGCATGTACAATCGCTCCTTTTATGTAAGTTACACTCTTATTATAGCGGATTATGGGGAAGAACAATCGAAAAAACAAATAATTTCTTTTTTTGACATATGGAAGAGGAGATGAAGTATGGATCAGTTATTTAGATATCCATTGCACGAAATTCCGTTAGTAGCAATGGCAATTATTATTGCACTATCCGTTCATGAATTTGCACATGCATATGTTGCATATAAATTTGGGGACGATACAGCAAAGAGACAAGGGCGTTTAACGTTATCACCGATGGCCCATTTAGACCCTATCGGTTTGATTGCAGTATTAATTCTTGGATTCGGTTGGGCAAGACCAGTTCCTGTTAATCCATATAACTTTAAAAGACCGCGTCTGGCAGGTATATTAGTGTCAATTGCAGGGCCGATTAGTAACTTAATTTTAAGTGCAATTGGTTTAATTATTTGGTATAGCTTATTAAAATTTGGTGTATTATACTCAATTCCATCTGCAGTGGCAGATACGTTAGCTCAATTTTTCCAGATTTTTATTATGCTGAATATCGTTTTACTTGTATTTAACTTATTACCGATCCCGCCACTTGATGGATATCGAGTTGTGGAAGATTTAGCGCCAGCAAATATTCGCGCGAAAATGACACAGTATGAAAAATACGGGGCAATTGCGTTATTAATTCTCGTTATTACACCGCTTAGTAATTACACAATTCAACCTATTTTCCAGGTAGTTATTCCGCATGTATTTGTATTTTTAGACAGCATCATTGCGCCTATTTTTGGCCTTTTATAATTTTTAAGTGAGGAGGATTTTACATATGACAGAGAAAAAGAAAAAAATCGGTTTTAATATCGTGAAAAATGATTCAACAGATGGACATGGTGGATTTGGTGTTGGAGCATTAAGCTTAGAAAACATTTCACCTGTATTTGTTGATGTACTAGAGAAGACTGCATTCGTTGATATCGGTGCGATGCATGCGCGTAGTACAGTAGAAAAAGGTATTAAGTTTTTAACAAATAAAGATGAAGTTCCAAATGGAAAACCATTTTGGCTTGTTTGGGTAACAATTGAAAGAACTGCGACAGGTGCGTATTACGCAGGTGTAACAGCTTGTGAAATGACAGTTGACCGTGAGATTCGCCGCGGATATAAATCACTTCCAGAACACGTAAATAAAATGGATAAATCATTGAAGCGTCACATTATGGTTGACCATATGGATGAATCATCTAAAAAGGTACTTGGTACGTTCTTGAAAGAACATAATGAAGCGATTTGGAACGAATCTAGTGAAGAATTGCGCCGTGCATTATTAAGTGAATAAAAAATAGCTGACGGATGCCCGTCAGCTATTTTTTTACCAAGGAAGATATTTTTTCCACCAACTTGTTTTTTTCTTTTCTTCAGTTGTTTTTTCAAATTCTTCTTTATCATCGACGTGATCCATACAATATTCAGTCGGTTCGGTACCTTTAGCGAAATACATTTTCACAGAAATAGGACAATTTTTTGTAGCAATTTTACCGTTCTCTGGATTGATATTAACCGCTACGACGTCACTTGGTTGTTTAAATTCTTTTTTAGGCTGTCCATCTAAGCCCTTCTCCATCGTATCAGTCCATATTTTCTTCGCATACCCCTGTTCTGCTACGTTTGAAATAGATTTAGGTTGATCATATCCGACCCATACACCTGTTACGATTTGCGGAGTAAATCCGATCATCCAACTATCCGTTTCAGTAGAACCAGATTTGCCGGCATATGTTCTTGATAATTTTGATAACATCGATTGGCCAGTTACAGCAGCATAACTGCTTAGTTTCTTATTAAACATACCAGTCATCATTTCTTCCATTACAAACGCTTTGCTCTTGTCGAGAACTTGTTTACTCTCTAAATGAGCATCGTATAATATATTTCCTTCATGATCCATAATGCGGCGAATGAAAGTAGGTTTTACTTCTTTTCCACCGTTTGCGAACATGCTATAAGCGTTAACCATTTCAATTGGTTTTACTGGTGATGTACCGAGAGCTAGAGAAGGCACATCTTTTAATGCACTTTTAATTCCAAATTGTTTCGCTGTTTTTGCTAGCGTGTCATCTCCTAAAAACAAATTCGTTTTCACAGCATAAATGTTATCAGAGACTGCGAGAGCTTGTGCCATCGTTACGAAATCATCTGCATAATAATCTTTATAGTTCTTCGGTTTATACTTTGAAACGCCGTCACCTAGGGTGAATACAGTATATTCGCTTTTTAAGCGCGTAGCAGGCGTGAATCCTCGTTCTAATGCCGCATAATATAGAAATGGCTTAAATGTAGAACCAGGCTGACGAACGGCTTGTGTAGCCCTGTTAAATTGACTCATATTATAATCAGTTCCACCAACAAGAGCAGCCACTTCACCTGTCGTTGGATTCATAGAGACGAGAGCAGTTTGTATGTTTGTTGTGTCAGGTATATGATCTTTTACAGCTTGTTCTGCTACAGCTTGTAGTTTAGGGTCTAGCGTTGTATAAATTCGTAAGCCACCTCGTTGTAAAGCTTGTTCGTCTAATCCAACATCACGAAGAAGCGAAGCTTGTACAGCATCTTGGAAATATGGTGCGACCTCTGCTACTTTTTTCGTATCTAATGAGGCAAAAGTTAGTGTCTCTTTCTTCGCTAAGGTTGCTTGTTGCTTCGTAATATATCCTTGCTTCACCATTTCATCTAATATGAGAGCTTGTCGTCCTTTAGCGCGATCCTCTTTCAAAAAGGGAGAATAGACACTTGGCCCTTTCGGGATACCTGCCAGCATACTAGCTTCTGCTAATGTTAACTCTTTTGCCGTTTTATCGAAATATAGACGGGACGCAGCTTCGATGCCATAAGCGCCATGTCCGTAATAAATTGTATTTAAATATCCTTCTAAAATATGATTTTTATTATAGTTTACTTCAAGGCGGATAGTGTACATTGCCTCTAATAATTTTCGTTTCCACGTTTTATCATGATCTAAATACAGATTACGCGCGTATTGTTGTGTAATTGTACTAGCTCCTTGTACCTTTGCCATCGCTTTTAAATCAGCAACAATTGCACCTGCAATCCGTTTCACATCGAAGCCGTGATGTTTATAAAATCTTTGATCTTCAATAGAAAGGGTCGCTTCTTTTACATAAGGTGAAATTTCATTAAGAGAGACATTGTAACGTTTTTGAATTTCGTTACTTTGTCCAATAACAGTATCATCGTTTGCGTAAAAGACGCTTGTTTGCGGGACCGCAACAGGAGGAGGTCCCATAATTTTTGCAACTATAATAATAACAAAAAAAGAAAAAACGAAGAAAAGGACGCACGAAAACATTGCGGTGAAGAAAAGACGTTTATATTTTTTAAGTTTTGGATTCATAGTTTGATCCATCTTTTTTCAGCCCCTCATTAATACAAGCGTTATTGTATTAGTATTGAGGGTTTTCGTTTATTTTAAACAATGAAATTTCGAAAATAAAAAGCTCCTTCCATTAAGAAAGGAGCTCAAAGGCACGTGCTGGCCAATCGGTAATGATGACATCTACACCATAATCAATCATAGTTTGTAAATCTTTGTATTCGTTAATTGTATATGGACGGAAAACATATCCTTGCTCTTGTGCTAACTGCACAAATTCTTTCGTTAATAACTGGAAGTTTGGATGTAATCCACTTGCTTCTCTATGTTTTGCTTCGGAAATTGGATCAGTAAGTGGTGTATCATATAAAATTGCTCTTGGGATTTCAGGAGCAATTTCTGCTAATAATGAAACAGAGTCATGGTTAAATGATGAAAATACAATTTGATTAGAAAGATGATATTCACGCACAAGTGCAACAGCTTTTTCCTCAATATTTGGGTAATGAATAACATCTGTCTTTAATTCAATATTTAGTTGTAAGTTCGTTGTGGAAAGCCAAATGAAAACCTCACGCAACGTTGGGATTTTTGCTTCATGGAAAGAAGGGTCTTTATAGCTACCAGCGTCCAATAATTGTAGTTCCTCTACCGTTTTTTCAGAAACAAGTCCAACGCCATTTGTTGTACGATCGACGGTTTCATCGTGAATTACGACAAGTTCACCATCTTTTGATAAGTGGACATCGAGTTCAATTCCGTGAGCACCAATGCGTTCTGCTTCTTGGAAGGCAATCATCGTATTTTCGGGATGTGTTCCTTTTACTCCGCGGTGAGCGAAAATAAGTGGTTTACTCATGTGAAATTCTCCTTATTATCTCTTTTCTTTTATTATGAAACTGCTTTAGGGAAAATACAATTGAATATGACAAACATTTACAAAAGTCTAACAGTTGCAGAAAAGTTAACGTTAACGTAAAATGTAATAATCAAGTGAAGGGAGGAATAAACATGTATAAAATTGATGAAGTAACAAAGCAAGTCGGTTTAACAAAACGTACACTTCGTTATTATGAGGAAATTGGTTTAATTCATCCCCCAGAACGTAGTGAGGGAAATATCCGTCTGTATACGGATGAGGATATTGCCAGAATTAAAAGAATTGTAGAATCGAAAGAAGTGCTAGGAATCACACTTCAAGAAATGCAGCATTTCTTATCACTAAAAGAAAGAATGGAGCAAAGAAGAAATAGCGAAAATCCTCGTGATCGTGAAGTGATTCAAGAAATTAAAGATATGCTTGAAAAACAAGTGCAAACGTTAGACGAAAAAATGGAGCAAATGCAACGTGTAAAGGCAGAACTAGAAGATAGTTTACATCGTGCAGTAACATTTTTAGAGAGCACAAAAGGAGAGTAATCAAAATGGAGAGCAAACAAAAACTAGGGAGATTGATTACAGTGGTGGCTACCTTCCTTGCCTTTTCGGGTATAGGAGTAGTCGACCCAATTTTGCCGATTATTGCAGAGAAAATTGGTGCATCGCATTGGCAAGTTGAAATGTTATTTACCGCTTATATTTTAACGATGGCAATTATGATGTTACCAGCTGGTATATTTGCATCGAGATTTGGTGATAAACGGATGATGACAATCGGTCTTGCGATTGTGACTGTATTTGCGTTTATATGTGGTATGTCACAAACGATTGCTCAATTATCTCTTTTCCGCGCTGGATGGGGATTAGGGAATGCGATGTTCTTCGCGACGGCGATGACTTTATTGATTGCATTAAGTAAAGAAGTTCATGAAGCAGTAGGATTATACGAAGCAGCTATCGGCTTAGGTATGGCTGGCGGACCGTTATTAGGCGGGATATTAGGTGGTCATTCTTGGCGTTATCCGTTTTTCGCGACGAGTATTTTAATTTTCTTAGCATTTATTTTAGTATTCTTTTTTGTAAAAGAACCAGAACGAAAAGTGAAGCGTAAGGCTGCTGGCGTAGGGGAATTACTTAACCTGGTGAAGTATAAACCATTTATGCAAGGTGCCATTTCAGGGATGCTATACTACTACGGATTTTTTGTCGTGTTAGCATATTCACCACTTATTATGCATTTATCAGCTATTCAATTAGGCTTTGTATTTTGCGGATGGGGACTCGCGTTAGCTTACGGTTCTGCAATTTTAGCACATAAGCTAGAAGGGAAATATGAACCAAAAACATTATTGAAGGGTAGTTTACTCGTATTTGCGATTTTCTTAATTGCACTATTCTTTGTGAAAATTATGTGGTTACAAATTACTCTTATCGTTTTATCAGGATTGGCGTCTGGCTTAAACAATGCATTATACACAAGTTATGTAATGGATATTTCACCTTATGAAAGATCTGTTACGTCAGGTGTTTATAACTTTGTTCGTTGGTTAGGTGGTGCGATTGCTCCGATTTTATCAGGAATTATCGGTCATACTGTTTCACCACAAAGTCCGTTTTTAGTAGGTGGAATTGTGGTGTTAGTTGGTTGTATTATGATCCTAATTCCAATTCGTAAACCAGTAGAAATAGAGACAAAAGCCCTTTCTTAAGAAAGGGTTTTCTTTCCTTTTACGGTGCAAACCCTTTCCGCACATATGTTAGAACCCTCTGACTAAAATATATTTTCGGTATTTTTGTACTTTTAACTATACATTTTGGATGTTTTGTTTTATTTTTGTTAGGGGACATTAATGATGTCCCTATTATAAATTTGCATTGAAAGGCGTGATTGTACGATGGAACTATGGTTCACTGAAAAACAAACAAAACATTTTGGGATTACGGCGCGTATTAACCGCACATTACATACGGAGCAAACAGAATTCCAAAAACTTGATATGGTTGAAACGGAAGAGTTCGGAAACATGCTTATTTTAGATGGCATGGTTATGACAACAGAAAAGGACGAGTTCGTTTATCACGAAATGGTAGCGCACGTACCTTTATTTACACATCCAAACCCTGAAAACGTATTAGTTGTTGGTGGCGGTGATGGTGGTGTTATTCGTGAAGTGTTAAAACACCCAAGTGTAAAGAAAGCAACTCTTGTTGAAATCGATGGAAAAGTAATTGAGTACTCTAAACAATACTTACCATCAATTGCAGGCGCATTAGATAATGAGCGTGTAGAAGTAAAAGTAGGAGACGGTTTCCTACATATCGCAGAAAGCGAAAATGAATACGATGTAATTATGGTAGATTCTACTGAGCCAGTAGGACCAGCAGTAAACCTATTTACAAAAGGCTTCTACGCTGGAATTTCAAAAGCGTTAAAAGAAGATGGTATTTTCGTTGCACAAACGGACAACCCTTGGTTCACACCAGAGTTAATTACAACTGTGTTTAAAGACGTAAAAGAGATCTTCCCAATCACTCGTTTATACACAGCAAACATTCCAACTTACCCAAGTGGTCTTTGGACGTTCACAATTGGATCTAAAAAACATGATCCATTAGAAGTAAGTGAAGAGCGTTTCCACGAAATCGAAACGAAATACTACACAAAAGAATTACACAATGCAGCATTCGCATTACCGAAATTTGTTGGCGATTTAATTAAGTAAGAGAATTGTATCAAACAAATAAAGTGTAAGTAGCTCATTTAAGGTGTTTGTCCAGAAGACTTGAACATGCTAGCTACTTACACTTCTGTAGAGAAAATCGTCTTCTTGTTGTTAAAAAGAAGACCCGGTAAATCGAGAAAGAGGAGCAATTCGCTCCAAATTTGAGAAATAGTGAAAGGTTGGGATACCTTAAGTTCCACATAAGGAGGAAAAGAATATGCGTTTTGATGAAGCTTATTCAGGTAAAGTATTTATTAAAAGTCATCCAAGTTTTGAAGAGTCAAAGGTAGTTATTTATGGGATGCCTATGGATTGGACAGTAAGTTACCGTCCGGGATCTCGTTTTGGCCCTGCACGTATTCGTGAAGTATCAATCGGTCTTGAAGAATATAGCCCGTATTTAGATCGTGAACTAGAAGAGGTAAAATATTTTGATGCGGGTGATATCCCATTACCATTCGGAAACGCACAACGCAGCTTAGACATGATTGAAGAGTATGTATCAAAACTTTTAGATGCCGATAAGTTTCCACTAGGTCTCGGCGGTGAGCACCTAGTGTCTTGGCCAATTTTTAAGGCAATGGCAAAAAAATATCCGGATTTAGCAATCATCCACATGGATGCTCATACTGATTTACGTGAATCGTATGAAGGGGAGCCTTTATCCCACTCTACACCAATTCGTAAAGTGTGTGATTTAATTGGTCCGGAAAACGTATATTCTTTCGGAATTCGTTCTGGAATGAAGGAAGAATTTGAATGGGCGAAAGAAGTAGGTATGAACTTATACAAATTTGACGTATTAGAACCGTTAAAAGAAGTATTACCGAAACTTGCTGGCCGCCCAGTCTATGTCACAATCGACATTGATGTATTAGACCCAGCTCACGCTCCAGGAACAGGAACGTTAGAAGCTGGCGGTATCACATCTAAAGAATTATTAGATTCCATCGTAGCAATTGCAAATTCAAATATAAATGTAGTTGGAGCAGACTTGGTAGAAGTAGCTCCAGTCTACGACCATAGTGATCAAACACCAGTCGCAGCAAGCAAATTCGTGCGGGAAATGCTGCTCGGTTGGGTGAAATAAAAGTGAAGCCGACTGTTTAGGCCCGGTGGCTAAGGTTCTTTCCTGCAAAAGGCGTTTTTTGCCTCGAAGGAAGAAGCGAAGCCACCGATCATTCTAGCCACTGCAGCTAGATAAAATAAAAGCCCTCTATATGATTAGAGGGCTCTTATTTTTTCGTTATGTGTCGGTAAGTCGATATATTAAAAAAACCGCCGATATAATTTCATTTACTGTTACGCAACACAAAAAAGAGCTATTCCTAAACGATGGGAATAGCTCTTTTTCTTATGCAACCTTCTCTTCCGAAGTAACTCCGCGAATTTCATCAGCAGAGCGGATCGGATATTTACGGAACACAATAGATCCGATGTATCCGACAATAGTGGTAACGATCCCACATAATATAGCAGCAATTGTTACTTTTACAACGTCATTAAATCCGAATAAGACAAGAAGTCCTGGGATTGGTGATGCTGTTCCTGGTGCATTATTAACGAGCTGGAACAGAGAGGTAATAATACCAGCAAGTGCACCGCCAACGAAGTTTGTCGCATAAATTGGAATCGGATTTGCTGAAACAACATCGGCTTGTGTTAAAGGCTCGATTGCTACAGCAATTGTATCTTTCTTTGAACAAATTTTTAAGCGTTTAAAGAAAATAAAGTTCATTGGGGCTGAAGCTGCTACAGCCAGACTACCAATTGCCATTGGTAAACCTGTTAATCCAAGCATTGCAGTTAGTGCCATAGAACTCAGTGGAGAGGTAGAAATAACTGTTATTAATCCACCAAGCATAATACCCATAATGATAGGACTTTCTGTAGTTGCAACTGAAATCATAGAACCGATTTTACCAAGTGTGGCGTTAACGAGCGGATCCATAAGCATTGCCATTCCGCGTGAGATTGGTGCAGCGATAAATAGGATTGCTAAAAATTCCACACCAGCTGGTAATTTCTTTTCGAGAAATTTCACGACGAAGGCACAAACGTATCCAGCGAAAAATCCTGGTAAAATACCAAATCCACTAGTAGCGATACCAATTAAAACAGCATATACGGGGGAAACACCGATTGCTAATGCGACTAAAATCGCTGCTGCGACACCGCTCATACTACCGGAAGCTTCTCCTACTGATTGTAAAAAGTCATTATGAAACATTTCTCCACCTATATAACGGTGAAATGCTTCAATAAGAAAACTTGCAATTGCTGCATTAGCTAAAGCGCCCATCGCCTTCATTCCGTAAGGCGCACGGTAACTGAAAAGTGTAAATAGACAAAGTACAACAAGTAATAGTGCTAAACCTTGCAAGATAGCCATTTGAAAACTGTCTCCTTTGATTTTTGTAATAAAAATTCGTATCATTCAATAATAATATAAAAGTGTATGAAACGGAAAAATTTTTTCTTGGGAACTGGTTGTAAGAAAAAATCCCTTACAATAATGTAAGGAAAGTGTAAGACTTTTAGATAGAGTATAGTATGCTCTTTTCCGTATAATACAAGTATAGATATAATACTAGCGAGAAAGAAGTGCAAACAGGAGGTTCATGTATGAAATTGGTAATTAAAGTTTTAGCTGTATTCGCCATTATTCTAGGTGGAACAGCGTATTATTTGAACACAAAAACAGAAGGTGTACATGCTTTTGTAGACAACTTCTTTTCAAATAAAGAAATACAAGATTATTATGCGGTTATAGATAAAGGTGAGAAAAAAGACGGAGAATACTTGTATACTTTTAAAGGGTATACAGAAGATGGAAAGTTACAGGTTATTAAAAGAATGATGAACCGTGAATTGCATACGGGGGCGTTTATAAAAATTTATGCAAAAGGTATGCAAGGAAAAGGATGGGCTGAAATCCCGAAAGAATCCATTCCGCAAAAAGCGTTGAAAAAAATAGAAAAACCATAAAAGGAGCGACTCATTCGCTCCTTTTTTAGTACGTTAAAATAGTGATAGATGTCTTCTCTTTGTGAGAAATAATTTTTGCATGTCCACCAATTGGAAAAGTGAAAATCGGGGTTGTATGCCCGAAACTTGCGTTTGCAATGATAGGGATATGTGCAAGTTCAGGTTTTGAACCAATCATTTCTTGAATGTCTTCTATCGTACATTCTGCACCTTTTTGCATCTTTCCTATAACGATTCCCTTTATGTATTCAAAACCTTGCTGCTGCATAAGGGAATGTAAATAACGATCAAAAGTTTTAAGAGTAGATGTTCCAGTTAAACTATCTTCTTCAATAAATAAAATTTTCTCCTTTAAATTTGGCATATATGGTGTACCTTGCAGTAAGTTAAATGTGCTCATATTGCCACCGATAATATCTCCCGTAGCTTCTCCTTCTTGAATTGAAACATATCCTTCATTTTTAATAAATTCTCGATTTTCCTGATCTATATACCAAGAATCATCGCTCCATGTTTCAGATGGAAGGACTTCAATAGGCTCATTAGAAGTTAAGCACTTTAAAAAGTAATCGGTTGTATACCCGAGCCCTTTCTCCATTCCAAACGAAGAGAAATGGGGTCCTGAATATGTAACAAGCCCTGTTTTTGCGTAAATTGCATTATTTAAGGCAGTAATATCAGAATAACCACAGAAAAATTTCGGGTTTTCACGAATTAAATCATAATCGAGATGTTTCAATAAACCATTTGAGTTGTATCCGCCAAGTGTAGTCAAAATAGCTTTTACATTAGAGTCTCGAAATGCTTCATGGAGGTCTTGAATGCGGGAAGAAATAGAGGAGGAAGCAAATCGATCTATCTCATCAGCATATTTTGAGAATGTAACTTGAAAGCCCATGTCAGTTAATCTTTTTATAGCAAGTTTTCTATTTTCATTTGAAACAATACTTAAACTACACGATGGTGAAATCACTCGTATTTCAGCACCCTTTTTTAACTTTGTTGGTATCACTACATTCACCTCTTTAATTGAAAGAATATTTAGATTTAAAAAATATTTTATCATATGAAATAAAGTAGAAGTGAATTATTTTTTGAAATGGAGTTTTCCTGATTTTTCAGCAGACAGACAGAGTCTTTTTTTGATATGATAGGAAAAGTGATTTATTATAAGTAGTATTTAATATCTATAACATTTGAAAGGTGTGCAAGACGTGGAGAAACAACTTGCAGGCTTGCCGGTACACGTTCATTTCGTAACAGAAATCCGTGAAGGGGCGAGGAAGGAAACCGTTGCTTTTGAAGCAAATGGTCAATACTATGTAAAAGGTCAAGGTACATATGTAACATTCCAGGAGCCGAACGAACAAGGCGAAGTGAAAACAATTATTAAAATTCAAGATGAACAAGTTCTCATTATGCGTTCAGGTGCTGTTTCTATGCGTCAGACGCATGTGAAAGGTGAATGGACAACTGGTACGTATACGAGTGAACTTGGTACGTTTGCATTGCAAACAAAGACTGATAACGTTCTTTTTAAATGGTCGGATGAAAAGAAAAAAGGACAACTCTTCTTAACGTACGCATTGCTTCTAAGTGAACAAGAAGCTGGCAGATATACTATTACAATTAATTTGAAGGAGGCAAAATAATGAATTCCTTAGAACAGGTAAAAGGATTGATTAAAGAAGAAATTCAGGCTGCTGTATTAAAGGCAGAATTAGCGACAGAAGAACAAATTCCAAACGTTGTATTAGAATCTCCAAAAGATAAAACAAATGGTGACTTCTCTACAAATATGGCAATGCAACTTGCACGCGTTGCGAAAAAAGCACCTCGTATGATTGCAGAAGAACTAGTTGCAAACTTCGATAAAGCAAAAGCTTCTATTGAAAAAATCGAAATCGCTGGTCCTGGTTTTATTAACTTCTATATGGATAATAGCTACTTAACAGATTTAATTCCAACAATCGTAAACGCTGGTGAAGCTTACGGTGAAACGAATACTGGTAAAGGTGAAAAAGTACAAGTTGAGTTCGTATCTGCGAATCCAACAGGTGACCTTCACTTAGGACATGCACGCGGTGCGGCAGTAGGTGACACTTTATGTAACCTATTAGCAAAAGCAGGATACGATGTATCTCGTGAGTACTACATTAATGACGCTGGTAACCAAATTCATAACTTAGCTCTTTCTGTTGAAGCTCGTTACATGCAAGCTTTAGGCTTAGAAAAAGAAATGCCAGAAGACGGATACCATGGTGCGGATATCATTGGAATTGGTAAACGTTTAGCAGAAGAATTCGGTGATCGTTATGCGAAAGCTGATGAAAAAGAAAGCTATGAATTCTACCGTGAGTACGGTTTAAAATATGAATTAGCAAAACTTCAAAAAGACTTAGAAAGCTTCCGCGTTAAATTTGATGTATGGTTCTCAGAAACATCATTATACAAAAACGGGAAAATTGATCAAGCACTTGCTGTATTAAAAGAGCGCGACGAGATCTTTGAAGAAGACGGTGCAACTTGGTTCCGTTCAATGACTTACGGTGACGATAAAAACCGTGTATTAATTAAAAATGACGGTTCTTACACATACTTAACGCCAGATATCGCGTATCATCGTGATAAATTAGAGCGTGGTTTCGATAAGTTAATTAACATTTGGGGTGCTGACCATCACGGTTATATTCCACGTATGAAAGCTGCTATTCAAGCACTTGGTTACGATAAAGACACGCTTGAAGTAGAAATCATCCAAATGGTACAACTATACCAAAATGGTGAAAAAATGAAGATGAGTAAGCGTACGGGTAAAGCAGTTACACTTCGTGAGCTTATGGAAGAAGTAGGCGTGGACGCAATGCGTTACTTCTTCGCAATGCGTAGCGGTGACTCTCATTTAGACTTCGATATGGACTTAGCTGTATCAAAATCTAATGAAAACCCAGTATACTATGCACAATACGCTCACGCTCGCGTATGCAGCATCCTTCGCCAAGGTGAAGAATTAGGATTAGCTACAGGCGGAGACGTTAACTACAAACTTGTTACTTCTGAAAAAGAAGTAGAGTTACTGAAAAAACTTGGTGAATTCCCAGCGGTAGTTGCGGATGCAGCACAAAAACGTCTACCACACCGTATTACAAACTATGCATTTGAATTAGCAGCAACATTACACAGCTTCTACAATGCAGAAAAAGTATTAAACCAAGATAATTTAGAATTAAGTAAAGCTCGTTACGATTTAATGAAAGCAGTACGCACTACACTTCAAAATGCATTAGCAATCGTAGGAGTATCTGCACCAGAAAAAATGTAATAAAGAAAAGCGGAAGCGGCTCGTTTAGAATAGGAGGGGGATGGAGCTCCTGACAGAGAGGCGTACTTTGCCTCGGAGGAAGGCGCGAAGCCACCGAGTATTCTAGCCGCTGGAGCTGGACAATAAAGAAAAGCGGAGCCGACTGTTTAGTCCCGAAGGCTAAGGTTCTTTCCCACAGAAGATGCATTTTATCTTCTAGTGGGGAAGGTTCTTAGACAGAAGGGGCTAGGAGGCAGAGCTGGACATAAAGAAAAGCGGAAGCGGACTTTCGTTTTTAAATAAAAGGCAATCACACGATGTTGTGATTGCCTTTTTATGTGGAGATAATAAAAAATAAAATTTTATCAAACAAAAAGGGAATTTGCGTCGTCTTATATAAATGATAGGAGGCTTATGATGGAAGAAAAGGTAGAAGAATTAATTGATATATATAAGAAGCAAATATATTCCTTATGCTATAAGTTAGCAAAGACGAAAGAAGACGCGGAAGATATTTTTCAAGAGACATGGATAAAAGTTTTTTCATCGCGGCACCAACTTTCTTACGTGGAGAATTATAAAAAATGGATTACTACAATTTGTGTTCGTACGTTTTATGATTTTTATCGTAAGAAAAAAAGGTGGAAAGATCGAATATTGGATTTGTTTCATAAAGAGGATGGTGGAGAAATAGATTTCGCAGATGATGTGAATATATCAGAAGAATTTATTCAAAAAGTGGAAGCGGAAATGATACGGGAAGTTATACAGCTATTGAATGAAAAATATAAAACCGTGCTCGTACTCTACTATTATGAACAATACTCTTATAAAGAAATGAGCGAAATATTAAATATACCGATTGGTACGGTAAAGTATCGGCTTAATTATGGGAAAAAGAAAATGCGAGAACATTTGGAGGAGTCCGTTCATGAAGGAAGATAAATTTGAACAGAAAATAAAGAGCAGTTTAGCAGAAGAGATAACTCCAAGCGAAGAGCTAATAAATAACACGAAGCAGGGCGTGCGAAAGGCTCAGAAGTTAGAGAGGAAATGGATGATTTGTATTCATACCATTTGGATTGTTTTGCTAACAATTGTTATAGAACAATTTGTCACTCATTTGGATTATAAAATTCCTATGTTAATAGCCATTGTGATTATGATGCATGTATACATTCCGATATATGTTGTAATACAGTCATTTTTAAAGAAGGAGTATAAATTACATGAATGAGTTCGCTAATCCGTTTGTACTATTTGAAGTAGCTGGAGTGACGATGTTTTTAGCTTTTATAGCACTTTTAATATGTGTTGCATCATGGGTATATACAGATGCTAAAGCACATCAAATGAGTAAAGGATGGAGTGTCTTAGCGGTTATATTTCCATTTTTTATCGGTTTTTTGTTATATATGGTAAGAAGAAGTAAAAAGAAAGTTGAAGGAGAATATAAGATGAACTTTGTTAAAAAACAGAAAGTAACATTAGTTGCGATATTGGCAAGTACAATGTTTGTATTACTTAGTGGTTTTGCTTTTGCACAAACGTTAAATGACGCGTGGAAAGCAGGAGATATATATTTAGAAAATGAGAAGCAAGGGGAGACAAGTTACGAGGCGAAATTCTCATCATGGGATATTGCCGGTAAAGATATTGAACTTCAGTATGAGAAGGACACAGAAGTGACATTTTCTTATGAGACAGATGCAAAACGAGGGAACTTATGCTTTAGCGTGTATGAAAGACGAGGAGAAGGTATAAAAGAGTTAAAGGAAATCTGTGAATCGAAAAAAGGTAGTTTTACAGTTACTTTAAAAGCAAATGAAGAGTATGTATTGAATATAAGTGGATTAAAAGTGAAAGATGGATTCGTAAAAGTGAATTGGCAAGAGAAATAAAAGGGGCCCTATAAAGGACCTCTTTTTTATTGAATAGTATAAGTAACAGAAAAACTAACAGGACTATAGTAAACGTAAGGTGCATGAAATTGAACATACATATTTCCATCTGTTTTTGCAGTGAAAATTCGGCCGTAACCATCAGAATAACGTCCAATTAGGTTATGATTTGAGTCATAAACACTGTAACTAGGAGTTTTGCTGTTAGGATGAATTGTTAGTTCTTGTCCTTTTTGAAGGAAAATAGGTTCTTGTTCAGAACTACCTCCAGTTTGCAAAGAATAAAATTTTGTAAAGCTTTGTTCTTGAGCGGCAGCAGCGACTTTTGTTTCAGGAATAAACGCAGTAGCTCCAGTAATTCCTGCTAAAGTTAATGCACCTGCTAAAATCATTTTTTTCATAATAGAAAAAGCCTCCTTATTAGTTGTAATCGGTGTTGTTACAGTTAATATTGTATACGATAATGGGTAGGATAAAATATGCTTTTATGCATATATATTTTTTCTCAATAAAAGACCACTGATAAAATCAGTGATCTTTTAAATGATTAAGCAGCTTTCTGTTCAGTTTGAGGAACAGGTTTTTGAAGCGAGTTATAAACTCCTGTTCCGATAACGTCTAATGCTATTCTCATTCGTTCAGGTGAAATGTTTTCTAATACGTTATCTTGAGGTGTATGGTATACCTTCTCAATATGATAGATTAATGGATTCCAACTATCGACACCCATCCAAATGAATAGAGCAGCAGGAATACCAGCTTCAGCAAATGGAACATGATCACTAGAACCGAATTTACCTTGTAGGACGAGGTCATTATTTAGTTGTTTACCTGCTTGCAAGGCAGCATCTGTTACAAAGTTTGTAGAGCCATCAGGTGTCATAGCGTATAAATTCTTTGCTTTATCATAATTTGTTGCAACCATGTCGGCGTTAAAGACACCTAAAATACGGTCGCGTTCTTTCTGGGATAGACTATTCACGTAATAATCCGAACCAAGTAATCCAGTTTCTTCAGAACCAAAGGTAATAAAGCGAATTTCTTTATCAGTTTCTACATTTTGAAAAGCACGAGCTAGTTCTAATACTAATCCAGTTCCAGAAGCATTATCATTTGCGCCAGGTGCTCCGACAACACTATCATAGTGCGAGCTTACAACGACTGCTTTCTCATTACCTGTACTCTTTTTTGGTTTCTTTTTGGCGATAACATTTAGAGATGTTAATTTAGATTCATGTCTCGCTTTTAGGGAAAGAATTGTTGTCCCTTTTTTAGCGATTTCTTCTTTAAATGCATTTCCTTGCGCATAAGCAAGACCAAAGACAGGGATAGACTGCTTTTTCGTTAGGCGGGGATTGAAGGTTTGTCCATAATTTCCGCGTCCGCCAATTAAACTGTATAAAAGAACACCTTTTGCACCTTTGCTAACAGCATTTTCAACTTGCTTATTATAGTCTGTAACTGTCGTTCCTCTTTCAAATAAAACAATTTTACCGTTTACTTCATTTGGAATATCTTCTAATTTTGTCCCACCTTGAACAAAGATAAGGGGAGCTGTAACAGCTTCTGTAGAAATGAGTGCATTAGGAGCAGCACCAGCTTGCCAATTACGTTTTGTTGATAGTGGTGATTCAATGAATCCAACGTATTGATCGGGCACCTGAAATGGTTGATATTCTACGTCATAGCCCATTGATTTAAGCTGCATACCAATGTAACGAGAAGCCCATTCTTCGGATTTTGTTCCACCGGGGCGAGGACCAATTGTTTCAGATAAGAAACGAACATGTTCAATCGCGCGGTTTGGATCAATCTGTTTTGTAATAGATGGAGTTTGTGTAACCTCTGACGTGGAATCCGCTTTTGCTTGCCCAATTGGAGCTAAGCTAACAGCGAGTGATACAGCAAGCAAAGAGCTTACTATTTTTTGTTTCAATGATTTTCTCATTTTTTCCTCTCCTATTCTTCTATTCTCTGTGACTGACAAAAGAAGACGGATAATGACTTTATTTTACCTTCGAGTCTTTTGTTTTTCAATATTCTGACATTGAGAAATAAAAACAATATATGCATATTTGCATATTTTTGAGGAAGATATGTATGCTATCATTTTAAACGAAGGTTCGCTTTCTACTCTGAAAGCTCCTACATTGCATGAATCTAGTGTACCCAAACTTTAGATTATGTAGAGAAATGGAACCACTGTAGGGTTTCATTTCTCATGTTTGAATCAGTTGATGGTAATTATGTTTCCGCATTTCATAATTATTATCAGTGATATATGTAAGGCATCCATATGAAAATAAGAGGCTGTTCAAAGGTTTTCCGTACTTTTGGGCAGCCTCACCCCGTTAAAAGGACGATACTTTATGTATCGTCCTTTTTGTATAAAAAAACATCCAATCAATTGAGAGATTGATTGGATGTGAAAAAATTATTAATAATTTTTTTTGCGTTTTGTAGCCAAAATACTTAATAATCCAGCTAGTAGAAGAAGGATACCTACTGTTTGTGTAGGGTCTTCTTTATGACCTGTATTTGGAAGGTGTTTATCCGTATTTCGATCATCTTGCTGTTTGTTATCTGTTTTATTCGATGTTTCTTCGGAAGTTCCGTTTTCGTGTTTCTCAGATGTTTCATTGCCTTTGTTTTCTTCTTTATTTGGAGGAGTAACTGGCTTGTCATCTCCACCTGACGAAGATTCAATCTTTTTATTTGAAACTGTAATTTGTAGTGGTGTAGCTTGGGCTTTATCAATTGTAAAGTTTATTGGTGATGCATCTAATTGATAGCCTTTAGGAGCCTGTGTTTCTACTAATTGATAATTACCAGGTTTCAAATCATTTACGATTACTTTTCCGTGTTGGTCTGTTTTTAAACCTTCTCGGATGATTTTTCCATCTTGGTCTAAAATATTGAAAATGGCACCTTCAAGTGTTCCATGGTGATCAATATCAACTTTAGTTAACTCAATTGAACCTGTTGTTAAACTATTTAAAGCTGTAACAGAGGTAATCTGAGATTGTCCTTTCGTAATTGTGAAAGGAATTGGTTTAATGTTTAAATCATAGCCAGTTGGAGCTTTCGTTTCAATGAACTGATAATCTCCCGGACGTAAATCAGAAACAGAAATCTTCCCATCTTTATCAGTAGTTAAATCAGAACGAACATCCTTGCCGTCCATATCTACAATTTTAAAGATTGCTCCTTCAAGAGTAGTACCATCGATGTCATCAACTTTAGTTAATTCAACTGCGCCTTTAGTTAAGCTGTTAGTAGCAGTAACAGAGGCGATTTTTTCTTGTCCTTTTTTAACTGTGAACTTAATAGGTGTTTTGTTTAAGTCATAGTGTTCAGGAGCTTTCGTTTCGATAAACTCATAGTCTCCTGGCGGTAATTCATCCACAACTAAACGGCCGTTTTTATCAGTAGTTAAATCGGTACGAACATCGTGTCCATCCTTATTAACAATTTTAAATACTGCACCTTCAAGTGTTGTGTTTTGCTTGGCATCATCAACTTTAATTAACTCAACACTACCTTCCGTTAAGCTATTAATAGCTGTAACGAAGACATGCTTTGTTTGACTTCTTTCGATTGTGAACTTAATTGGTTCTTCATTTAAGTCGTAATGTTTAGGAGCTTTTGTTTCAATAAATTGATAGTCTCCTGGTTGTAAGTCTTTAGCGATGATTTTTCCGTCTTTATTGGTAACTAAATTCGTACGAATGTCGTTACCGTTCAGATCAGTAATTTTAAATACCGCACCTTCTAGCATTTCTTTCTTATCTATAGAGTCAACTTTCTTTAATTCCACGCCACCTTTTGTTAGGCCATTCTTAGCAGTAACAGAAGCGTGAGTTAGTTGACTTCTTTCGATAGTGAAGCTAATAGGTGTTTTATTTAAATCGTAATCTTTCGGAGCTTTCGTTTCAATGAATTGATAGTCTCCTGGGCGTAAGTTCGTAGCAGTAATCTTACCATCTTTATCAGTAGTTAAATCAGTGCGAACAATTTTACCTTTCGCATCGATGATGTTAAACACTGCATCAGAAAGTTTTGTATCTGGATTTATATCATCCACTTTTACTAATTCTACAGCACCCTCAGTTAAGCTATTTGTAGCAGTAACTTGGAGCTTTTCTTTTTGGCTTTTCTTAATTGTAAACTTAATAGGTGTACTATCTAATTTATAGTGTTCAGGAGCTTTCGTTTCAACAAACTGATAGTCCCCAGGACGTAAATCAGAAACAGAAATTTTTCCGTGTACATCTGTTGTAAGCTCAGTACGAATGTCTTTACCATTCAGATCAGTAATTTTAAATACCGCATCTTTAAGAGCAGTACCATCTACATCATCCACTTTAGAAAGTTCCACAGCGCCTTTCGTTAAGCTATTTGTAGCTGTAACGGAGATAGCATCAGCTTGGCTCTTTGTAATTGTGAATGGAATTGGCTCTTTGTTTAAATCGTAGTGTTTCGGAGCCGTTGTCTCGATGAATTGATAATCACCAGGACGTAGGTCAGAAACGCTAATTTTACCTTGTTGATTCGTAACAAGATTTTTGCGAATTACAGTACCATTCATATCCACAATTTTAAATACTGCGCCTTCAAGAGTAGTGCCATCGACGTCATCCACTTTAGAAAGTTCCACGCCGCCTTTTGTTAAACTATTTTTCATAGTAACGGTAGCAATATCTTTTTGGCTTTTTTCAATTGTAAATATAATTGGTTTTTTGTCTAAATCATAGTGTTCAGGAGCCGTTATTTCAACGAATTGGTACGTACCAGGACGTAAGTTTTCGATAACGATTTTACCTTCACTGTTTGTTTTTAAATCTGTTTTAAGTACTTTGCCATCTGGATCTAGTAAATTAAATACCGCATCGGCAAGTTTTGTTTGAGTGTTTAAATCATCAACTTTAAGTAATTCGATACTACCTTGTTTTAAGCTATTTGTAGCAGTTAAAGAAATAGCTTTCTTCTGTCCTTTTTCAATAGTGAATTTGATTGGTGTTTCATCTAAAACGTAATGCTTCGGAGCTTTCGTTTCGATAAATTGGTAATCACCAGGACGTAGGTCGTTAATTTCGATTATTCCTTGTTCATTTGTAACAAGGTCTTTATGAACTACATCACCATTCATATTAACAATTTTAAATACTGCATCTTTAAGAACAGTGCCATCAACATCATCAACTTTAGCAAGTTTAACTGCACCCTTTGTTAAAGCATTTGTAGCAGTGACATGAAGAGTTTCAGTTTGGCTCTTTTTAATTGTAAATACGATAGGTTTTTTATCTAAATCGTAATGTTCAGGAGCAATTGTTTCAACGAATTTATACGTACCAGGACGTAGGTTTTCAACAACAATTTTACCTTCATCATTTGTTTTTAAGCCTTCTTTAACTAGCTCTCCGTCTGCATCTAATAAATTAAATACGGTGTTAGCAAGTTTTGTATTTATATCAATATCGTCAATCTTTGTTAGTTCAACGCTACCGTTTTTCAAAGCATTTTTGCCTGTAACATTGATCTCTTTCGTTTGACTTCTTTCAATTGTAAATGGAATCGTTGTTTCATCTAATACATAGTGCTCAGGAGCTTTTGTTTCAATGAACTGATAGTCTCCAGGGCGTAAATCAGAAACAGAAATTTTACCGTTTTTATCTGTAACAAGATTCGTATGAACTTCCTTACCATTCATATCAACAATCTTAAAGATTGCACCTTCGAGCATCGTACGATCGATGTCGTCAATTTTTGTTAATGTTACTGCACCTTTCTTTAAACTGTTAGTAGCAGTAACAGTAATATTCTCTTTTTGACTTTTTTCGATAGTGAATGGAATAGGGTCTTTGCTTAAGGTATAGTCTTTTGGAGCTTTTACTTCAATAAATTGATAGTCTCCAGGACGTAAATCAGAAGCAGAAATTTTACCGTTTTTATCAGTCGTTAAACCTTTGCGAATTACCTTTTTAGTATCATGAGCGTCAACGATTATAAATTCTGCACCTTCAAGAATAGTGCCATCAACATCATCAACTTTTGTTAAAGTGACGCCACCTGTAAGTAAACTGTTTTTTACAGTAACAGGGATAGGAAGATCTTCCTTACTACCTTTTTTAATTGTGAACTTAATAGGTGTTTTGTCTAATTTATAATGTTCAGGGGCTTTTGTTTCGATAAATTGATAATCCCCTGGTGCTAAATCAGGAATAACTAATACTCCGTAATCATCTGTTGTTAAATCTTTCATAATTTCTTTGCCAGTTGCATCTTGCAATGTGAATACAGCGCCGGCAAGAGCTTTACTACTTTCCACATCATCTTCTTTAATAAGTTTAACTTTTCCTTTCGTTAAACTATTTTTAAATGTAAGTGGAAGGAGTTTTTGTTGTCCTTTTTCGATTGTAAATTCAATTGGTTCTACATTTACATCGTAATAAGTTGGAGCCTTTGTTTCGATAAGCTTATAGTTACCAGGACGTAAGTCATCTACAACTAGCATTCCTTTACTATTCGTAACAAGGTCCGTACGAACATCTTCATTAGTATCTCTATTAACGATTTTAAATACTGCACCTTCAAGTGTTTCTTTTTCATCTGCAGCATTCACTTTTGTTAACTCAATACCGCCTTTTGTTAAGCTGTTTTTAGCGGTAACAGTAGCCTGAGTTGTTTGACTTTCTGTAATCGTAAATTTAATTGGTTTTTTATTTTTGTCGTAATACTTCGGTGCTGTTACTTCGATAAATTTATAATCACCAGGGCGTAAGCCAGTAGCGATAGCTTTACCATCCGCACCAGTTTTTACATTTTCGCGAATAACTTTCTTTTCATCATTTGCATCAACAATTTTAAATACAGCACCTTCAAGAGCTGTACCATCGATATCATCAACTTTTGTTAATTCAACATCTCCTGGTTTTAAAGCATTTTCAGCTTTCACAAGTAGAGTTTCTTTCTGACTTCTATCGATTGTAAATTCAATAGGTTCTGCTCGTAAAACGTAATGTTCAGGAGCAGCTATTTCAATAAATTTATACGTACCAGGACGTAGGTTACTAACTTTAACTTTACCGTGTTTATCAGTAGTTAAGTTAGTGTGAGGGGAAACGTCATTATTATTTGTATCGACAAGTTTGAATACAGCACCTTCTAGTGGTTTTTTCTCACCAAACTCATCAACTTTTAATAATTCAACCTCGCCCGTTTTTAAGCTGTTATTTGCCGTAACAGTAGCAAGAGCTTGTTGGCTTTTATCAATTGTAAACTCGATAGGGTTTGTACTTAACGTATAATCCTTAGGAGCTTCTGTTTCGATAAATTTATAAGCACCAGGCTCTAAATCTTTAACGGTAACTTTTCCATCTGAACCTGTTTTTATATTTTCACGAATTACTTGTTTCTCGTCATTCGCATCGACAATTTTAAATACAGCACCTTCAAGGGCAGTGCCATCGACATCATCGACTTTCGTTAAAGTGACACCACCTTTAATGAGGTGATTTGTCGCTGTAACAGTAAGTGCTTTCTTTTGACTTTTTATAATTGTAAACTCAATTGGTTTTTTATCTATGTCGTAATCTTTAGGTGCTTTTTCTTCGACAAATTGATAGTCTCCAGGGCGTAAATCTTTTGCTTCGATTTGTCCTTGATCATTTGTCGTTAATTTTTCATATCCACGAATTACTTTGTTATATCGATCGCGTACACTGAACTCCGCACCTGCTAAAGTTTTTCCATCTTTATCGAATTTTGTTAAAATGGCCGATCCTGGAATCAAACTGTTTGTTGCAGTTCGGTTTATTACTGTTGTTTGATCTTCTTTGATTGTGAATTGTATAGGTGTACTGTCTAATTTATAATGCTCAGGAGCAGTTGTTTCTTGTAAGTAGTAAGTTCCTGGTTTTAAATTATCTACAGTAATTTGTCCTTGATTATTTGTTGTTAATTTTTCGTGTTCTGAAATTATTTTTTTGTCTTTATCAAGTAGTGTGAAAACGGCACCTTGCAGTGTGACGTTTTTATTCAGGTCATCAGACTTTGTTAAAACTACTTTACCGACAAACTTCTTATTTGCAAGTTTATATGTTGTAGTCTCTTGTGTACCAAGTTCAACAATTTTCCCTTGTTTTAAATCCCAGCTAATTACATAGCCTTCAGGAGCCTTTGTTTCTTTTAATAAATATTTATCGCGTTTTAAATTATTAAATTTAGCGATACCGTCTTTGTCTGTTGTAATTTTACGTATAACAGTTTTACCTGTACGATCGTATAAAGTAAATTCTGCCCCAGCTAATAGTGCGTTCTTATTGTCGTTATCTACCTTTATAATTTCAAGGTTTCCACGGCCTTTAGTAGCAGATCCTCCGCCTGAACCAGAAGACATTCTCACTTCAATCGTTTCAGTAGTTTCTGTGTTTTTAACTGTCAACTTATTGCCTGTGATTTTCGCTTTATTACTTACTTTTTCTTTATCGTCTGCATTAATAAGTGAGCGATATTCTAAAATATAAGCTCGATCAATTTTTTTCAAGAAGGCAATTTCGAAATGTTGCTTTCCGGTATTATTGTCTGTTGTTATTTTGAGTTTATAGTCTGTTCCTTCTTTTAATTCGTTTACTGTATCTTTTGTTAAATTTCCATATGGATCAACAGTTGTAGGATATAAGTGGAATGAATCTTCCACAATTACCTGATTTTCGGTTGGATCATCTGTTACAACGGCATCTGCAATGGTTGATTGGCTTTCGTTAATTGCGATACTCCAATTAATATAGTTGTCGTCTTGCACAGCTTTTTTAGTAACGAAGCTGCCACCTTTATTTACTTGAGTGTCACCTGTAAGGGTGTTTACGATTTTAGAGCCATCTTTTAAATCTGCCTCGTTTTTGTAGGTGCCTTGGATAAGTTCACCATCAAGGCTGGTTTTAAAGATAATATAGTAAGGTGAATTAATTGATTGTTTGAAATGAACCTTTAGGGTGTTTTTATTTTTCTCTGTAGGTTCTTCAAGTTCATATTTCTCAGTTGGTACAGCATTACCAGGTTGTGCATTATCAGGATTTCCATTTAGAATCATATCGCGCACTTCAATGGATCCAGGCACTAATTTTTGTTTATCTTGTATTACGTCTATAACATAAGGATCTTTAATCTCAACATTATTATAGTTAAAGCCTATTATCCAAGTAATTTCCTTCGTTTGGGCGTTATAAGAACCGTATTTATAACCATTTGCCTTTGTGAAAGTATCAGGATCGAAATTAGCTTCAACTTTATTTGATTGTGGATTAGAATCCGTATCTATCCAAGAAAGGTTACCTGTATTTTTAAATGAAGTTTTACCACTTTCTAGCTTTGTATAATCAAAGTCTGTCGTATATTTTACGACTAATGTCTTTGTCATATTAGACTGATACGTACCTATAAGAGTAATTTTGAAGCCTTTATCTGTTACATCTAAAACATAGTCAGTCCCAGCTTGAAGGGTATAATTTCCGTCTTTAATTTCTAGTTTCTTATCTTTTAATTGTAATCCACCATGATCAAAGGTGTCCGTAATAATCGCGTTGCTTAATGGGTAGTTGTTATTATTTACTATAATTGTCCAAGTTGTTGTTTTGTCTTTATAATTTGTTTCAGCTTTATTATTAGATTTAATAATATTTTGCTGCTTGAAGCTAGCTTCATTTTCTTTACTTGAATCATTATCAGCTGTAACTTTATTTTTTACTTTTCCATCTTCTATAACTTTATTAGTTGGCTTGGTTTTATAGGTAATCACATAAGCACTATTAATATCATCATTAAACTGTAAATCGAATCCATTCTTCTTGTTATTTACAGTGTAATTATTAACAGCGTCTCCTGTTACAAGCGTTCCTTTTTCATTATATGAAGCGTTTTTTACAACAATAGAATTTGCATCTAGTTCGTGTGTATCGTCAAAAATATCTTTTAAAATCGCATCAGCTTTTTTGATCTCTCTTTGATCACCATTGTAAGTAATTGTCCACTCAATTGTTTGCGTCTTTGGATCATATTTACTTGTTTTATTTAAGTGTGTACCACGAGAAACCGTTACAGTAGAACTTGCGTTTTGTTGCTTTTGATTATCACTCGTTATCGTAACGTTATTTCGGAAACTTTTAATATTTTCATCAGTAATTTTTGTGGCATATTCGATTTGATATGCTTTATTGATAGAATCTTTGAAAGCAATCTCCAATTTTGAGCCATCTGATGAAATAATATTGTAATCTGTTGGCTCAGCTTCTGCACCACGCGTTACATTCCCATTAACATCAACTTCTAAATAATAAACTTTAATAGAATCTTTATTTAAGCTTGTACCTTGTGGAATGTTATCTTTAAAAACAGCGTTTTTAAGGGGGTCTTTCGTTTTGTTCATCTCTACTTTCCAATTAATTTCATTTGTATTAATTGGTCTATCAGGTAAACCCTTTTTATTCGTAGCTGTTTGTACATTAGGCTTAAAGTCAACTGTAATAGAAACATCCTTATCTTTAATCGGGAAAGGAATTTCTTGTGTTGTTGTACCTTTAATTTCAGCTTTATTAAATTCTGTCTTTAATTGTAGGTTACCAGCAACATCTGGATGCTCTTCAACATAATCGTTGAATGTCATCGTGACTTTTCCATCTTTTGTAACAGTAAAATTACCAATTTGATGGTTTTCACTATCATATAAAGGACTGTTAATTGTATTGTAAATCTTAAAATGTTTAGGAAGATCAAAAATATAGTAATCTCCATTTTTCACATTCATTGATTTTAAAAGTTCCCATGTAAACTCAATATTGGCAGGGGAATCTGTACTTGGACGGTTATCCTCTGTAAATGGTTTTCCGTCTTTATCCGTCAACTTTACACTGGTTAAAATGTTTGTTGTTATTTGCTTTGGACCTGAATTTGTATTCTCAGCAGGGTCGCTTGCTAGCTTTTGTTCTGGATTGTCAGTAGCAATTTTAGCTGCTGGGTTTCGTTCCGGATTATCAGTGGCAGTTTTAGCTGCTGGGTTTTGTTCCGGATTATCAGTGGCAGTTTTAGCTGCTGGGTTTTGTTCCGGATTATCGGTAACAGTTTTAGTTGTTGGGTTTTGTTCCGGATTATCAGTAACAGTTTTAGTTGTTGGGTTTTGTTCCGGATTATCAGTAACAGGTTTAGTTGCTGGATCTTGCTCCGGATTGTCAGTAACAGGTTTAGCTACTGGATCTTGCGCTTGTTTATTAGTATCCTGTTTGGTGCTATCTTCTTTAGAGTTTTCTACTTGAACAGGAACTGATATAGGCTGAACCATTGTTCCTAAAGGAAAAGCGATTTGAACTGATTTTTCTCCAGTTTTTAAAGTTGAGTTAAACACGGTATCAACTTTAATTTTTCCTTTAGCGTCTTTCAAATTTTCTACTTGATTATTAAATATTAATTTTAATTTATTATCTTTAGCTGTTATAAAATATTGACCAATATTTTTTTGATCTGTTACTAAATCTCCTTGCAAATCTTTAGATACTTTTAATGCAAGTGGTATTTGAACTACTGCTGTATCATTTGCGTGTGCAGCTTGTTGATCCTTTATTGACCAAGCGTATTCTACTTGAATGATTGATCCTATCTTTATTAAATTGTTAGGATTTTTTGCTTCGTCAATAATATGATTCGTTGCATCTTTCATTTCAACAGTGTCAAATAAGGAATCTCCTGTTAAGGTTTCCGCTTTTACTTGATTGTATGGAAAACTAGCAAGTTGCGAAAATAGTAGGAATACAATTAAACATACATTGAAAAGTTTTTTCATTTTTCCTCCTCTGAACATTCATTTGTCCATTGGGGACTTATTCCACATGAACAAATGGAATATTAAAAGTATTTGTTATAAGCTATTTATTTTTGCTATCCCTCCGTTTCTATACGCGTTCTCAGACAAACAGGATTATGTTCAAAGTAAAATTGTTTAACGTAAAACAAAATGTATATTTACACAGTTCTATGGAAATATACACAATTCGACAAAAAATGTCGAAAAAAATACTGATATAAAGAATGATATCAGACCTTTATATGTGAGATAGTTTTCATGTATATCTAGTAAAAAAGAATGGTTATAAAGGTAAGTTTTACGATACATACTAACCAATGTAGTGTATCCCTTTGTGAAGGCTTATTTTTGCCTTAAAGTTATGTGGAGATAAAAAGCTAGATAGGGTTGGTTTTGGTCAGAATGAAGACAATACGTACTTTGAAAATAGTCATTTATTTTGTCTAAAGAGAGTTGTGCGATTAGTGGACCGAAGTTGAAAGATGATAGTTTCTTACATTGTTAGAGGAATATAAGAATTACAGAATATTCGACTAACACGTTACTACGGTCATTTTTGAGACTGTTTAAACAATAAGAAAGAAGGTGTTTTTAGTTACAATATCTTTTTAGTAAAGATAAGCTTAAGTAACCTCCGCTAAAGATTATATACTTAAATGATAAAGAGTTCAACAGTAGTTCACATATTTTCCCAAAAATAAAAACGGCTGTTTTATGTGGAATAAATCTACAAAACAGCCGTTTTTGGTATTAGATTTCTGTTAAAATTATTGGTTCGCCGCGCGTTACGACAACCGTATGTTCACATTGTGCAACAAGACTTTTATCAGGTGTAACGAATGTCCAGCCGTCGTCACCACGTTCAATAATATGATCAGCTTTCATAGAGATGAACGGTTCTACAGCGATAACAAGACCGTCTTTTAGAAGCGCATTATCCATTGGATCATAGTAACTTAAAATGTGATTTGGTGCTTCATGTAAGCTAAGACCAATGCCGTGACCAGTTAAGTTTTGAATAACATTGTATCCACTTTTATGTGCGAAGTTTGAAACAGCACGACCAATTTGATTTTGTTTTGAGCCAGCTCTAACCTTTTTCATTGCTGCCCAAAATGCATCAACCGCTGCTTGGCAAAGTTTTTCTTTTGCTTCGTCTTCTCCAAGAACAAATGAGATACCTGTATCTGCATAATAGCCATCAAGTGCAGCAGATACATCGACGTTTACTAAGTCGCCTTCTTTTAATACGCGATCTCCTGGAATACCATGAGCAACTTCCTCATTTACACTAATGCAAGTTACACCTGGGAAATCATATTCTTTTTCAGGTGCAGAAATAGCACCATGCTCATCTAATACTTTTTTACCGATCAAATCAAGCTCTTTCGTTGTCATACCTGGCTTCGCTTGTTTTTTCATTTCTTCACGTGCAAGCGCAACGATGCGGCCGATTTTTCGTAAGCCTTCTAACTCTTGTTCATTACGAATAATCATGAAAACCACTGTCCTTCCTCGAATATATATCTTATCCGATTGTATCATGTTTATTTTCGTCCTGCTACTCGCTTGCGGTATGCGGGTTGATTCCTCTCATAAAGAATACATGACAATTGTCATATCGATGTCATGACGCATCATACTGTTTCCTAAGTTTTCCAAGTAATACAATGTAAATATAAGAAACAGCGGGGGTGGAGAGATGGAAAAGATTATTGAAGTAAATGGTGTTTCTAAAACATTTAAACATAAAAACGCAGTAAATAATGTTTCATTTCATGTAAATAAAGGGGAAATAGTAGCGTTACTTGGTCCGAATGGTGCGGGGAAAACAACGACGATGTCGATGATGCTTGGATTAAAGGACCCGACAGAAGGTAAGGTCTTTATATTTGGAAAGAGTCCAAAGCATAGAGATGTTCGTAATAGCCTCGGTGCGATGCTGCAAGAAGTAAGTGTCATTGATAGTATTACGGTGGAAGAGGCAATTGAGTTATTCCGTAGTTATTATACGAATCCTATAGCGAAAGAAACGTTACTGCAGTTATCAAATTTAGAATCAGAGCGAAAGCAAAGATGTGAGAAGTTATCAGGTGGGCAAAAAAGAAGGTTGAATTTTGCGCTTGCACTTGCGGGAAATCCAGATTTGTTATTTTTAGATGAGCCGACAGTCGGAATGGATATTACGTCTCGAAGAATGTTTTGGGAAACGATTCGAAAGTTAGCAAGTGAAGGGAAAACAATTATTTTAACGACGCATTATTTAGAAGAAGCAGATGCTTTAGCAAATCGTATCTTATTATTTGCGAGCGGAAAGATTATCGTAGATGGTACACCAGACGAAATGAAAGCGACGATTTCGCGAAAAACAATCACATTTTACTCGAAGGAAAGCATTCCTACAAAATTACTAAAGGAATTACCAAATGTAACAGAAGTAAAGTCAAGCGAAGGACGCTTCATTTTAACAACGGAGGATACGGATGCAACTTTAAAAGCCATTTATCAAAAGAGTTTACCTGTAACAGATGTTTCAGTTGAACGTGGAAGTCTTGATGAAGCATTCGAACAGTTTGTCGCAAATCAGAAGGAGGAAATCGCATGAGAGCATTATGGATGCAATGCAAAATAGAAATTTTACGTACATTCCGCAATAAATTATTTATCTTTTTCTCATTATTAATGCCTGTTATGTTTTACTACATTTTTACAAATGTTGTTCAAGTACCACAAAACGGAGATGCGTGGAAAGCACATTATTTAATTTCGATGGCAACTTTCAGTATTGTAGGGACTGCACTCTTTAGTTTCGGTGTGAGACTTTCTCAGGAAAGAGGGCAAGGATGGACACATCTTCTAAAAATTACACCGCTTCCAGAGGGAGCATATTTAACAGCAAAAATTATCGCTCAAACAGTAGTAAATGCTTTTTCAATATTAGTTATCTTTATTGCAGGGATACTAATTAATCATGTTGAGTTAACGGTAGGGCAATGGATTGGTGCGGGATTATGGTTATTGTTAGGGGTAACACCATTTTTAGCGTTAGGAACAGTAATAGGTTCCATTAAGAAGGCGGACGCAGCTGCTGGCTTAGCAAATATTTTAAATATGAGTTTAGCTATAGTTGGCGGGTTATGGATGCCGATTGAAGTATTCCCCAAAATATTAAGAACGATTGGTGAATGGACACCGACATACCATTTCGGAAGTGGTGCGTGGGATATTGTAGCTGGAAAATCAATTGGATGGGAAAATATCGCGGTATTAGGAGGTTATTTCCTTATATTTGTTGTAGTATCAATATATATAAGAAAAAGACAGGAAGCGGTATAAATGATAGAGAAGAAGAGGATTGAGATTTTTCCGAAACATATGGGATTCTTCCCGTATATGTGGTTTGTTTATCTATTATTTCCAATTTATCACTTAGCGCAGGCATCAGGATGGAAGCTTGTAATAGGAAGCGGTATGTTGATAATTTTTATCGTCACATACCGTCAGCTTTATTTTGTTCAGAGGACGTTTGTTTTTTGGGCGTGTATTCAAATGGTACTCATCTTTTTATTTGCTTTATTTTATAATCCTTTTATGATATTTTTTGGCTTTTTCACAGCAAGTGCGATGGGATTTGCGCCAAATAAGAAAGTATTTCGAGTGCTGTTATGTTCGTTAGTTATCATGCTTGGAGCATTTTTATTTGTAAATATGAATCAACTAACAACTACAAGTTTAGTAAATATCGTTCCAATGTTTATTTTAATGCTTCTTACGCCATTTGGTATGCGCAATTTTAATCAGAAAAAGATGTTAAGAAATCAATTGGATCAGGCGAACGAGCAAATTAAAGACTTAGTAAAACGTGAAGAACGGCAGCGGATTGCAAGAGATCTTCATGACACATTAGGGCATACGTTATCTCTTATTACTTTGAAAAGCCAGCTTGTAGAGAAGTTAATTGTGAAAAATCCAGAGCGTGCAAGTGCGGAAGCGAAGGAAATTACACAAACGTCTCGTACAGCCTTAAAACAGCTGAGAGAATTAATTTCTGATATGCGTATGATTACGGTAGAAGAAGAGCTAGAGCAAATAAAAGCGATCTTACAAGCAGCTAATATTGAATTAGAAGTGAGGCAAGAAGCAAGATCGAGCTCGTTATCACCAATTGAACAAAATATTGTCGGGATGTGTTTACGTGAGGCCGTTACAAATGTTGTAAAACATAGTAAGGCAACGCGGTGCGCAGTTTCTGTATTAGAATCACAAGGTGAACTGATTTTGAAAGTAGAAGATAACGGAATCGGTTTAACAGATCAAAATCATGATGGAAATGGTATTCGCGGCATGAAAGAACGAATTGCTCTTATTGATGGATTTGTTGAACTAGGTACAATCAATCCAGGGACGTTATTAACGGTAAAAGTTCCAGTTGTTATTAGAACAGGAAAAGATGAGGTGAGGGCATGATTCGAATTATTATTGCAGAAGACCAGCGGATGCTTCGTGGTGCATTAGGGGCCCTGCTTGATCTAGAAGATGATATCGAAGTAATTGGGCAAGCTGCGAACGGGGAAGAGGCGTTAGAATTAATTGAATCGTTAAAGCCAGATGTAAGTATTATGGATATTGAAATGCCGATTCAAAGTGGATTGGATGTCGCTGAGACTTTAAAGAAAGAAAAATCATCATGCAAAGTAATGATTTTAACAACATTTGCACGGCCGGGATATTTTGAAAGAGCAATGAAAGCTGGTGTGCACGGCTATTTATTAAAGGATAGCCCAAGTGAAGATTTAGCGGCAGCAATTCGTAATGTAATGAAGGGGAAACGAGAGGTCTCCCAAGATTTAATGTTTGGCTTATGGCAGGAGCAAAATCCGTTGTCAGATCGCGAAAAGGAAGTACTGTTACTTGCGAAAGAAGGAAAGACGGCAAACGAAATTGCGAAGGCACTTTATCTTTCGCCGGGTACAGTACGTAATTATATTTCTGAAGTATTAGCGAAGCTTGATGCGAAAAATAGAATTGAGGCAATTACAATTGCGGAAGAAAAGGGTTGGATATAAAAAGAAGGTTACCTATGAGAGGTAACCTTCTTTTTATAATTATTGTACTTCTATTACTTGATTTACTTTTTGTAACGGTTTGTAACCGTGTGCTTCAAATGCCTTTGCAAATTCATTTGATACGGCAGTGCCATATAAATCTTTTGCAGCTTGTACGATATGAGATTGAAGTGATTCAAAGTCTTCAGCGGAAGTTGCATAATTTTGCAATGCACGCATAACAACTTTACTTACTTTTTCATTTCCTTGTTTTTGAACAGCAACACCGTTATATGTTTTACCTTCAGCTAATTGATATAATACGTGACTGATAATACCAGAATTCACGTGTGATTCTTGATTATTACCATCGTTATAGAAATCTTGTAAATTTGTATATAGTTTATGACCGCCGTCACCAATTTCCCTTGGGATATCACGAATTGTTAGGCCACCTAATGTATCGCCCATAATCCAGTTTCCTTTATCTTTCTTTACGTAATATTCGATTTGTGTACCCCAGAAATCCGCTAATCCCTCGTTTAGTGCAGATGTTTCAGCGCTTGGATATCTCACGACTTTATTTTTCGTCGTGCCACTGAATACAGCATGTCCAAATTCATGAGCTGTTACATCAAGAGCGGATGTTAGTTTTCCGTCTAAACCATCACCAAATACCATTTGGTTCCAAGCGGGATGCCAAAATGCATTTACATAGTCTTCTTTTACACCATCACTAACTTCAGTAGAATCAAAACCGTGTACACTAGCAACAACTTTTGAATCTTTATTGTCGTAACTTTTTAGATTATGTTCTTTCTTAAAGTAATCGTAAATATCACTCATGTTCTTCATAGCGCCCGCGGCTTCTTTATCTGCAAAATTAGGAGTACTACTTGAAATTAGTGTCCCTGGATAACCAGCTTGACTATATCCTCCAAGGGAATCGGCGTAGTTTGCATTATAAATATAAATACCATTTCCGCGTGATAAATCCGCTAAATAAAATTTTCCATCAGTTCCTTTGGCAATTTTGAAAGAGATGTTTTCTTGAAGTGCATTTTTCCCAGTTCCTTGCTCACTTGCAGGGGATAATCTAGGTGATGTTACTTGATTTATAGTCTTATTCTCTTTGTTTTTAATGAACTTTTCTTGGAAAAGTACTTCTCCAGTTTTTAAATCAACGATAGCATTGCCGTTTATAATTTGTTCATTGTTTTCATAAGTAAATGTAATAACAGTTGCGAATGTATAATAGCCATCTTTTTTCTTATAAACAACGGTTTCGCTAGAGAATTCTGTCTCAACTGCATCACTTGGAATTTGAACTATATCGCGTAATTTAGATTTTACTTCATTTTTCGACAAAAAATTTGTTATAGTAAGATTAGGTTGTTGATTTAAATTTTGAACAACTTTACCACTAACAGTTGTGATTACTCCATTTTTATCTACTTTTACAATGAGATCTTGGCCATATATTTTATAGTTTTTATATGTTTGTGCAAGGCGAACTTCGGTTTGATTTTCTTTGGTTTCTTTATTTGTAGGTTGGAAATCTACATTTTTTTCAGTAGTGACTTGTTCTTGTTGAGCTTTCGCCCCATTTACCTCACCTTTTAAATACTTTTTAGCAATATTTTCTTTCGTATCATTTTGAGGTTGTGTTAATTTCCCGATTGTTAAACCAGGCTGAGCAATTTCAACTTTGACTGCACTTTTGTCTAATTCTTGAGCATGAATAGCTTCTGTTGATAAAGGGCAAAGAAGACCGAATGTAACGAAAGCACTAGCAAGTTTTCTATAATTCATCTATAACACTCCTAATCTATTATTGTATGTGAGATGAATTGTATGAAAAATTTGCCGAATTTTATATATATTATGCATTATTTCATATCAAAAATTGTCGAATTCACATTATTGTAGTGGTATGACAACTCAAAAAATTAGATTGTTCTAATGGGATGGTGAGTAAGTATGCACGCAGAAAAATTAGGAAGTGAAATTAAGAAAATTAGGGTGATGAGAGGATTAACACAGAAACAGTTATCCGATAATATATGTCATCAATCGGAAGTGAGTAGAATTGAATCGGGTGCGGTATACCCAAGTATGGATATATTGCAAGGTATCGCAGCAAAATTACAAGTTCCTATTATTCATTTTTATGAGGTACTCATTTATTCCGATATTGAAAGAAAAAAACAGTTTAAAGATCAAATCATTATGCTTTGTAAGCAAAAGAAATATAAAGAAATTTATAATAAAGTATGGAATGAGCTGAAAAAGGAAGAATATCATCCTGAATTCCAGCAATTTCTTCAATGGCAATATCATGTAGCAGCTTACATATTAAAGAAAATCGATTACGAATATTGTATTTTAGAATTAAAAAAATTGTTAAATCAACAGTTAGCTGGAATAGACGTATACCAAAATCTTTATATAGAAAATGCGATTGCAAATATTTATGCTGAAAATAGCTATTTTAAGAAGAGTATTGAGTTATTTGAAGATATATTAAAACAATTAGAGGTATTGCATGATAATGAAGAATTTGAAGTGAAGGTAAGATATAATCATGCGAAAGCATTATATTTAGATAATCAATATGAAGAGTCACTTTATCAAGTAAATAAAGCGATTGAAATATCATGCCGAATTAATAGTATGGCATTAATTGGACAGCTATATTATCAAAAAGGTGAATGCCTAGGGAAGTTGGAGTACGATGGGGCAGAGGTTGAAGATGCATATAAAAAGGCAAGTTTCTTTTTTGATATATTAGAAATGCATGCATATAAAGAAGCGCTCGTAAATAAGATCAGCAGATAAATATCCTAAAAAATGGGTATGCATAATTGCATATAATAGATATAAATTTTCATGATATATTAAAATAAAAAATGTGGGTGATGGAATATGAAGAAATTACTTATTGGTAGTTTATTAACGTTAGCGATGGCATGGGGTATTTCATTAGGCGATACGGCATTAGAGAAAAGCCATATAATTTCTCATAACGATCAAGAGGTACAATTAGCTAAAGATTTACCTTTTGAATATTAAAAAACAACCGTCTTACTTAGGCGGTTGTTTTTTTATGGAGTAACATCCAAACGTCTTTACTAGAAACAGGTTTGCTAATAAAGAATCCTTGAATGTGATCACAATTTTGTTTATGTAAAAATTCCCATTCTTCTTCCGTTTCTACACCTTCTGCAATCACTTCTAAATTTAGTTGTTTTGATAGTGTAATAATGGAAGAGACAATTGCTTCTTCTAAAGGGCTAGTTGTAATTCCACAAATAAACTCTCGAGCGATTTTTAATGTGTTGATTGGATATTTTGTTAAATAAGCTAAAGAACTATAACCAGTTCCAAAGTCGTCGATTGAAATTTGAATACCGAGATTTTGAAGTTGTTCTAGTTTTGCAACTACAGATTGATTTTGATTAATTGCGATGCTTTCCGTAATTTCAATATCTAGTGCTTCTGGTTTCAGTTCTGTTTCTTCCAATACCTTTGAAATAGTTGGGATTAAATCTGCATGGTTAAATTGAACAACAGATAAATTTACACCAACTTTTAAATGAGAGAAACCTTGATTATGCCATCTTTTTGCCTCTAAACAAGCAGTACGTAAAATCCAATTGCCAAGTTCAATAATAAAACCAGTTTCCTCTGCTAGAGGGATAAATTGGGCAGGAGATACGATACCGAGTTTTGGATGCTTCCAACGTATTAATGCTTCAAAACCGATAATTTGTTTTGTTTTTGTGCTTACTTGTGGCTGGTATTCAAGGAAAAATTCATTTTGTTGTAATGCTTTTGAAAGTTCACCTTCTAAGAATTGAATTTCATTTTGAGAGATACTCATTTCTTTTGAGAAGAAAACAAATCTGTTTTTTCCATTTGCTTTCGCACGATACATAGCCATATCAGCATTTTTCATTAACTCATTTACATCAGTTCCATAATCAGGGTACATCGCAATTCCGATACTTGGTGTAATAGAAAGTTCTTCGCCTTGAATGAAGAATGGTTTGTTTAAAATAGTTAAAATCTGTTCAGCTATAAAAATTGCACTTTTTTCTGAGTACATTTCTGGTAATAGAATTGTAAACTCATCTCCACCTTGGCGAGCGACGATATCTTTTGAACGCAAGCAACCGCGTAATCTTTTTGCTACTTCAATTAATAATAAATCTCCAACGTCATGGCCAAGTCTATCGTTAATTTTTTTAAATCGATCTAAATCAAGGAATATGACGGCGACATCATTTGCGTTAGTTTGGGCTGTATTTAAAATGGCTTTTAAATCTTTTTCGAACTTTCGACGATTTGGTAATCCAGTAAGTGCATCGTGAAAGGCTAAATGTTCTACTTGTTTTTGTTTTTCATATAAGGTGGTAATATCACGTGCTATCCCAAACATTCCGACCACTTCTTTGTTTATAAAAGTAGGGATAAGTGTAATATGGAGATAATAATAATAGCCTTCTTGTTCTTTTGTACGAACTTCTAACGTTTGTGGCCTACCTTCCTTTGTAATTTGTAAAGCCTTCTTTAGTAGTTCGTGGTCTTTTGAATCAATGAAGTGTACCAGAGAATAGCTTGCCACTTCGCAATAATAGGCAGTAAATAAGCTTTCGCACGCCTTATTAGATTGTTGAAAAATGCCATTCATATTTAAAGAGAAAACGGCATCGGGATGGTCCTCGAATAAAGATTTATAACGTTGTTCACTTTTTGATAATGCAAATGCACCTTCTTCAACTTCGTCCTCTAGTTGTGTAGTCAACTGTTCATATGTATGAATTAGTGCTTGATTATCTTTCCACATGTAAAGTTGCCGCAAGAATAATAAAATAAGTGATAATACGAGACCGATTAACATGAATTTATCATCCCAAGGTTGAATGATAATAAAAGAAAAAGTAATAATTATACTAAAATAAGGTAGTATAAAACGTACATAATCGAATCGATAATATTTTGTTTTCGTTTCATGCTGCATTGGTTTATCTAAAATATATAGTATGGAAGAAAGTCCAATTAATAAGATAGAAGCAGTGTGTATTAAATAATTAATTTCAGCAGAAGTTTTCATCCCAAAATTCAATTGAAACAGATGAATATAACCGTATACGAGTATAATAGTGAAACCGATAATTAATGCAATTCTACTAGAAGAATATTGTTCTCTTCTATATAGGCTAATAACGGCGTAAATTACTAATGATTGTGCAATGAAATACCCAATTAAAATCCAAGTATCCTTTGTTAACATGCGGAAGCTTGAAAGGTCTAAGATAAAAGTTAAGGTGAAATAAATGTTCATAATAATAATAAAGATGCTATCGAATGAAAATTGAGAAAGCCCCTTAATAGAATAATTTTTTATAAACTTTATAGCAAATCCAACAAAGAGCAAAATATATTGTATGATAAAAAAAGGTAATGCTTTATATGAAAATATAGATTGATCATGTATAGAAAGTGAACTAAGAAATAGGGTTATCTCCATAACTAACCCACATAGGCAAGTACATAGTAATAAAATCCAAAATAGTTTATCACTTCGTTTCATTCTCTTAATAGCTTTATATAAACAGTGACAAGAAAAAAGTGCAGCGAAACAGAATAAGAAAAGAATTCCAATCTCCTTTATATGCGACTCATTTGGAATAAAGAGTATCCAAAGAGCAAATATAGATATGTATATTATGACAAATTGTACATATTTTTTTTGATTAATCATATTATGACTCCGTTTCAATAAAGTTGAATCTCGAGGGAATGCTAATTTAAATAATAGCATATAAAATAGGATGTTTTTTACTATAAAAATTACTTTTTTGAAAAAATGGTGCAAAGTTACAATTTACCACTGTAACATTGCACCACCTATTCTTTTAATTCCTCTTATAGCAGAAAGTTCATCTATTAATTGGAATAATGCTAAGTCTTTTTGTTTACTTTCAATCATAATATCGAAATTATGATTGTGTTTTTTTGCAATGTGTAAGAAAGGCTTAATAAACTCTAAATCGATATATTCAGCATGAGCCCTAAATTCTTTTTCCGATCTCGGGGAGGAAATGTGAACTTTAGGAGAAATATTTGTATGTGACCAAGTTTCAAAAATTGCAGGAAGCAACTCTTCTAGTGGTTCCTCGCAAAGATTGGCCATATGATGATGATAATCAAATACAAATGGAATATTTTCTTTTTGGCAAATTGATAAAGTTTCAGCGGTTGTATAGGTTTTATCATCATTTTCAAGAGTCATTTGTTTTTTTATATGTGTAGGAAGTTTTTTTATGTTTTCATGGAAGCGATCAATTGCCTTTTCTTTATTTCCATAGGCTCCACCTACATGAATATTAATGTAAGAAGAATCTGCAATGCCTATAGCATCCAATATTTTATAATGATAAGTCATATCCGTAATAGCGTTAGTAGTAATATGTGGCTTGTCGCTTGTAAATAGCGTAAATTGATTTGGATGAAAACTTATTCGTAAATTGTGTTCTTTAATTAAAGCCCCTATTTTACGCCAAAGTGGTGTGAATACCCCAATATAGTCAAACTCGACTTCGGGATGTGTTGCAAGTGGGACGATGGAAGACGATAGGCGATATAGTGGGATTTCATGCGCTATATTGTAATGAAGGATACGTATTGTGTGCTCTAAATTTTGCCTTATAACATGGTACAGTTTGTCTTCTCGCTCTTGCTTGCTGAGTTTCTTAAAGCTTGTAAACGTCATTGTTTTGGCAGGAGAACAGTCCCAGAGTGCCATTGCATGTGAGACATATCCAAACCGTATAAGCATATGAGATACACCTCTTTTATTCATTGTCTTTCCTATAAAAAGAAAGCAAACATTGTTCCAATCCATTCCTTTCCTCTATCGATAAGAGAAGGCGGGTTTACATCGCTATAGGAAAGTACAGATGCATTCTCTAGATCTTCATGGAATTTCTTTTTTACTGTTTGAATGAAATGTTTATTATATAACAGGCAGTTTATTTCATGGTTAATATATAAACTTCTCATATCAAAGTTTGCTGTTCCGATATCGCAAATATCATCGTCTACTATAATAATTTTGGCGTGAAAAAAACCTTGTTGAAATGCATAAATATTGCAACCAGCCTGTATTAATTTTCGGCAGTACGGAAATTTGGCTTCTCGAACAAGAGGGTGATCAGCTTTTTCTGGAACAAGAATTGTGATTTGAACCCCTCTTTCTTTTGCTTTTAATAAGGCATTCATAATTTTTTTTCCAGGAATGAAATATGGTGTACCGATACAGATTTCTTTTTTTGCCGCGTTAATTAAATGTAAAAAAGTATGCTGTAAATAAGCCCCATCAGTCGGAATAAATTGATGCAGGATGGTACCTGGGTTTTGTTTTGGAAAATAAAGAGAAGCATCTAATAAATTTTGTTTCGTATCATCAAACCAGTCATGCAAAAATTGCTTTTGTAAATCTTGAACCCCTTCTCCTGTAAGACGTAAATGGTAGTCTCGCCATAATCCTAAATATTCATTATGCCCTAGATACTCTTCACCGATATTAAATCCCCCGATATAGCCGGTTTTCCCATCAATCACTGTAATTTTCCTATGATTTCGTTGATTGGCAGAAAAGAAAGGCAGAGGAAATTTTACCTTATGACAAAATGAAAAAGATACACCATGTTTTTGCAGGGAGCGAATAGCTTCGTTTGATAAAGAATGGCTGCCAAATCGATCAAGTAAAAGTCGTACTTCAATTCCTTCCTGAGCCTTATCAATCAGCAATTTTAAAAATTCACGACTGATTTTATCGTTTTTTACAATGAAGAATAAAATATGAATGTGATGCTGTGCTTGTTTTATATCAGTAAATAAAGCGTCATACAAATCTTTCCCGTATGTATAAAGGTGAAAATCACTTTGACGTAAAGGGAAAGTGCGAGAGCTTACTCGTTTTAAATGAAGAAGTCTCCCGTATGAAAGGTCAATTGTAATCCAAAGAGCAACGGATATTAACAAAAGAGATAAGTAGAGCATTAGTGAATTCCCTCCTTCGCATTCTTTTCACCTTCAGTGTGTTACAAATGATACGGGTAGCACGGCTGTTATTATAAATTTCTTTAGAGGATAGATCTTGTACTGTTTAAAGTTTCACTTTATCCCGCTTTAACGGGCAGTAAGCCTTTCGACTCAAAAACTGTTGAATAAGTAGAAGTTAGCTTGAAAATCAACTGCCCGTAAAAGCCCGATTGGTTCAACTAATAATTAGAGGGGGATGAACCACCCCTGCTGATTAAAGTTTCACTTTATAGTTTCACCGAAATAAACAGCTTTATGAAAAAATGTGTTGTTCTATAACAAAAAACTGTTGACTGAATGCTCACTCATTATATAATGGGGATAGGGGATATAATTCAGAAAATTATATATTTTTGAAGATTCAAAAAAGAAAGAGGGCTTACAAAGAGAGGGGTAGCATAAAAATGAATAGCTTACTGATCATTAATTGGCTGGCTGCCATTGCTGTTATTGCTTATGCAGGATATTTGTTTGTATATCTTATACGGACGAGAATGGCCTACATACAATTAGGAAAAAAAATTGAATTTGACCGTCGTTTTAAAGAGCGTTGGGATCTCCTTAAGGTCAATGTTTTCGGTCAAAAAAAGCTGCTGAAAGATAAGAAAAGCGGCATCATTCACGTTATGTTCTTTTACGGATTTATTCTTGTCCAATTTGGAGCAATTGACTTCGTTTGGAAAGGACTCGCACCAGGATCACATCTTCCACTTGGACCACTATACCCTGCATTTACATTCTTCCAGGAAATTGTCACACTTGTTATTTTAATTGCAGTATTTTGGGCTTTTCATAGACGTTATGTAGAAAAGCTTGTTCGTTTAAAACGTAACTTCAAATCAGGTCTTGTTCTTATCTTTATCGGTGGCTTAATGATTTCTGTGCTACTTGGTAACGGTATGGGACTTATATGGCATGGCGAGGAGCTTTCATGGAGTGAACCAATTGCTTCTGCAATCGCTTACGTTTTTAGCGGGATAAATGAAACCGTAGCCATTTCAGTGTTCTATTTTTCTTGGTGGGTGCATTTACTAATTTTGTTAACGTTTTTAGTGTATGTTCCACAATCAAAACATGCGCATTTAATTGCAGGACCAGCTAATGTATTCTTCGGTCGTCTTTCAAACCCAGGGAAGCTTGAAAAGATTGATTTTGAAGATGAAACGCAAGAAACATTTGGTGTTGGTAAAATTGAAGACTTTAGACAAAATCAACTTATTGACTTATACGCTTGTGTAGAGTGTGGCCGTTGTACAAATATGTGTCCGGCAACAGGAACAGGAAAAATGTTATCGCCGATGGACTTAATTTTAAAACTTCGCGATCATTTAACTGATAAAGGAGCTGCGGTAACATCAAAAGCACCGTGGGTTCCAGTAGTTGCCTTCAATAATACACAAGGAAATCAGTTAGCGATGATGGCAGCTGGAAAAGGACAACAAGAATCAGCGTCTACAACGCTCGCTTACGATCCGAGTTTAATCGGAGATGTTATTACAGAAGAAGAGATTTGGGCATGTACAACGTGTCGTAACTGTGAAGATCAATGCCCAGTTATGAATGAGCATGTTGACAAAATTATTGATTTACGTCGATATCTCGTTTTAACAGAAGGAAAAATGGACGCGGAAGCACAACGCGCGATGACAAATATCGAGCGTCAAGGGAATCCGTGGGGTCTGAACCGTAAAGAGCGTGAAACATGGCGCCAAGGTGATGACGAAGTAACAGTTCCAACTGTAAAAGAAAAATCAAAAGCTGGGGAGGAATTCGAGTATTTATTCTGGGTTGGTTCAATGGGATCATACGACAATCGTAGTCAGAAGATTGCGATATCGTTTGCGAAGTTAATGAACGAAGCAGGTATTTCATTCGCAATTCTCGGTAATAAAGAAAAGAATTCCGGAGATACACCACGCCGCCTCGGAAATGAATTTGTATTCCAAGAGATGGCGACAAAGAATATCGAAGAATTTGAAAAGGCAGGAGTGAAGAAAATCGTTACGATTGATCCTCATGCTTATAACACATTTAAAAATGAGTATCCGGACTTTGGCTTGCAAGCAGAAGTCTATCATCATACAGAATTGTTAGCTCAGTGGGTGAAAGAAGGGCGCTTAAAGCCTGTTCACGCTATTGAAGAAACAGTTACGTACCATGATTCCTGTTATTTAGGAAGATACAACGAAGTGTACGAAGCGCCACGTGACATTTTGAAAGCGATTCCTGGAGTGAATCTTGTAGAAATGGCACGTAACCGTGAAACTGGAATGTGCTGTGGCGCAGGTGGTGGCTTAATGTGGATGGAAGAAACAACAGGTTCTCGTATTAACGTTGCTCGTACAGAACAAGCATTAGCTGTACAGCCATCCATTATCGGTACAGGTTGTCCATATTGCTTAACGATGATCAGTGATGGAACGAAAGCGAAAGAGGTAGAAGAGAAAGTTCAAACTCTTGATGTGACAGAGATTTTAGAACGATCTGTTATCGGACAGAAAAAAGAAGCAATGTAGTTTGTAAGAATGTATACAACTTTAGAAAGAGGTGCAATGATTGCACCTCTTCTCAACGTAGGGATACCGAGCGAGCGCTCAGTGTTAAAAAATGAAATGGGGGAAAGAAACATGAGTAAAACAGTTATTTTAAGTGCCGCAAGAACACCAGTTGGAAAATTTGGAGGATCTTTAAAGGATGTAAAAGCGACGGAACTTGGAGGAATTGCAATTAAAGCAGCACTTGAAAGAGCAAATGTTGCGGCTAGTGATGTTGAAGAAGTTATATTTGGAACGGTTATTCAAGGTGGGCAGGGACAAATTCCATCGCGCCAAGCTGCGAGGGCTGCTGGAATCCCTTGGGAAGTGCAGACGGAAACAGTGAATAAAGTTTGTGCATCAGGGCTTCGTGCGGTTACGTTAGCGGATCAGATTATTCGTACTGGCGATCAATCACTGATTGTAGCTGGCGGTATGGAGTCGATGAGTAACAGTCCTTACATTTTACGTGGAGCAAGATGGGGATACAGAATGGGCAACAACGAAGTTATTGATTTAAACGTTGCTGACGGTTTAACATGCGCATTTTCAGGTACACACATGGGCGTTTATGGCGGAGAAGTTGCAAAGGAAGATGGAATTTCTCGTGAAGCGCAAGATGAATGGGCATATCGTAGCCATCAGCGTGCGGTTTCAGCGCATAAAGAAGGGCGTTTTGAAGAGGAAATCGTGCCAGTAACGATTCCGCAAAGAAAAGGCGATCCTATTGTCGTTGCAAAGGATGAGGCGCCACGTGAAGATACAACGATTGAAAAGTTAGCAAAGTTAAAACCTGTATTTGATAAGACAGCGACGGTGACAGCTGGTAATGCGCCGGGACTAAACGATGGTGGTGCCGCACTTGTATTAATGAGCGAAGACAGAGCGAAGCAAGAAGGAAGAAAGCCATTAGCGACAATTTTGGCGCATACAGCAATTGCAGTGGAATCTAAAGATTTCCCAAGAACTCCAGGTTATGCAATTAACGCATTGCTTGAAAAAACAGGAAAGACAATTGAAGACATTGATTTATTCGAGATTAATGAAGCCTTTGCAGCGGTAGCAATTGCAAGTACAGAAATCGCAGGAATTGATCCGGAAAAATTGAATGTAAATGGCGGCGCGGTAGCGATGGGACATCCAATTGGAGCAAGCGGAGCGCGCATTATCGTTACACTAATCCATGCACTTAAGCAGCGCGGCGGCGGAATTGGAATTGCTTCGATTTGTAGCGGTGGCGGTCAAGGGGACGCAGTGATGATTGAAGTTCACTAATTAAAGTTCGAGGGTATAAAATTTATTAACAATTAAGGGGGAAGAAAAAATGGGTGTACAAAACATTGTTGTAATTGGTGCAGGGCAAATGGGATCAGGAATTGCACAAGTATGTGCAATGGCAGGATATGACGTGAAGGTACAAGATTTAAAGCAAGAGCAATTAGATAGAGGATTGGCTATCATTACGAAAAACTTAGCACGGCAAGTAGAAAAAGGACGTATGAAGGAAGAAGAGAAGGAAGCCACATTAAATCGTCTTACAGTAACGCTTGATTTAGATTGTGTGAAAGAAGCGGATCTTATTATTGAAGCCGCTGTTGAGAAAATGGATATTAAAAAGAAAATCTTTGCGAATCTAGATGAAATTGCTCCAGAACACGCAATTTTAGCAACGAATACGTCATCTCTGCCAATTACAGAAATTGCAGCGGTAACGAAGCGTCCGGAAAAAGTAATCGGTATGCACTTTATGAATCCAGTTCCAGTTATGAAGCTTGTTGAGATTATTCGTGGTTTGGCTACCGATGATGCGGTATATGAAGCAATTGAAGATATTACGAAAAAAATTGGGAAAGTACCAGTTGAAGTGAATGATTTCCCAGGTTTTGTATCAAATCGTATTTTGCTACCGATGATTAACGAAGCAATTTATACGTTATATGAAGGTGTAGCGACGAAAGAAGCAATTGATGAAGTCATGAAGCTTGGTATGAACCATCCGATGGGGCCTTTGACACTCGCCGATTTTATCGGTTTAGATACGTGTTTATACATTATGGAAGTGTTGCATGAAGGATTAGGAGATAGTAAATATCGCCCATGTCCGTTATTACGTAAGTATGTGAATGCAGGATGGTTAGGGCGTAAAACAGGTCGTGGATTCTACGTTTACGAATAAATGCCCCCTTTGTTACAACATAGTGGTCTTACCAAATTATTTAAAGGATATATAGCAAATGGAGGCGGAATATATGAACTTTCGTTTTAATGAAGAGCAGCAAATGATGAGGAAAATGGTTCGGGATTTTGCACAGAAGGAAATAGCTCCCTTTGTTCCTAGTATGGAACAAGGGGTGTTCCCGAAAGAGATTTTGCAAAAGATGGGTGAGCTTGGATTAATGGGTATTCCAGCGCCTGCAAAATACGGTGGGGCAGAAATGGACTTTATATCTTACATTCTAGCAATTGAGGAAATCTCAAAGGTAAGTGCAACAGTTGGTGTAATTTTAGCTGTACATACGTCAGTTGGAATGAATCCGATTTTATATTTCGGAACAGAAGAACAGAAGAAAAAATATGTTTCTAAACTTGCAACTGGGGAATATTTAGGTGCATTTGCTTTAACAGAGCCAAATGCAGGATCAGATGCAGGGAGTTTGAAATCAAGAGCTGTGAAAAAAGGTGATCATTATATTATTAATGGATCGAAAGTGTTTATTACAAATGGTGGTGAAGCAAGTACATACATTGTATTCGCTTCTACAAATCCAGAGGCAGGAAAAAGTGGTATTTCTGCATTTATAGTAGAGAAAGATACACCTGGTTTAATCATTGGAAAAGATGAACATAAGATGGGACTTCTCGGTTCTCGTACAGTACAACTTACTTTTGAAGATATGAAAGTGCCAGCTGAGAATTTACTTGGGGAAGAAGGACAAGGATTTAAGGTGGCAATGGCGAATTTAGATGTTGGGCGAATTGGAATCGGTGCGCAGGCGTTAGGAATTGCTGAAGCGGCGCTTGGCTGTGCAATTGATTATGCAAAAGAAAGAGAGCAATTCGGGAAGCCAATTGCGGCGCAGCAAGGGATTGGCTTCAAGCTTGCAGATATGGCAACAAGTGTCGAAGCAGCAAGGTTACTCGTATATAGAGCGGCATCTCTTAGGGCACAGGGCTTACCATGCGGTAAAGAAGCATCTATTGCGAAATTATTTGCTTCTAAGACAGCGGTTGAAGTCGCGATTGAGGCGGTGCAAGTGTTTGGTGGTTACGGTTATACGAAAGACTATCCAGTAGAACGATTTTTCCGTGATGCGAAAATCACGCAAATATATGAAGGAACAAGTGAAATACAGAAACTTGTTATTAGCCGTGCTTTATAAAAGGGCGAGGGGGAGACGGAGATGCATTTTAAACTATCAGAAGAACATGAAATGATAAGAAAAATGGTTCGAGATTTTGCTAAAAATGAAGTGGCACCAACAGCAGCTGAGCGTGATGAGGAAGAGCGATTTGATCGAGAATTATTTGATCAAATGGCAGAGCTTGGTTTAACCGGTATTCCGTGGCCTGAAGAGTACGGTGGAATTGGAAGCGATTACTTAGCGTACGTAATCGCTATTGAAGAATTATCCCGCGTTTGTGCTTCAACAGGCGTAACACTGTCCGCGCATACTTCACTTGCAGGATGGCCAATTTTTAAATTTGGGACGGAAGAGCAAAAGCAAAAGTTTTTACGACCGATGGCTGAAGGAAAGAAAATTGGTGCATACGGCTTAACGGAGCCAGGATCTGGATCGGATGCTGGTGGAATGAAGACAATCGCAAAGAGAGATGGAGACCATTATATTTTAAATGGATCAAAAATTTTCATTACAAATGGCGGTATTGCTGATATTTACGTTGTTTTTGCGCTAACTGATCCTGAATCAAAGCAGCGCGGTACGAGTGCATTTATTGTAGAAAGTGATACACCGGGATTTTCAGTTGGGAAGAAGGAGAGCAAGCTAGGGATTCGCTCTTCACCAACGACTGAAATTATGTTTGAAGATTGCCGTATTCCTGTAGAGAATCTACTTGGAGAAGAGGGGCAAGGGTTTAAAGTTGCGATGCAAACATTAGATGGAGGTCGTAACGGTATTGCGGCGCAAGCTGTTGGTATTGCACAAGGGGCTTTAGATGCTTCTGTAGAATATGCAAGGGAGCGCCATCAATTTGGAAAACCAATTGCGGCGCAGCAAGGGATTGGCTTTAAACTTGCGGATATGGCAACAGATGTAGAAGCGGCACGCCTTTTAACATATCAAGCGGCTTGGCTTGAATCAGAAGGGCTTCCGTATGGAAAAGAGTCAGCGATGTCAAAAGTATTTGCAGGAGATACAGCGATGAGGGTGACGACTGAAGCGGTGCAAGTATTTGGTGGTTACGGTTATACGAAAGATTATCCAGTAGAGCGTTATATGCGAGATGCAAAAATTACACAAATATATGAAGGAACACAAGAGATTCAGAGGCTTGTAATTTCTCGTATGTTAACGAAGTAGGAACGAAAGCGTAGGTATTTTCCTACGCTTTTTCCTTCCAAAAAATAATAGAGAGAGGTGAAGGGAATGGTTAAACATAATGTACATGCATCGGTGAAAGATGAAAAATTAGTTGCGTTAAGACGTGAGCAAATGATTAAAGGTGCGGTGCAACTGTTTAAACAAAAAGGATTTCCGCGTACAACAACGAGAGAAATTGCAAAAGCGGCTGGATTTAGTATAGGGACACTTTATGAGTATATTCGTACAAAAGATGATGTTTTGTATTTAGTTTGTGATAGTATTTATGAACATGTAAAAGAAAGATTAGAGGAAGTAGTTTGTACAGAAAAAGGGAGTGTAGAAAGTTTAAAGATAGCAATAACGAATTATTTTAAAGTGATGGATGAATTACAGGAAGAAGTATTGATAATGTATCAAGAGGTACGCTTTTTACCGAAAGAATCACTTCCGTATGTATTAGAAAAGGAGTTTCAAATGGTAGGAATGTTCGAGAATATTTTAGAACAGTGTACGGAAAATGGAACATTTACATTAAATAAAAAAGAAATACAGCTTCTTGCCCATAATATTTTTATACAAGGACAGATGTGGGGATTTAGACGCTGGGCGCTGCAAAAACTGTATACGCTCGAAGAATATACAGAAATGCAAATTAGGTATGTATTGCAAGGGGCCCATATGCTTCCGAAATAAGGAACAGACAAATTATAATTTTACTACCCTATAAAAGTTTCCCGTTTTTTTTGTAGCATATTTGTGCGACTTTTGTTTATAATGAATAGTATGGATTTTTTTAAGCAGGCCGTTATATATAAGGTTATATTTGATGAAAGGAAGTGCCGCATAAGTGGATTTTAAGCAATATTCACCAGAAGAGCTAAAAGAATGTTCAATGATTGAAGTTGTACATAGCGTTTTAGGGGATAAAAAACAAGCAACGACATTCAACGAGTTGGTTCAAGAAATCGCTCAAGTGCTGGGACTATCTCAAGAGCAAGTTAATGCGAAAATCGCACAATTTTATACAGACTTAAACATTGATGGACGTTTCATTAATTTAGGAGAAAATCGTTGGGGGCTACGCAGCTGGTACCCATACGAGCAAATTGATGAAGAAATCTTGCCTCAACCAAAACCGAAGAAGAAACGTAAAGTTGAAGAAGACGGTTTTGACGACTACATTGAAGAAGATGAAGATGACTTCGACGATGCAGACGTAAGTGAAGACGAAGATGATGATGTAGAAGATTTGGACAAGGTTCTTGAAGAAGAAGACGGAGATGACGACGATCTTGATGATTTAGACGAAGATGACGACGACTTCGCTGAAGAAGAACTTGAGTATGACGAAACTGAAGAAGAAGAAGAGGAAGAACTGTAGTTCTTGACTTTTCATTATCGTCCATGTAGAATCATTTTTGGGCTCTTTAAAAAAGGACGATAATACTTTTAAAGTGTAAATATAAAAGAAAATTGCTCCCTACTTATTACTTTTTGTGATGAGGGGAGCAATTTTCTTTTTTGTTTTTTGTTTAGAAAATAAAAAGAGTCTAACAATAAGATGGATACAGTGTTATCTACATACGTTGCGCTTTGCAACGGTGATTATATAACAGCAAAATAGAAGGGAGCTTTTTCATGACTAAGTATATTTTTGTAACAGGCGGTGTAGTATCGTCTTTAGGAAAAGGTATTACAGCAGCATCTCTTGGAAGACTTTTAAAAAATCGTGGTTTAAACGTAACGATTCAAAAGTTTGATCCATACATTAACGTAGACCCAGGGACTATGAGCCCATATCAACACGGTGAGGTATTCGTAACAGATGATGGCGCAGAAACTGACTTAGACCTTGGTCACTATGAGCGTTTCATCGACATTAACTTAAACAAATACAGCAACGTAACAACAGGTAAAATTTACTCTTCAGTTCTTCAAAAAGAGCGTCGCGGTGAATATTTAGGAGGAACCGTTCAAGTTATTCCTCACATTACTAACGAAATTAAAGAACGCGTATATCGTTCTGGTCGTGAAACAAATGCGGATGTTGTTATTACAGAAATCGGTGGAACTGTTGGTGACATCGAGTCTCTACCATTCTTAGAAGCAATCCGTCAAATTAAGAGCGACATCGGTCGTGACAATGTAATGTACATTCACTGTACGTTAATCCCGTACTTAAAAGCAGCGGGTGAAATGAAGACAAAACCAACACAACATAGTGTTAAAGAACTTCGTAGCTTAGGTATTCAACCAAACATTATCGTTGTTCGTACAGAAATGCCTGTTTCTCAAGATATGAAAGACAAGCTTGCATTATTCTGTGACATCGATACAAAAGCGGTTATCGAAGCTCGCGATGCAGATACTTTATATGCGGTCCCATTATCTCTTCAAGAACAAAACATGGACCAAATCGTTTGTGACCACTTAAAATTAGACAATCCAGCTGCAGATATGACAGAGTGGACTGCTCTAGTTAACAAAGTGCGTAATCTTTCTAAGAAAACAAAAATCGCTCTTGTTGGTAAATATGTAGAACTTCAAGATGCTTATATTTCTGTTGTAGAAGCACTTCGTCATGCTGGTTACTCATTCGACACAGATGTAGAAGTAAAATGGGTAAATGCTGAGCACGTAACAGCAGAAAACGTAAAAGAATTAGTTGGCGATACAGATGGTATCCTTGTACCAGGTGGCTTCGGTGATCGTGGTGTAGAAGGTAAAATCGTTGCGATTCAATATGCTCGTGAAAACAAAGTTCCATTCTTAGGAATTTGCTTAGGTATGCAACTTGCATCAATCGAATTTGCACGTAATGTATTAGGTTTAGAAGGTGCTAACTCTTCTGAAATCAACCCTGACACACCATATGCAATCATCGACTTATTACCAGAACAAAAAGATGTAGAGGACCTAGGTGGTACACTTCGTCTTGGTCTATACCCATGTAAGCTTGCTGAAGAAACAAATGCTTACAATGCTTATAATGAGCCGGTTGTATATGAACGTCATCGTCATCGTTATGAGTTCAACAACCAGTTCCGTCCGGATATGGAAAAAGAAGGATTTGTATTCTCTGGTACAAGCCCAGACGGTCGTCTAGTTGAAATCATTGAATTAAAAGATCATCCTTGGTTCGTGGCAGCACAGTTCCACCCAGAACTTGTTTCTCGTCCAAACCGTCCACAACCATTGTTCCATGACTTCGTAAGAGCTTCTATTACGAATAAAGAGAGCAAGTAATAAAAAAAGCGCCTGAAATAAGGCGCTTTTTTTAATATTCATTTAACATTTCATCGATTGTGAATTTGATCCCGTGATAAGCAAATAAGGCTACTATTAAACTTGGGAATCCGTAGCGATTACCTTCATCGTCTGGAATAAGACCTTGTAACAGTTTTGTATCAATATGTACGTCTGTATATCGTTCGAGTGATTCCGTACCTTCTTGAAGAGCAGAAATGCCGACAATAGAGTGTCCCTCTTCTTGTAGTTTTTTTGCAATTTCTACAACCGCTTCATCTGTTGAAAAACGGCTAATAAGAAGTACACGATCCGCAGAGGTTACTTCTGCTTCTTTACCATTTTCAAATAAGCGTTTTGCTTGCTTCATTGGTTCAGCACCGAATAGTGCCTCGGCAACAACGCCCTCCATTTCATTTGTACCATGTAAATAAATGAAACCATCGCCAACTAATGCTTGAGCAAGTAAACGAGCGCTATCTTCTATATTCATTTCTTCTTTTTGAGAAACTCTGGAGAAATAACCACTTAATTGAGTTGAAAAAATTTTTAACATAATGTTACTCCCTTCGTACGTGTTTGCCGGCTTTCATTATAATTTATTTTTTTAGAAAGGTGAAATCGTAGGGTAGCATAACAAAATAGGAAACGGTAAAATAAGAAAGAATAGGAAGGAATTTGCCAAAGAATAGCGAAATTAAATCGTTAAGATATAAGAAGCTTTAAATCTTGTACTTACACAGAAAGGTTGGGAATTATGGAAGGTAAAATTTTAATCGTTGATGATCAATATGGGATTCGTGTGTTATTACATGAAGTGTTCCAAAAAGAAGGTTATCAGACATTCCAAGCAGCGAATGGATTTCAAGCTTTAGATATCGTGAAAAAAGATAATCCAGATTTAGTAGTGTTAGATATGAAAATTCCAGGCATGGATGGTATAGAGATTTTAAAGCATGTAAAAGAAATTGATGAGAGTATTAAAGTAATTTTAATGACTGCTTATGGAGAGCTTGATATGATCCAAGAAGCAAAAGATTTAGGAGCTTTAATGCATTTTGCTAAACCATTTGATATTGATGAAATTCGTCAAGCTGTGAGAAATGAGCTCGCTGTAGAGGCATAAAAATGAATTTTTTATAAAAAATATGGAAAAAAGCGTTTACATGGACTATTGTGCAGGTGAATACGGTTGAGTTTTTGAGTACAAGTTGTTATCCTATTGAGTGTAGAAAAAAGTCCGGTATGTAGATATACATATTTTACCTTATTCTGGTCATACTACCAGCGATAAGAACTTATCGGATACAAAAAACGTTTTTTAGGAGGATTCACCATGCCTTTAGTTTCTATGAAAGAAATGCTAAACAAAGCACTAGAAGGAAAATACGCAGTTGGTCAATTCAACATGAACAACTTAGAGTGGACTCAAGCTATCTTAGCTGCTGCGGAAGAAGAAAAATCTCCTGTAATCCTAGGTGTATCTGAGGGTGCAGCTCGTCATATGACTGGTTTCAAAACAGTTGTAGCTATGGTTAAAGCTTTAATCGAAGAAATGAACATCACTGTTCCTGTAGCGATTCACCTTGACCATGGTTCAAGCTTCGAAAAATGTAAAGAAGCAATCGATGCAGGTTTCACATCTGTAATGATCGACGCTTCTCACCACCCATTCGAAGAAAACGTTGAAACTACTAAACAAGTAGTAGAATACGCACACGCTCGTAACGTATCTGTTGAAGCTGAGCTTGGAACAGTTGGCGGACAAGAAGACGACGTAATCGCTGAAGGCGTAATTTACGCTGACCCAGCAGAGTGTAAGCACCTTGTTGAAGCAACAGGTATCGATTGCCTAGCTCCAGCTTTAGGTTCTGTACACGGTCCTTACAAAGGTGAGCCTAACTTAGGATTCGCTGAAATGGAACAAGTTCGTGACTTCACTGGCGTACCTTTAGTATTACATGGTGGTACTGGTATCCCAACTGCTGATATCGAAAAAGCTATCTCTTTAGGTACTTCAAAAATCAACGTAAACACTGAGAACCAAATCGAGTTTACAAAAGCTGTTCGTGAAGTATTAAATAAAGACCAAGAAGTTTACGATCCTCGTAAATTTATCGGACCTGGCCGCGACGCTATCAAAGCAACTGTTATTGGTAAAATTCGCGAATTCGGTTCTAACGGTAAAGCGTAAGAATAAAATTCCGTTTTGGAAACCGTCTAGTCTTTTAGACGGTTTCCTTTCGTTGTATAATGAAAGCGTGAACAAGTCTAAAGATTTTATCATTTTTGGTTTTTAAATAGAAAATAATGTGCATAGTCCTATTAATAAATGTGATAACGTATCTAAATTGATAAAGTAAATTCGATGAATAGTTGATCTTTATCTATTCGTGCTACAGGAGAAATGAAGATAATGGTTTCCTATTTATTGAGTTTTGGGATGGAAAGAGTAATTGAGATTCTTAAGGGGAGCTTTCTATAAAAAGATAGAAAGTAAATACATTCACAAGAAGGGAGCTCAATATGGAAAAATTGCTAATTGAAGGCGGAAGAGCTTTAAATGGAACAATTCGAGTAAGTGGTGCAAAGAACAGTGCCGTTGCATTAATTCCAGCGACAATTTTAGCAGATACTCCAGTAACTATTGGTGGTGTCCCTAATATTTCGGACGTGAAAATGTTAGGAGACTTACTAGAGGAAATTGGAGGGAAAGTAACTTATGGACAGGAGGAAGAGATGGTAGTCGATCCTTCTAACATGGTTGCAATGCCTTTGCCAAATGGAAAAGTGAAAAAATTGCGCGCTTCTTATTATTTAATGGGTGCAATGCTTGGCCGTTTTAAAAAAGCTGTTATTGGGCTTCCGGGTGGATGTCATTTAGGACCGAGGCCGATTGATCAGCATATTAAAGGGTTTGAAGCGCTAGGTGCACATGTTACGAATGAACAAGGTGCCATCTATTTAAGAGCAGATGAGCTACGCGGGGCACGTATTTATTTAGATGTTGTTAGTGTAGGAGCTACGATTAATATTATGCTAGCAGCTGTACGAGCGAAAGGTAGAACTGTTATTGAAAATGCAGCGAAAGAGCCTGAGATCATTGATGTAGCTACATTGTTAACAAGCATGGGAGCACGTATTAAAGGTGCTGGTACTGACGTAATCCGAATAGATGGTGTTGACTCTTTACATGGTTGTCACCATACTATCATCCCAGATCGTATTGAAGCTGGTACGTATATGATTCTAGGAGCTGCATCAGGAGGAGAAGTAACGGTTGATAACGTTATTCCTCAGCATTTAGAATCAGTTACTGCAAAGCTAAGAGAAGCTGGTGTTCAAGTTGAAACGAACGATGATCAAATTACGGTGAACGGTAATAGAAAGTTAAAAGTAGTTGATATCAAAACGCTTGTATATCCAGGTTTTCCAACGGATTTACAACAGCCGTTTACGACGCTTTTAACAAAGGCACACGGGACGGGAGTTGTAACAGATACAATTTACGGTGCCCGTTTCAAACACATTGATGAATTACGTCGTATGAATGCTCAAATTAAAGTAGAGGGTCGTTCGGCAATTGTAACTGGTCCTGTGTTACTGCAAGGTGCAAAAGTGAAGGCGAGTGATTTACGAGCAGGAGCGGCACTTGTTATTGCAGGGTTAATGGCAGATGGAATTACAGAAGTAACAGGACTTGAGCATATTGATCGAGGTTATGAGAATATAGTGGACAAGCTTAAAGGGCTTGGTGCAAACATTTGGCGAGAACAAATGACAAAGCAAGAAATTGAAGAAATGAAGAACGCATAAGTGATACTTCCGCAAGGGGGAAGCGAAGCATCACTACTTGCGGAAGTACACTTTATAGAAAAACACGGTTCACAAAATACGGCAGAAATATAAAGGCTTAAAGGAGAGGGATTATCGTGGAAAGAAGTTTATCTATGGAGTTAGTACGTGTAACAGAGGCTGCAGCTTTATCATCAGCGCGTTGGATGGGGCGCGGGAAAAAGGATGAGGCAGACGGTGCAGCAACATCAGCTATGCGTGATGTATTTGATACAATTCCGATGAAAGGTACAGTTGTAATTGGTGAAGGTGAGATGGATGAAGCACCAATGCTATATATCGGAGAGAAATTAGGTACAGGATATGGACCACGTGTAGACGTTGCGGTTGATCCTTTAGAAGGGACAAACATCGTAGCAGCTGGTGGCTGGAATGCTCTTGCTGTCATTGCAATTGCAGACCACGGTAATTTGTTACATGCCCCTGACATGTACATGGATAAAATCGCGGTTGGCCCAGAAGCAGTTGGGGCGGTCGACATTGATGCGCCTATTATTGATAACTTACGTGCAGTTGCGAAAGCGAAAAATAAAGATATTGAAGATGTTGTAGCGACAGTTTTAAATCGTCCACGTCATCAAGAAATTATTGAAGAAATTCGTAAAGCTGGTGCGCGCATTAAATTGATTAATGATGGAGATGTAGCTGGAGCGATTAATACAGCGTTTGATCGTACAGGTGTAGATATTTTATTTGGATCTGGTGGAGCACCTGAAGGTGTATTAGCAGCAGTTGCTTTAAAATGTTTAGGTGGAGAAATTCACGGAAAACTATTGCCACAAAACGAAGCTGAATTAGCACGTTGTAAAAAAATGGGCATAGAAGACATTAATCGTATCCTTCGCATGGAGGACTTAGTAAAAGGTGACGATGCAATCTTTGCAGCAACAGGCGTAACAGATGGAGAACTATTACGCGGTGTTCAATTTAAAGGTAGCGTAGGAACAACGCAATCCCTTGTTATGCGCGCAAAATCAGGCACAGTTCGCTTCGTAGATGGTCGTCATAGCTTAAATAAAAAACCAAACTTGGTTATTAAATAAAAAGCGTAAGCAGCTCCTTCAGAAAGGTTAAAATGGTCGATCTTTCTAACTATCGGAGCTGGAACTAAATTAAATAAGAAGCGAAGACAAATTTTCTTGTCTTCGCTTCTTGTATTTGTGTTCCAACGTATTGATTAAAACTAGATAAAAGGGTTACAATAGTGAATATTACCCTACTTGAACTTATTGCCTTTCATTATTAATTATTTGCCTTCCGTATTTTTTCCCTTTACCCATGAAAAAAGAGAATAACGTTAAAGTGTGGTGTCTGAATGAATTTGTCAATTGCAGCATTAGAAAACATGAAATTAAAAGAGTTATACGAGCTTGCGAAAGAATTTAAGATTTCGTATTATAGCAAGTTAACGAAAAAAGAGCTGATTTTTTCTATTTTGAAAGCTCGAGCAGAAAAAGAAGGTTTCTTTTTCATGGAAGGCGTATTAGAAATTATTCAATCAGAAGGATTTGGATTCCTACGTCCTATCAACTATTCTCCAAGCTCAGAAGATATTTATATCTCAGCTTCGCAAATTCGTCGTTTCGATTTACGTAATGGAGATAAGGTTTCTGGTAAAGTACGACCTCCGAAAGAAAATGAACGCTATTTTGGGTTATTACAAGTTGAAGCTGTAAACGGAGATGATCCAGATTCAGCAAAAGAGCGTGTGCATTTCCCTGCATTAACACCATTATACCCAGATCGCCAAATGAAATTGGAAACGGAACCGAAAAAGTTACCGACACGCATCATGGATTTAATCGCACCAGTTGGATTTGGACAACGTGGTTTAATTGTTGCGCCTCCAAAGGCTGGTAAAACAAGTCTATTAAAAGAAATCGCGCACAGTGTTACAACAAATCATCCGGAAGCAGAACTAATTGTACTTTTAATTGATGAGCGTCCAGAGGAAGTAACAGACATTGAACGTTCTGTTAAAGGAGATGTTGTAAGTTCTACTTTTGATGAAGTACCAGAAAATCATATTAAAGTAGCGGAGCTTGTGTTAGAACGTGCGATGCGTCTTGTAGAGCACAAGAAAGATGTTATCATTTTAATGGATAGTATTACCCGTTTAGCTCGAGCTTACAACCTCGTTATTCCACCAAGTGGTAGAACATTATCAGGTGGTATCGATCCAGCTGCCTTCCATAGACCGAAGCGTTTCTTTGGAGCTGCACGTAATATTGAAGAAGGCGGTAGCTTAACAATTTTAGCAACAGCCCTTGTTGATACAGGATCACGTATGGACGATGTTATTTACGAGGAATTTAAAGGAACTGGAAATATGGAACTTCACTTAGATCGTTCATTAGCTGAACGTCGTATCTTCCCAGCGATTGATATTCGTCGTTCTGGTACACGTAAAGAAGATCTATTAATTCCAAAAGAACATTTAGACAAGTTATGGGGCATTCGTAAGACAATGCGTGATACACCAGACTTTGTTGAAAGTTTCTTACGTAAGCTTCGTCAAACGAAGACAAATGAAGAGTTTTTACAAAACATTGTTGCAGACTCGAAAAGGTATGTAACAACTAAGTAAAGGGAAAAAATCAAGACTCGCTTATTTTATAGTAAGCGAGTTTTTTATGCTGTTTAGGTGATATTAAAGAGAGAAATAAGTGAAAGAACCTGAGTTAGTCAGAGCTGGATGAGCTCCCTCCAGCGGCTAGAATGGTCGATGGCTTCGCGTCTTCCTACAAGGTAAAAAGCACCTCTACGTCAGAAGCTCCATCCCCCTCCCATTCTGAACGAGCCGCTTCTGCTTTTAAATTGTATCTAGTTCCGACGGCTAGCTCTTCGTGTCTAAGAACCTCCCGCACTAAAGGTAAAAAGCACCTTTTGTGCGAGAGAACCTTAGCCGGTCAGAGCTAAACGAGCCGTCTACACTTTTAATTTCAAAAGACAAAAACAGGTAGTTGCAAAATGAAGTTAGCCTTGTTATAATTTCATCATATGTGTTTCATCAATATAGTTGTGTATGCAGCTGAAGATGAAAAACTCTGTTTCGAAAATGATTCAGGGCGGAAGGAGATGAAAAGAATGAAAGCAGGAATTCACCCAGATTACAAGAAAGTTGTATTCATGGACACAAACACAGGCTTCAAATTCTTAAGCGGATCTACTAAAGGATCTAACGAAACTGTTGAGTGGGAAGATGGTAACACTTATCCATTACTAAAAGTTGAGATCAGTTCTGATTCTCACCCATTCTACACTGGACGTCAGAAGTTTGCTACTGCAGACGGACGCGTTGACCGCTTCAATAAGAAATACGGTCTTAAGTAATAAAAACATAAAACAGGCAAGTGTATGTATTCGCTTGTCTGTTTTTTTTGCGAAAATATTATACCTTTACCCTACTTTTAACTGAAAAGTAGATGAAAGGAGAGCTTCATGTACTTAATAAATCAAAATGGCTGGATTGAAGTGATTTGCGGTAGTATGTTTTCTGGCAAGTCAGAAGAGCTAATCCGCCGTGTGCGCCGTACGCAATTTGCAAAACAACATGCAATTGTATTTAAACCATGTATTGATAATCGATATAGTGAAGAAGATGTTGTATCACATAACGGATTAAAGGTAAAAGCAGTTCCTGTTTCAGCTTCAAAGGATATATTTGAACATATTACAGAAGAGCTGGATGTTATTGCAATCGATGAGGTGCAATTTTTTGATGGGGACATTGTGGAAGTGGTGCAAGTATTGGCAAATCGTGGCTATCGTGTCATTGTAGCTGGTTTAGACCAAGATTTCCGTGGTCTACCATTTGGACAAGTTCCTCAGCTGATGGCGATTGCTGAACATGTGACAAAACTACAAGCAGTATGTTCTGTATGTGGATCTCCAGCAAGTCGTACACAACGATTAATTGATGGAGAACCAGCGGCATTTGATGATCCAATTATTTTAGTTGGAGCTGCAGAATCGTATGAACCACGTTGTCGTCATTGTCATGCAGTACCTGCAAACAAAGATAAGTAAAACTCGCTGCGCAAGGCGGGTTTTTTTCAAAATAGAGAGTGTGAGTGGTGTGATCCGCTTACGCTTTTAAATATATCTAGTTCCGGTGGCTAGCTCTTCGCATCTAAGAACCTTCCGCCCGAAAGGTAAAAAGCACCTTTAGGTCGAAAGAACCTTAGTTGGTCAGAGCTGAAAGAGCCACTGCCACTTTTAAATATATTATCTAGCTCCAGCGGCTAGAATCTCCGGCCATTTCGCTCTCTCGCTCGAAGCAAAAAGCGCTTCAAGGTCGAGAGCTCCAATGGCCTGCAATTCTGAGCGAGCCGCTTGCGCTTTTAAATATAATTTGCGTTTTTTTGAGTAAGTACCATATACTATTTGTATTAGATACTAGGATGTAGAGGTGAATGATGTGTTAGATCGTTTGCAAGCTGTAGAAAATCGTTATGAGAAGTTAAATGAATTGTTAAGTGATCCAGCGATTATTAGTGATTCAAATAAGCTTCGTGAATATTCAAAGGAACAGTCTGATATACAGGAAACGGTAGAGGTGTATCGTGAGTATAAGGATGTTCGTGAGCAATTAAAAGATGCGAAAGCAATGTTAGAAGATAAGTTAGACGCAGAAATGCGTGAAATGGTAAAAGAAGAAGTTTCTGAGTTAGAATCACAAGATAAAACATTATCAGAGCGTCTGAAAATTTTACTTGTTCCAAAAGACCCTAATGATGATAAGAACGTTATCGTTGAGGTTCGTGGAGCTGCTGGTGGAGACGAGGCAGCTTTATTTGCTGGTGACTTATACCGTATGTATAGCCGTTACGCTGAGGTACAGGGCTGGAAAACGGAGATTATTGAGGCTAGCTATACAGAGTTAGGTGGATATAAAGAGATTATCTTTATGATTAATGGTAAAGGTGCTTTCGCGAAGCTGAAATTCGAGAATGGTGCTCACCGTGTACAACGTGTTCCTGAAACGGAATCTGGTGGACGTATTCATACATCTACAGCAACTGTAGCTGTATTACCAGAGGCAGAAGAAGTAGAAATTGATATTCATGAGAAAGATGTTCGTGTTGATACATTCGCTTCTAGTGGACCTGGTGGACAGAGCGTTAATACAACGATGTCAGCGGTGCGTTTAACGCATTTACCGACTGGTGTAGTTGTATCTTGTCAGGATGAGAAATCACAGATCAAGAATAAAGAAAAAGCGATGAAAGTATTACGCGCACGTGTTTATGATAAGTTTAGACAAGAAGCGCAAGCTGAGTATGATCAAAACCGTAAACAAGCTGTTGGTACGGGAGATCGTTCAGAGCGTATTCGTACGTATAACTTCCCGCAAAACCGTGTTACAGACCATCGAATCGGTTTAACGATTCAAAAGCTAGATCAAATCTTACAAGGTAAGTTAGATGATTTCATCAATGCCTTAGTGATGGAAGATCAGGCTCAAAAGATGGAGGCAGCTGAGTAATGCGTGTCTATGAAGCCCTGAAATGGGCTTCTTCTTTTTTACAGGAAAATGGACGAGATGAAAATGCGGGAGAAATTGTCCTTTGTCATGTATTAAAGGTGAACAGAACAGGATTACTTATGAATATGCGTGAAGAAATAACTGAGGAACAAGAGAAAAGCTTTACGGAGTTTATCCATAAGCATGTAGAAGGTATTCCTATTCAATATATGATTGGTTATGAAATGTTTTATGGACGGTCTTTCTTTGTGAATGAAGAAGTATTAATACCAAGGCCGGAAACAGAAGAGCTTATAGTGGGAGTATTAGAAAGAATCGAGCGCCATTTTGGTGATGAGAAACTACATGTAGCAGATATAGGTACAGGTAGTGGAGCGATTTCTATTACGCTTGCTTTAGAAAATAAAAATCTTCATGTGTATACAGTAGATATTGCACAAGAGTCGATTGAAGTTGCAAAAGAAAATGCAAAAGCTTTAGGTGCAGAAGTAACGTTCTATCACGGTGATTTATTGTCACCATTTCATAAAACGGGTCAAAAGCTAGATGTTGTTGTTTCAAATCCTCCATATATACCGGAAGAGGATTGGCGTGGTCTTTCTCCTGTTGTGAAAGAGCATGAGCCGAAGAGAGCACTTGTTGGTGGTGAAGACGGATTAGATTTCTATCGCCGTTTTATGGAAGAATTGCCGAATGTGTTGCAGAAGAAAGCGATTGTGGCGTTTGAAATTGGAGTAGGACAAGGTGAGGATGTAAAAAGATTGTTACAACAAGCTTTTCCACATGCTCATGTTGAAGTTGTTTTCGATATTAACGGAAAAGATCGTATGGTATTTGCAGAGATGGAGTAAGGTTCACACCTTACTCTATTTTTTTGTGGAAAAATTCATATAGATTTTGAATTTAATAGTTTAGAAAGATGAAAGTCTGTCCACACTGTTTGTAGAAGGGACGGTGGAGGAAATGAAAAAACAAGTTATTGCTTATCTTCTTATACTATTAATTGGTGCACAGTTACTTGTGCAGTTTGGATATATGAAAGCTGATGCGAAAGGGCCTTCAGTTATTCCGAAAGAGGCCGTTCGATTACGAATTTTAGCAAATAGTGATTCAGATAAAGACCAGGCATTAAAGCGTAAAGTGCGTGATGAAGTAAAAGCACAAATTGATGGATGGGTAGCGGATTTAACTTCATTTGAAGAGGCGCGCAAAGTAATTCAAAGTCATATTCCAGAAATCGAGAAAACGGTGGAAAATACGTTAAAAAGAGAAGGAAGTAAAGAATCATTTCAAGTGAAATTTAGTAAGAATGTAAAGTTTCCTACAAAGGTATATGGGAATTTTATTTATCCGGCAGGGGAATATGAAGCAGTCTTAATTACAATTGGGGAAGGTGAAGGGGCAAACTGGTGGTGTGTATTATTTCCACCGATGTGTTTCTTAGATTTTTCAAGTGGTACAGCTGTAAGGAAAGAAGAACATGTTGTGAAGGCTGAATCTCCTGAAGAGGAGCAAGTAAAACAAATAGATAATGAAGAAGTAGTAAATTTAGAAGAGAAAAAAGAGGATGAGGTAAAAGAAACGAAAGTTGTAAAGCGGGAAGCAGTAAAAAAAGTAACAGCTTCTGAAAAGAAAGTAGTGAAAAATGAAACAAAAGTCGAAGAGCAGCCTGTAAGTAAAGAAGAAACGAAAAATGTGGAAAAAGTGGAGAAATCTGTGGAGAAAAAACAAGAAAAGCAAAATGAGTATGTAAAAGTAGAAGAGGAAGAAGAAAAGCCAGAAGTTAAATTGTTTATTGTAGAAGCTTTTACATCTTTATTCTCTAAATAGTACTATTAATAAATCCCTCCTCATATATAAAAATGAGGAGGGATTTATTATGAAGAAAGTGTATTTTGCTACGAAAGCAGATGTGGAAAGATTACATTCTTTTTTCGGACAAGCTAATAAAAAAGATGATAAAATAAATGAGTTGTACGCACAATTTATGATTTTGGAAGAGGCGGAAGAAATACGAGCTGTAATTGGTTATGAACAAAGTGGGGAAGATGTACTTATTCGTTCTTGTTTATTCACACCTCATGTGGATAAACAGACTTTCTTATATTTTTTTGAAATGTTTTTGCAGTATATGAAAGAAAAAAGTGTTCAACAATTGTACTTACTAACAAATCATCCACAATCTGTACCGATCTTTCAGTTCTTTGACTTTTTTACTATAGAAAAGGATGAGGTTCCAGAGGGAATTCAACAGCTAGAACATTTTTGTAAAAATATAAAAGAGCAGAATGCAATAATACTAAATTGTCAGCTATTCACAAAGTTATCCACGGATTAATTAGGTTTATCCACATTTTGTGGATAAACCTTGTTTGTCTTTTGGATAAATCTCATAGTAAACTAAAAATAGACAAGTATTTAAGGCTAGAAAAGGACGTGGAAAAAAATGCATACAAATATGTGGGTTGTGGATAATGTTGTGGAAAGAAAAAAATATTATCCACAGTTACAAGAAGCAGCAAAATTATTAAGAGAAAATGAGGCGGTTGCTTTCCCTACGGAAACAGTATATGGGTTAGGGGCAAACGCGATGGATGATGAAGCAATCGCGAAAATTTTCGAAGCGAAAGGAAGACCGAGTGATAATCCACTCATTGTCCACATAGGTACAAAATCTCAGTTAGATGGGATTGTGAAAGAAATTCCACCAGTTGCAGAAAAGTTAATGGCACATTTTTGGCCAGGACCATTAACAATTATTTTGCCGAGAAAAGAAGGAATTTCAGAGAAGGTGACGGCAGGACTTAATACGGTTGGAGTAAGAATGCCTGATCATCCAATTGCACTTGCTCTTATTGAAGAGGCGAATGTACCTGTTGCGGCACCAAGTGCGAATCGTTCAGGGCGTCCAAGTCCAACATTAGCTTCTCACGTATATGAAGATTTGAATGGGAAGATTGCAGGTATTGTTGATGGTGGTGCAACTGGAGTAGGCGTTGAATCAACTGTAATTGATTGTACAAGCACGGTTCCAACAATATTACGTCCAGGTGGGATTACGAAAGAACAATTAGAAGCGGTGATAGGTACTGTTTCTTTAGATCCAGCTTTAAAGGATGAGAAGGAAAAACCGAAATCGCCTGGAATGAAATACACACATTATGCGCCGAAAGCACCACTTAGTATTGTCGAGGGCTCACGTGAGTTTATTCAGCATCTTGTGGATGAGAAAAAGAAAGAAGGATTTAAAGTAGGCGTATTAACGACAGAAGAGTATCAGCATGTATATAGTGCAGATGTTATATTATCTTGTGGTGTTAGAAGTGACTTAGCTAGCGTTGCGACTAAATTATATGATGTACTTAGAACATTTGATGCAAGTGAAGTGGATGTTATTTTTAGTGAGTCATTCCCTAATGAAGGAATAGGGAATGCAATTATGAATCGTTTAACAAAAGCGGCAGGACATCATATTATTATTGAATGATAAGATAAGATTAGCAAACAGAATATTTCTCCTTGGATAAGCATATTGTGAAGTAGCACGTCCAAGGAGGGGCATGAATGACGTTTGAACAGCTAATACCTTTAATAATTATGGCATTCGCCTTAGGGATGGATGCGTTCTCGGTGAGTCTTGGTATGGGGATGATGCCCCTAAAGTTAAGACAAATCCTGTATATTGGTATGACGATAGGGATATTTCATATTATTATGCCGTTTATAGGAATGGTACTAGGTCGTTTTTTATCAGAGAAATATGGAGATATCGCACATTTTGCGGGTGCTATTTTATTAATCGGACTAGGGTTTTATATCGTATATTCGACCATTTTACAAAATGAAGAGACTAGAACTGCCCCTATTGGAATTAGTTTATTCGTATTTGCATTTGGCGTCAGTATAGATAGTTTCTCAGTAGGGCTTAGTCTTGGTATTTATGGGGCACAGACAATTATTACGATTTTACTTTTTGGATTTGTTAGCATGTTATTAGCGTGGATTGGTTTATTAATTGGGAGACATGCGAAAGATATGCTCGGTACATACGGTGAGATAGTAGGTGGTATCATTTTGGTTGGGTTTGGATTATATATCCTTTTTCCTATATAATTTTATGTAGGAGGGAATTATGAACAAGCTATTGGAATGGTATGTTAAATTTTTAACCTTCTTTCCTCGATGGCTAAGAAGACTTATAATTTGGGGTATTATTTTGCAAATTTCGATGTTAGGTTGGATTAAGTTAATTCGTGAATGGTGAGATAGTTCCTTTCTGTGAATATTTTGTTTGTACTATATTTATTACGCTAAAAATTACAGATATAGAAAGGATGAGATGAATGACGAGATTGAAGCAAGTTTTTGGTATTATTATTAGTTTTTTTGTTTTTTGGTTTAGTATGCTCGGTGTACAAATGTTTGCTGAGTTTTTAGATATTGAGTCATTGAAATTTGTTGCGGGAAAGACTGAGGCGGCGCGTGCCTTTTACTCTCCGTACCCGTTTTTAATTGTTTTTCTTATTACATTGCTTTCCCTATACTTCTTCGTAATTAAGCTAGGGAAGCCGAAAAAAGAGAAAATGCCTACTTTAGAGGAAAAGAAGGAAGAATTACAATGATAAAATCCCCTGCTAAAAAGCAGGGGATTTTATATTTGAGTGATGGGAGGAATCTAGCTGCCTCCGCTTTTAGATGTTATCCAGCTTCAGCGGCTAGAATCTCCGGTCATTTCGCTCTCTCGCATGAAGCAAAAAGCGCTTCAAGGTCGAGAGCTTGAAGTGCCCTGCGATTCTGAGCGAGCCGCTTCCACTTTTAGATATTATCCAGCTTCAGCGGCTAGAATGGTCGGTGGCTTCGCGTCTTCCTGTGAGGCAAAAAGCGCCTCTACGTCAGAAGCTCCATCCTCCTCCCATTCTGAACGAGCCGCTTCCGCTTTTAGATTGGCCTAACTAATTCAAATTGTTCTCCTAATTTTGCATAGTTGTGTCCTGCTAGGCGGCTTATTGGTTTGAGTCCTTCGGCGTGAATGCGCCCTTTTTCATATAGATGTTCGGCAACGTGGAAACGAACGACGCGTCCAATTAGTAGATCACAAGCTGGTGAGTCTTCCGTTCCGCCAAGTGGAATTGCACGTTCTAATACGCATTCCATTCGAATATTTGCTTCTTTTACACCTGGAACAGAGATGACTTCACTTTCGATTGGTGTTAGTTTTGCTAGTTCAATTTCACTTTCATTTGGCGGGAGGTTAGCTGCTGTTTCGTTAATTGCTGCTACATATGATTCGTCAGAAATATGTACGACAAATTCTCCTTTTTCAATTGCGTTTCGGGAAGTGTCCTTTCTTTCTCCTGCTTTTCGTTGTACAGATACTGAGATAAGTGGTGGATTAGCAGCGACAATATTGAAATAACTATATGGTGCTCCGTTTAGTACACCTTCTTTTGTTACAGAAGTAACGAATGCGACAGGGCGAGGGATGATACTTCCAGTAAGTAATTTGTAATTATCTTTTTCAGTTTGTTCATTTGGATTAATGGATAACATGCTTGTAATCCCCTTTCTAAATATGAATACTTATTGTTTGTTTACAAGATAACGATGAGAAAATCCTGCTGGAAATAATATTTTGTTTCATAAAAAGAACTTACTTCAATTGTAATGAAGTAAGTTCTTTTTCGAGAATCTCAAATTTGAGATAAAAATTAAAGTAAAACGTATGCGCCAGGTCCGATTAAAGCTACACCAACAGCGACAGCGATTAACATTAAGTTATATTCATATCCGTTTTGTGTTACCCAGTAACCATTTTTTCCGTGAACAGTGAAGATAGCCATTAACATTGTTCCAACGATAAATAATGAACCAACTACAATGAAAATACCTGATGCAAATAAGAAACCACCTAGTAATTCAGTTGCGCCAGCCATAAATGCCATAAATACACCAGGACGTAAACCGATTGACTCCATCCAGCCACCTGTTCCTTTTAAACCGTAACCGCCGAACCAACCAAATAATTTTTGAGCGCCATGACCCATGAATGTAATTCCTATAATAAGACGAATAATAAGTAGACCGAAATCCATCATTTTTAAAAAACCTCCCAAAAGTTATTAACTTACCTTACGTAAGTAATGATAAAATAGTTGCTTACTTTAGTCAAGTGGATTTTGAAAAAAGTTTGAATTAAATTTTACAAATTAACAACAAAAAATAAAATGTAGTAAAGACCTCTAGACAAGTTAGGCAAAAAAAGAGAAAATATAAATAGAAGTTAACTTCTAATTGTTATTCAGACAATCAGAATTGACTGGAATTTTGTGAAGCGCTACAATAAGAGTCTATTAGTAATGACATAATTTATTTCGAAAGCGTTTTTACAGTATAATATTCGAAGTATGAAGTCTTACATGTATCCCGAGTTTTACTAGGGATTGCCCTATAAACTTTTAGGTAAATTATAAGGAGGACTATCCTATGTTTAAAAAATTATTCGGTCTTGGTTCAAAAACAAATGAAGAAACAATCGTAGCTCCATTAACTGGAGCAGTGAAAAATATTGAAGAAGTACCAGATCCAGTATTTGCTGGTCGTATGATGGGTGACGGTGTTGCAATTGATCCTACTGAAGGTGTAGTTGTATCTCCAGTTGATGGTGAAATCGTACAATTATTCCACACAAAACATGCTATCGGAATTAAAGCGAAAAACGGTACAGAAATTTTAATCCACGTTGGATTAGAAACTGTAAAAATGGAAGGTGAAGGTTTCGAAGCTCACGTTTCTGAAGGCCAAGCTGTGAAAGCTGGAGATAAATTAATCTCATTCGACTTAGAATTAATCCGTGAAAAAGCGAAAAGCACAATTACTCCAATTGTTATTACAAACACAGATGCAGCTGAGTCTATTAAGACAACTGTAGGCGTAGCAGCTACAAAAGGTTCAACAGAAGTAATGAAAGTTACAATGAAATAATTGCAATATAAGAGGAATCCGTTTCGTATGAAATGGATTCCTTATTTTTGTTGCGTGTTCAGTATGTATGTTAAAATACTCTAGGCACTTGGAAATAGGGTTTCACATATATGTGGATAAGGCGCATTTTTCTTAGAAAAAATATAAGAGAAATGCGCCTTTTGTATATTCACATTTCTTTTGTTCTATTCTAATGTAAGTTATGATGAATGATAAGAAATCGAATATAGGGGTGGGTTTGAATGAAACGAGTGTTATTTGTTTGTACTGGCAATACATGTCGTAGTCCAATGGCTGAGGCGTTGCTTCGTCATCACGGAGGAGATAAGTTTGAAGTGCAATCTGCTGGTGTTTTCGCCTATCCTGGGAGCGATGCATCGGTACATGCGAAGGAAGCTTTAGCTGAAAAAGGAATTTCAATTGATCATGCGGCGCAGCAAGTAAATGAAACTTTGCTTGATTGGGCTGATATTGTCGTAACGATGACAGAAAACCATAAGCAAATTGTACTTGGGCATTATCCGAGCGTTGAAAAGAAATTAAATACGTTATATGGATTAGCTGAAGGTATAGGCAAGGACATTTCAGATCCATTTGGAGGCTCGCTTTCTATTTATAAAGAAACGTTAGATGAGATGGAAAAACTTGTACAAACTTTACTGAAAAAACATTCAGTAGGTTGATGTTTCGTGTATAATACGATATTGGAGATCACTTCTTCCTATATGAGGTAGCGAGTGTGAAATGAAGATAATTGATTGAAACTTTGGAGGGGTAAAAATGAAAGTAGTAATAGCATCTGATCACGGCGGTATGAATATCCGCAAAGAACTTGTAAGTTTATTAGAAGAGTTAAATATTGAATATATTGATTTAGGTTGTGAATGTGAAGCTGGTTCTGTTGATTACCCTGACTTTGCGTTTCCAGCAGCTGAAATGGTAGCGAATGGTGAAGTAGATCGTGGTATTTTAGTTTGTGGGACAGGCATTGGTATGTCAATCGCAGCAAACAAAGTAAATGGTATCCGTTGTGCGTTAGTTCATGATACTTTCAGCGCGAAAGCGACGAGAGAGCATAATGACACTAACATGCTAGCAATGGGCGAGCGTGTAATTGGTGCTGGTCTAGCACGTGATATCGCGAAAATTTGGTTAACAACTGATTATGAAGGTGGTCGTCACGAAAACCGCGTAGGAAAAATTAAAACATACGAAACAAAGTAATAGATTCTAACTATCAGTAGTGTGAAATATAATTTGGTGAACCAACCTGTGAAAGGAAGAGGCGTAATGACAGAAATCGTAAAGGTAAGAGAACAGCTACAAATGTCGCTTTCTGATTTCCAAGAACAAGCTTCATTACAAAGCGGTCAAGTTTTTGTAGTGGGTTGTAGCACGAGCGAAGTGCTAGGCGAAAGAATTGGAACATCAGGAACGATGGAAGTAGCAGAGGCGATTTTCTCTGAGTTAAAACAATTTCAAGAGCAAACAGGTATTGAATTAGCGTTTCAATGTTGTGAGCATTTAAACCGTGCTTTAGTGGTTGAGAGAGAAGTAGCGATAAAATATCAATTTGAAATTGTAACAGTTACGCCTGTTAGATCAGCAGGTGGTGCATTGGGGACATATGCGTATCACAATTTGAAAGATCCGGTAGTAGTTGAGTTTATTAAAGCTGATGCAGGAATGGATATTGGTGATACATTTATCGGTATGCATTTAAAGCATGTAGCTGTTCCGGTTCGTACAAGTGTGAAGGAAATTGGAAGTGCGCATGTAACGATGGCCAAAACACGTGGAAAACTAATTGGTGGAGCACGTGCTGTCTATGCGGCAGTGGAAGAGACTACCACTTGCCGTTAAATATGAGAAATTAGGAAGTCATATAGTACCTGTTTATCATAAGATAAAAGGTATGTTGTCTGACTTTATAATAGAAGAAAGAAAAGACCGATTTTCGGTCTTTTTTTTCTTTTATGATATAGAAAGTCATGTTAGAATGTAGTTGAAAACATGAAGGTTCGAAAGAATTACAACCTGAATTTTCGTTTTTTCTGAATAAATAAGAAAAAACTGTTGGGAATCGATGTAATTCGTTCAGAAAAGGGGGATTTTGGTGGATCATTTAAAACGTCAAGATGAAAAGGTATTTGCTGCAATTGAGGCAGAACTAGGAAGACAGCGTTCAAAGATTGAGTTAATTGCTTCGGAAAACTTCGTAAGTGAAGCAGTAATGGAGGCACAAGGTTCTGTTTTAACGAATAAGTATGCTGAAGGATATCCTGGAAAACGTTACTATGGTGGCTGTGAACACGTAGACGTAGTAGAAGATATCGCACGTGATCGCGTGAAAGAAATTTTCGGCGCAGAGCACGTAAATGTTCAACCACACTCTGGTGCACAAGCGAACATGGCAGTATACTTCACGATTTTAGAGCAAGGCGATACAGTACTTGGTATGAACTTATCTCATGGTGGTCACTTAACACACGGAAGCCCTGTTAACTTCAGTGGAGTACAATATAATTTCGTAGAATATGGCGTGGATGCTGACTCTCACCGTATTAATTACGATGATGTATTAGCAAAAGCGAAAGAACATAAACCAAAATTAATCGTTGCAGGTGCAAGTGCATACCCTCGTGTTATCGATTTCAAGCGATTCCGTGAGATTGCAGATGAAGTGGGCGCTTATTTAATGGTTGATATGGCACATATCGCAGGTTTAGTAGCTGCTGGTTTACATCCAAATCCAGTACCACATGCACATTTCGTTACAACGACAACACATAAAACGTTACGTGGTCCGCGTGGTGGTATGATTTTATGTGAAGAGCAATTTGCAAAACAAATTGATAAATCAATCTTCCCTGGTATTCAAGGTGGTCCACTTATGCACGTAATCGCTGCAAAAGCTGTTGCATTTGGTGAAGCACTTCAAGATGATTTCAAAACATATGCACAAAATATCATTAACAATGCGAACCGCTTAGCTGAAGGTCTTCAAAAAGAAGGACTTACACTTGTTTCTGGCGGAACAGACAATCACTTAATCTTGATTGATGTTCGTAACTTAGAAATCACAGGTAAAGTAGCAGAGCACGTATTAGATGAAGTTGGTATTACAGTGAACAAAAATACAATTCCATTTGAAACAGCAAGCCCATTTGTAACAAGTGGTGTACGTATCGGTACAGCAGCTGTAACATCTCGTGGTTTTGGTTTAGAAGAAATGGATGAAATTGCGTCACTTATTGCTTATACATTAAAAAATCATGAAAATGAAGCTGCATTAGAAGAAGCACGTAAGCGTGTAGAAGCGTTAACTAGCAAATTCCCAATGTATCCAAATCTATAATAGATTGAAGAAGACTGCCGAGACTTAATTGTTTTGTCGGTCTTTTTTTTGGACATATATTATTTTTAAAGTATGTATACAAATGATGAATAAATTTTGGCGATATAATGAAGGATACAGCTCCCATAATTGGTAAAGATACTAGATAGATTCATTGTAAAATCATGATTTTGCCAAATTTGCCCTTGAATATTAGTAGCGTTTTCTTTACAATCGTAAATAGTGTAAAAAAGCGTGCAAACGCATGAATATCATCTAAAGGAGAGATTCACATGGGAAAACTGTATGTATTTGATCACCCGTTAATTCAACATAAGATTACATATATTCGCGATAAGAATACAGGTACGAAAGATTTTCGTGAATTAGTGGACGAAGTAGCAAGCTTAATGGCTTTCGAAATTACTCGCGACCTTCCACTTAAGGACATTGAAATTGAAACACCTGTAAGCAAAGCGACAACAAAAGTGATCGCTGGTAAAAAACTTGGTTTAATTCCGATTTTACGTGCAGGTTTAGGAATGGTTGATGGAATTCTGAAATTAATTCCAGCAGCAAAAGTAGGACACGTTGGTTTATACCGTGACCCTAAAACATTGCAACCGGTAGAATACTATGTGAAACTTCCAACGGATGTAGAAGAGCGTGACTTTATCGTACTAGATCCGATGCTAGCAACAGGTGGTTCTGCGGCTGAAGCAATTAACTCTCTGAAAAAGCGCGGTGCGAAACAAATTAAATTAATGTGTATCGTTGCAGCTCCAGAAGGGGTAAAAGTAGTACAAGAAGAACATCCTGATGTTGATATTTATGTAGCAGCATTAGATGAGAAATTAAATGACCACGGATATGTAGTACCAGGTCTTGGTGATGCTGGTGACCGTTTATTCGGAACGAAGTAAGACAACTGACGAGCAGGGGAGATTCCCCAGCTCGTCTTTTTTGCTGTAAGCAAGTAGGGGAGGGGGAGAGGATAAATATACATCGTATATACAACATAAGTTGCATACACCTCACATATAATATAGAAGTCTTACGTCTGAGGAACACTATATTATGGAAGAAAAGCGTTATATCTCGAAAATATAATAGTGACAAACTTGTGAACATTTCCTTCTATTATAAAGAGAAAACTGTTAGAAATTGCATATATGTAACCAGTATTTAGAAGGGGAACGTTTTCATTTTTGGGAGGAAATGCCTAATACTCAAATTTTTAGATTTTTTACGATTTCTCGTTGACACTGTTAATACCCTATTGTATGCTAACAACGGGGATAGATGGTAGGGCTTTCAGTGACAAAATTACATCTATTCCGTGACGAAAATGTAAACTTTTTGTTTTGTATAGGATTTATGCAAAAAAATGAGTTATTATTAACACATCGTGAATGAGGGTTACATATTGGAGGGATGAATCCTTGCAAAAAAACGATCGCAGCCATATAAAAGCTTATGCTTTAATGTCAGGTATTCTTGCTCAATTAGTCGGTTCTATTCTTGTTGGAATTTTTGGTGGGCAGTGGATTGATAATAAGGTTGGAACGTTTCCGTTGTTTCTTATTATAGGGTTATTACTCGGACTAGGAACAGGGATATACGCAATGATTCGACTCATTCGACATTACTATTCGGGAGAGCAATGATGATAGACGTACATGGACTTGTCCAAAGACAAAAGAAATATATGTACTACTTGCTTGCGCTTCTAGTGCTAGGATGGGGATTTACCTCTTACAAGGATGTATTTCTTGGACTGATTATCGGTACGATTTTCAGTTTTCTTAGTTTGCGCATCATTGCACGTAGAACAGACAAGCTGCTAGATCGCGTAACAAATGGAGAAAACGTGAAGTTCAAGGCAACAGCGGTAAGTACATATTCAAGATTCGCCACGATTGGGTTATTAATTTTATTTGCAGCCAAATATCAAGAGTTAATCGCGATGTGGGGCCTAGGTGTAGGATTGCTGACAGGATACCTTGTCATGATCATAGATTTTCTTTATTTAGAGTATAAGAGCAGGGAAGAGAGGTGAATTACTAGTGGAACACGGTAAATTAGTTGAATTTCTAGGTTTAACGTTCGATTTGTCATCAGTTATGATGGTTACTGTAGCAGCAGTTATTGTTTTCTTAATCGCTGTTATCGGAACTCGCAGCTTAGCTCTTCGCCCAACCGGGATGCAAAACTTCATGGAATGGGTGTTTGACTTCGTGAAAGGGATTATCAATAGTACGATGGACTGGAAAACAGGTGGACGTTTCTTAACGCTTGGCGTTACGCTTATCATGTTTATCATCGTATCGAACTTCCTTGGTTTACCATTCATGTATTCAGCAACTGAAGCTGGCGAACATATTGCATGGTGGAGATCACCAACGTCTGATCCAGCAGTTACATTAACATTAGCCGTGATGGTAGTTACCCTCACCCATTATTATGGAATTAAGATGAAGGGTACGAAAGAGTACGTAAAAGGTTATTTCCAACCTATGAAATTCTTATTCCCATTAAAGGTTATTGAGGAGTTTGCTAACACATTAACGTTAGGTCTTCGTTTATTTGGTAACATTTATGCAGGTGAGATCTTATTAGGATTACTTGCTAAGTTGGGCGGAGCATCAGTCCTTGGGGCATTAGGTGCGCTTGTACCAATGTTAGCATGGATGGGATTCAGTGTATTCGTTGGATCAATCCAAGCATTTATTTTCGTTATGTTAACGATGGTTTATATGGCTCATAAAGTAAGCCATGACCATTAATATAATTTAAGTAAGAAAAAATTTATTTTTTTATAATACAAAGGAGGACAAATTAAATGAGTTTAGGTGTAATCGCAGCTGCAATTGCAATTGGTTTATCAGCATTAGGTGCAGGTATTGGTAACGGTCTTATCGTATCACGTACAATCGAAGGTGTTGCTCGTCAACCAGAATTAAAAGGCGCACTTCAAACAATTATGTTCATCGGGGTTGCTTTAGTTGAGGCACTTCCAATCATCGGTGTAGTTATTGCATTCATCGTAATGAACAAATAAGGGAGACTCCCCTTACATAGATGGCGAAGAGTGTTTTTCCGAACTTTCTTCGCCATTGCTTTATGAACGAAACGTATGTCTTTTTTTTTCATATGATCAATTTAGATATTTTGAAGGGAGTGAATCCTTGTGCCAACTTTATTATTAGGAGCTTCCATTCCATTTGGAACGATTGCTTATACATTGTTCATTTTCTTACTTCTATTAGTAATGCTACGCAAATTTGCGTGGGGTCCTTTAATGGGAATTATGAAAGAACGTGAAGAGCACGTTGCTAATGAAATCGACGCTGCAGAAAGAAATAATGCTGAAGCGAAGAAATTAGTAGAAGAACAACGTGAGATGTTAAAACAATCGCGTGTTGAAGCACAAGAGTTAATCGAAAGAGCGAAAAAGCAAGCTGTAGATCAAAAGGATGTTATTGTTGCTGCTGCGAAAGAAGAAGCAGAATCAATTAAAGCATCTGCTGTACAAGAAATTCAACGCGAAAAAGAGCAAGCAATTGCTGCTTTACAAGAACAAGTCGCTTCTTTATCTGTTCAAATTGCTTCTAAAGTAATTGAAAAAGAATTAAAAGAAGAAGATCAAGTGAAGTTAATTCGCGATTATATTAAAGAAGTAGGAGAAGCGCGATGAGCAATGGGATTGTAGCAAAACGTTATGCTGTCGCTCTTTTTAAAATTGCAAAAGAAAAACACGTATTAGAAATGTTTGAAGAGGAATTACGCCTTGTACAAAACGTTTATGTAAAGAACGGAGAACTACATAGCTTTTTAACGCAACCGAACATTTCAAAGGAACAAAAGAAAACGTTTCTTGCAAACGTATTCGGATCTGTTTCTGAATCTATTTTAAATACGTTATATATTTTAATTGATAACAAACGCATTGATATCTTACCTGAAATTGCAGATGAATATGTTGTTCTTGCTAATGAAGAACGTAACGTAGCGGATGCAACTGTATATTCTACTCGTCTTCTATCAGAAGAAGAGAAGCTTAACATTGCTGAAGCATTTGCAAAGAGAACGGGAAAAGATGCAATTCGCGTGAAAAATGTTGTAGATGAAGATTTACTAGGCGGAATTAAAGTACGTATTGGAAATCGCATTTATGACGGAAGTTTACAAGGAAAATTAGCACGTATTCAGCGTGAATTAATGAAGAATAGATAGGGGTGAAGCACATGAGCATCAGAGCTGAAGAAATTAGCGCACTGATAAAGCAACAAATCGAGAACTATCAGTCTGAAATCGAAGTTAGTGATGTTGGTACAGTTATCCAAGTTGGTGACGGTATCGCGCGTGCTCATGGTCTTGATAACGTTATGGCTGGTGAACTTGTAGAGTTCTCTAACGGCGTTATGGGACTAGCACAAAACTTAGAGGAAAACAACGTAGGTATTATCATTTTAGGACCTTACACAGAAATCCGTGAAGGTGACGAAGTTCGTCGTACTGGTCGCATCATGCAAGTACCAGTAGGAAAAGAACTAATTGGTCGTGTTGTAAACCCATTAGGTCAACCAGTTGATGGTTTAGGCCCAATCAATACAACAAACACTCGTCCAATCGAAAGTCCAGCACCAGGTGTAATGGATCGTAAATCTGTTCATGAGCCACTTCAAACAGGTATTAAAGCGATCGATGCTCTTGTACCAATTGGCCGTGGTCAACGTGAGTTAATCATTGGTGACCGTCAAACTGGTAAAACAGCAGTTGCACTTGATACAATCATTAACCAAAAAGATGAAGACATGATTTGTATCTACGTAGCAATTGGACAAAAAGAATCAACTGTACGTAACGTAGTAGAAACACTACGTAAGCACGGTGCATTAGAATACACAATCGTTGTAACTGCATCTGCTTCTCAGCCAGCTCCATTATTATATCTAGCTCCTTATGCTGGTGTAACAATGGGTGAAGAGTTCATGTACAATGGTAAACACGTATTAGTAGTATATGATGACTTATCAAAACAAGCAGCGGCTTACCGTGAGCTGTCATTACTATTACGTCGTCCTCCAGGTCGTGAAGCTTACCCAGGGGATGTATTCTACTTACATTCTCGCTTATTAGAGCGTGCAGCAAAATTAAGTGATGCAAAAGGCGGCGGTTCTTTAACTGCACTACCTTTCATCGAAACACAAGCAGGGGACGTATCAGCATACATCCCAACAAACGTAATTTCTATTACGGATGGACAAATCTTCTTACAATCTGACCTATTCTTCTCTGGCGTACGTCCAGCGATCGATGCGGGTACTTCTGTATCTCGTGTAGGTGGATCTGCTCAGATTAAAGCAATGAGTAAAGTATCAGGTACACTTCGTCTTGACCTTGCATCTTACCGTGAGTTAGAAGCGTTCGCTCAGTTCGGTTCTGACCTTGATAAAGCAACTCAAGCGAAATTAAACCGTGGTGCTCGTACTGTTGAGGTATTAAAACAAGGATTACACAAACCGTTACGTGTAGAGAAACAAGTTATCATTCTTTACGCTTTAACACGTGGATTCCTAGATGATATCCCAGTAGTAGATATCACTCGTTTTGAAGAAGAATTCCATGCTTGGTTAGATTCTAATGCGACTGACTTATTAGAAGAAATCCGCACAACTAAGAAACTTGCGGATGACGACAAATTTGCAGCAGCAATCAATGGATTTAAAAAAGTATTCGTAGCTTCTGAATAATAAAAGCTCCAGCGGCTCGTTCAAGCCGCTGGAGCTAGATAGTATATATAAAAGGCATCTCGGGCTCTGAGATTGCTAAAGGTCATGTAAAGGAAAAGAGTAGGTGCACCTATTCTTTTCCTTCAATCATGAGCAAGAATATCTTGCAACGTAGATTAGGAAGAGGATTCTTACTAATCGTGCCAACTTCCGGAAAAAAGGTGGTGAAAACCTGTGGCATCTTTACGCGATATAAAAGCGAAGATTAACTCGACAAAGAAAACGAGTCAAATTACGAAAGCGATGGAGATGGTATCTGCATCTAAGTTAAACCGTGCAGAGCAAAATGCTAAATCTTTCGTTCCGTATATGGAAAAGATTCAAGAAGTAGTAGCGAGCATTGCGCAAGGAAGCAAAGGGATTAATCATCCAATGCTAAATGCGCGTCCTGTAAAGCGTACAGGATACATCGTTATTACGTCTGATCGCGGACTAGCAGGTGGTTATAACAGTAACGTATTACGTACAGTAAGTAACGTAATTCGTGAACGTCATAATATGGATTCAAACCAATATTCTATTATTGTGCTTGGACGACTAGGACGTGATTATTTAAAACGTCGCGGCTTTAACATTATTGATGAAGTAGTTGGATTATCTGACCACCCATCATTTACTGATATTAAAGACCTTGCTTCTCGAGCAATTGCGATGTTCGCAGATGGTGCTTATGATGAGCTGTACATTTACTACAACCATTACGTAAGTAAAATTTCACAAGAGGTAACGGAAAATAAAATTTTACCGCTTACTGATGTGGCGTCTGACAAACCGACGACAGCTTATGAATTCGAACCTTCTGAAGAAGAAATTTTAAAAGTATTATTGCCACAATACGCAGAAAGCTTAGTGTACGGTGCATTACTAGACGGTAAAGCAAGTGAGCACGCAGCGCGTATGACAGCAATGAAGAGTGCTACAGACAACGCAATGGAAGTTATCGATTCACTTACACTTTCATTCAACCGTGCGCGTCAGGCAGCGATTACGCAAGAAATTACGGAAATCGTTGGTGGAGCAGCAGCGTTAGAATAGTATTAAAAAGCGGAAGCGGTTCGTTCAGAATGAGAGGGGGATGGAGCCTTTTGACGTAGAGGCGATTTGTGCCTCGTAGGAAAAAGCGAAGCCACCGAACATTCTAACCGCTGGAGCTGGATTCAATAAAAAGCGGAAGCGGCTCTTTCAGGAGAGTCGCGTAAGCTAAACTAATAAAAAATTAAAAGCTAACTTCTCTGATAGAGGTAGCTAATTAAAAGAAAGCTAGGAGGGAACCCGATGAATAAAGGGCGCGTTACGCAAATCATGGGTCCGGTTGTAGACGTTAAGTTTGATGGCGGAAAGCTACCAGAAATCTACAATGCCCTTACGGTAAAACAAAGCAACGAAAACGGAAGCATGAACTTAACATTTGAAGTTGCACTTCATTTAGGTGATGATACAGTTCGTACAGTTGCGATGTCTTCCACAGATGGACTTGTTCGTGGCACAGAAGTAGAAGATACTGGTAAAGCAATCTCTGTACCAGTTGGTGATGCAACACTTGGACGTGTATTCAACGTATTAGGTGATGCAATTGACTTAGATGGTGAACTTCCTGCGGATGTACACCGTGATCCAATTCACCGTCAAGCACCTGCATTCGAAGAATTATCTACTAAAGTAGAAATTCTTGAAACTGGTATTAAAGTAGTAGACTTACTTGCTCCTTACATTAAGGGTGGTAAGATCGGCCTATTCGGTGGTGCCGGCGTAGGTAAAACAGTATTAATTCAGGAGTTAATCAATAACATCGCACAAGAGCACGGTGGTATCTCTGTATTCGCTGGTGTAGGTGAGCGTACTCGTGAGGGTAATGACTTATACCATGAAATGAGCGATTCTGGCGTAATCAAGAAAACTGCGATGGTATTCGGACAAATGAACGAGCCACCTGGAGCACGTCAACGTGTTGCATTAACAGGTTTAACAATGGCTGAGCATTTCCGTGATGAGCAAGGACAAGACGTACTTCTGTTCATCGATAACATCTTCCGTTTCACGCAAGCGGGTTCTGAAGTATCTGCCCTTCTTGGTCGTATGCCATCTGCGGTAGGTTACCAACCAACACTTGCAACAGAAATGGGTCAATTACAAGAGCGTATTACATCTACAAATAAAGGGTCTATCACGTCTATCCAAGCGGTATATGTACCAGCCGATGACTATACTGACCCAGCACCAGCTACAACGTTCGCTCACTTAGATGCAACAACAAACTTAGAGCGTCGTTTAACGCAAATGGGTATTTACCCAGCCGTAGATCCATTAGCATCTACATCTCGTGCACTTTCTCCAGAAATCGTAGGAGAAGAGCATTATGAAGTAGCTCGTCAAGTACAGCAAACTTTACAACGTTATAAAGAGCTTCAAGATATCATCGCTATCTTAGGTATGGATGAGTTATCTGAAGAAGATAAGTTAGTTGTACATCGTGCTCGTCGTATTCAATTCTTCTTATCTCAAAACTTCCACGTAGCTGAGCAGTTTACAGGTCAAAAAGGTTCTTACGTACCTGTAAAGAATACAGTTAGTGGTTTCAAAGAAATTCTAGAAGGAAAATATGATGACCTTCCAGAAGATGCATTCCGCTTAGTAGGTGGCATTGAAGAAGTTATTGAAAACGCGAAGAAAATGATGGCGTAAGGCCTTAGGAGGGACGAAGTATGAAGACATTTCCAGTCAGTATTGTAACTCCTGATGGACCGGTTTACGAAAAAGAAGTAGAAATGGTAAGTGTAAAAGCAGAGAGTGGGGAAATGGGGATCTTACCAGGTCACATTCCAACTGTTGCACCATTAAAAATTAGTGCAGTTCGTCTGAAAAATGGTGGACACACTGATTATGTAGCAGTAAGCGGTGGCTTTATCGAAGTTCGTCCAGATAAAGTGACTGTATTATCATCATCTGCTGAAGAAGCAAACCATATCGATATCCATCGTGCAAATGAAGCGAAGCGTCGCGCTGAGCAACGTCTGCAAGATAAACAAGCACATGTTGACTTTAAACGTGCAGAAATGGCATTACAACGTGCTGTGAACCGTTTGAACGTTTCCGATATGAAGTAAAAAAATCCGTAAGGGCTTTGCCTTTACGGATTTTTTTTTTGTGTGTTTTATGGATAATTTTACAAAACTGGTATAATTATATTGATGCTTGTATAAGTAGAAGTGTACAACAATTTATATTTCATAAAGGGGATGGATCAATGATTGGTGAAATGAAGCGAGAAGCATTGTACTCTTTAAAGGGAAAATGGGGACTAGGTGTTGGATCAACAATTTTATATTTTATTTTAAGTTATGTTGTTTCGCTGGCTGCAATGCTTATACTATTAATTCCAGGAATTATTATATTTCTCTCAGTTGTAAGCTTAACTGGATCATTTGAAGAGGAAACGATGTCAATTGGAGCAGGTATTACCTTTGGAATTTTTTATTGCATTATGATAATTTTGAGTAACGCATCGTATGGGATTACGTCATATGGTTATACAAATGTATTTTTACAGATTAGTAAACGAGAAGATGCTAAAGTAGATTACTTATTCGAAGGATTTCGTGGCTTTAAAAGAATGATGAAAACAATGTGGGCAATGCTTGCGATTTTGTTATATACAGGTACATGGATTCCGATGCTGTTAATAGGCTTATTTGCATTGTTAGGTGAAGAAGGGAATACGTCATTTGCAATAGCTTTCTTCGTACTATTAGCAATTTCAATAGTTGGTATGATTGTGATGTATTTTTCTTATGCACTGACGTACTATGTGATGATTGAAAATCCAGAATATAGTGTTTCGCAGGCGATGAAGGAAAGTAAGAATCTTATGAAGGGTCATAAGTTAGATTTGTTTCTTTTATGGCTGAGCTTCATAGGATGGGCTATTTTAGCGCTGCTTACTTTTGGAATAGGATTTCTTTGGCTTAGTCCGTATATGAGTACGACGACAGCACACTTTTATCGCTACATTTCAAAAGGTGAATTTCAATAGGAACATGCTATACTAATAGAATTATTGTGTATAGGAGGCGAGGCTACGCATGATTAGTGATTTAAAAGGAGAAGCACTAGATTCATTAGAAGGGAAATGGGGATTAGCTGTTGGAGCTACACTACTCATTTCAATTCTTATCACGGCTTTTAGTTTTAGTGTTGATTGGGGATTTTCTTTAATTTTCGGTTGGCAAAAAACAAATGGTTCACTTTCAACGAATATTCTTTCATTTTTTGTAACTGGACCGTTAACTTTAGGTGGATATTACCTTGGTTTAAATATCCTTCGTGAAAAGCAAGCTAGTATTGGTAATGTATTCATTTGGTTTTCAGAGGGAAAGAGATTTCTAAAATCATTTTTATTATATTTATTAGTAAATCTTTATCTTTTCTTATGGACGTTATTGTTCATTATTCCAGGTATTATTAAATCATTTTCTTATGCGATGACATACTTTATTATAAACGATCATCCTGAGTATTCACTGAACCAAGCTATTACAGAAAGTCGTCGTATGATGGATGGACATAAGATGGAGTATTTCATTTTATGTTTAAGTTTTATTGGCTGGTTTATATTAAGTTGTATTACGTTAGGGATTGGATTCTTATGGTTAATTCCATATTTCTATACGACATCTGCAGCTTTTTACGAAGAGATTGCAGAAGAATATTATGAGAAAAAAATTTAGCACTATAAAACCCCCAGTATGAATTATTTGTTCATACTGGGGGTTTTTTGTAGAAATTTTATAAATTGATTACTAGTAAGTGGTTTACTGAAATAGTAACCTTGCATATATTTACAGTTATGTTTTTGCAGAAACTTAAGCTGTTTTTCGGTTTCAATTCCTTCGGCAACGACTGAAAGATTTAAAGTATTTGCGAGGGAAAGTATTGTAGAAACGATGGCTCGTTCTTCAGGACGATGATCAGCTAATTGTGTAAATTCTCTCGGTACTTTTAATGTGTCGATTGGAAAAATTGATAAATAAGCAAGAGAAGAATACCCAGTACCGAAGTCATCAATGGAAGTTTGGATACCGTACTCTTTTAATTGCTTCAGTCTCAATAACGTTTCTTTCTCGTCAATCATTGCAATTCTTTCTGTTAACTCAAGGGTTACATATTTTGGGTCGACTTGCACGTCGTTTAATATTTGTGAAATGTTTTCGATTAATTGATCTTGCCGGAATTCTTTTGCGGATAAATTAACACTTATTTTTAAATTTTGGTAGCCAAAGGTATGCCATATTTTTAATTGGAGACAAGCTTCTTGTAATACCCAATGTCCAAGTGGGACTACTTGTGGCGTCTCTTCTACAATTGGAATAAACTCACATGGTGAAATGTCACCTAATAGCGGGTGTTTCCATCGTATTAAAGCTTCAGCACCGATAATTTTATTTGTTGTCGTATCAATTTGTGGTTGATAAACGAGATAAAATTCTTTGTTTACTAAAGCGATTGGCAAATCTTTTTCAATTCGAGCTTTTCGTTCCATTTTTTTATATAGTTCTTTCGTGTAAAGAGAGCTACCGTTTTTTCCTTTATTCTTTGCTTCGTACATGGCCATATCAGCATGCTGCAAAATGGATAGCGCATCTTCACCTGCTTCAGGATATATTGCAATTCCGATGCTCGGTGAGATTTGTAAATGTTGATTTTCGATTTCAAATGGCTCATTCATGGCCGCTACAATCCTATCAGCTATTTTTTGGACATCTGGCTTTTTTTTGTAATTCTCGATAAGGATTGTGAACTCATCCCCAGCTAGCCGCGCGAGTTTCATATTTGATGTTGCTATTCTTTCGAGCCTTTTTGCTACTGCGATGAGCAATAGGTCTCCTACTCGATGACCGAGGGTATCATTAATAACTTTAAAACGGTCTAGGTCGAGAAACATAACAGCAAAAGGCTTTTTCGATATTTTTGCTCGCGCAATTGCCTGTTCTAAATGTTGATGAAATGCACGACGATTTGCAAGCTCTGTTAAAGTATCATGGTATGCTAGGAAGTTGATTTGTTCTTGTTGTTGTTTGCTTTCCGTAATATCTTTAATCATTAAATAAACCCCAGAAATTTTCTCCTTTAAAAAGATCGGTACGGCGGTAACGTGCAAGTAGTAAATATCTCTGTTTTTATGGTAAGCCCGTATTTCTAAAGAAATCGAATATCCCTTTTTCACGCGATGAAAGGCGTTAATCATTTCTTCTAAATCTTCTTCGTATATGAGTGAATAGTAAGGCTGGTTTAATAATTCATTCGTTTGATAACCGAGTAAAGTAGTACCAGCGTTATTTACTTTGAGAAAATTACCGTACAAATCTAATGTGAAAATTGGATCTGGATGATGCTCGTATAAAGATTTAAACATTTGTTGATTATGATAGAGTTCATTTTTCTGTTCTACTAAATCTTCTGTACGTAGTTTAATTTGTTTCTCGAGTTCTGAGTTGAATTGCATTTGAGCGATCAATAATATTTTATTTTGTTTTCGAACTAAACTATGACGTATGAGAACGAAAGAAAAAGTTATTATAAGTCCGATTACTATAATAGGCGCAAAAACGTATTCAACTAATATAAAAACAATAAGCATTACTACAGAAATATACGGTAATGATAATCGGATTGATTCGCCAATTTTAGGTGTTAGTAGTACTTGTTCTTGTTTTTCAGGCTTTTTTGTATGGAGAATACAGGCGATTGCTACTAGTACTAAGGTTACTTGATAGAAAGGCGTAACTGTAAACATAGAATACTCTGGTATGAAGTATTTTATATAAGCATAAATCGCATCTGTAGTAGCATATAAAATTAAAGCACTGCCAAGAAGTGCACCGACCTTTTTAGGTAATAAGGATAGTGGTTTGAATAAAAGGTTGATTCCTATTAAGAGAAAGAGTAAATCAGCCATTGGATAGGTAAGTTGAACAAATATGTCGATATAGGATGTTGTAAAGATATGAATAGTTCGTTCAATAAGTAAGTAGTAACTTAAAGTAAATTGGGCTGTAACGATAATACAAATATCACATAGCATAAAAAGTTTTTCTAATAAATCTCGGTTATAAATGATTTCGTATAGAAAGGCAAACGTAAAGCTAACTAAAAAAAGTAAGTAAAAAAAGTCAGATGGATCAACGAACGTATAGAAGTCCTTTACAACTAAACGCTGATAGGCAACGACTATATCACCGATAAAATAAGAGAGAGCTCCAACAGATAATATGATCCAAAATAAACGAGATAGCCCTTCTTTCATGTTTGAAAAATAAAGTATATAACTACAAGCGATAATATCAATTAATAGGGTGCTCGTTCCGATTAATAGCTGAAAAGGAAATGAGTATTCATATACAAAAGGCATTGCTACATAGTGAAGCGTTATAGACAGCAATACAATGCTTATAAGAATACTTACATGTGTTTGTTTTTTCATTTATATCACCTACGGTTTCTTGAAAAGCATATATAAGTTTTATATTTATTTTGCACAATTATAGCAAGTTGTAAAGATAGATTTTAATAATTCTTGTTTCTGTCTCCCAACATATCGACATAGGAATTTGAAGTTTGCTATAATGATTAGAATAGTTGCATTATTTAGAAAAATTTAAAAATAATAATTACTGCAACTAGGACATATTGTTTACTATGTGAACTTGTTCTTAATTTAGGGGGGAGGGTTTCACAATGGCAAGTGTATATGAAAATAGTTATATGATCGTTTTGATTTTCTTGCTATTAGGTATATTGCTGCCGGTAGTGGCTCTTACATTAGGAAGGATGCTGCGCCCAAATAAACCAAGTGCAGCAAAGGCGACGACGTATGAGAGTGGAATTGAGCCTTTTCATGATGCAAATATTCGGTTTCATGCTCGTTATTATATTTTCGCTTTATTGTTTGTGATCTTTGATGTAGAAACTTTATTTTTATATCCTTGGGCTGTTGCGTATGACAAGCTAGGTTTATTTGCATTAATTGAAATGCTCATCTTTGTTGTAATGTTGCTAGTTGGATTAGCGTATGCTTGGAAAAAGAAGGTGTTACAATGGTTATAAATTTTGAGGAATTACATCCAAATGAGCGAGCAGAATTAGAACGAAATATCTTTTTTTCTACATTGGAACAGTTGAAAGGATGGGCGAGGAGCAACTCTTTATGGCCGATGACATTCGGACTGGCATGCTGTGCAATTGAAATGATGGGGGTAGGCTCATCACATTACGATTTAGATCGATTTGGGTCATTTTTTCGAACTTCACCAAGGCAATCAGACGTCATGATTGTATCGGGAACAGTAACGAAGAAGATGGCTCCTATTGTTCGGCGTTTATATGATCAAATGCCCGAACCGAAATGGGTTATTGCGATGGGATCTTGTGCGACAGCAGGTGGTCCGTATGTAAATTCATATGCTGTTGTGAAAGGTGTAGACCAAATCGTACCAGTTGATGTGTATATTCCTGGTTGTCCCCCAAATCCAGCTGCTTTAATCTATGGAATTAATAAATTAAAAGAGAAAATTCGTTACGAGGCAAAGACCGGAAAGCAGGTGACGAATAAATGAGTAATCCAAATAAAGATTTAGAGGATCTAAAAAAAGAAGCAGCTAGGCGTGCGAAAGAAGAAGCGAGAAAACGCCTTGTAGCGAAACACGAGGCGGAAATAAGTGAACTTGAGGAGGAAGATCAAGAAAAAGAGAAAGCGCTACCAAAAAATGATGATATTACTATAGAAGAAGCAAAACGACGTGCAGCAGCAGCCGCAAAAGCAAAAGCGGCAGCATTAGCAAAGCAGAAAAGAGAAGGGACAGAAGAAGTAACGGAAGAAGA
>NZ_QOSA01000026.1:0-11382 GCF_008368795.1 Bacillus sp. BF2-3
CTTTTAGGGGTCACTTCAATTTTCCTTGGCTTTTTTAAATGTAGTTAATTAATTTTTTGAAGTTAAATCATCAGCTGCAGAGTGATCAGCATCTTCAATTGTTGTTTCGGGCATTCCGTATAAGCCGTTCATTGCTTGTTCTTCGATAGTAAGATTTGCAGTATTATTATTTTGAATAGATGTAGTGTTTTCAGTAACATTTTCTTTTTTATTTATACTTTTGTCATTCATGTATGTATCCTCCAAATTTCATTTGATTTATCTATAGTATGTGGATGGATTTCCAGAAATATGTGAATTGATTCTTACAGCCCTTTCCGAACGGGAAAGCCCATCGCCTTTAGGCATGGGATGAAAGTGAGGTTGGATACGGAGTACCACTAAAAATCGCTAAGTTTGTGGTACTTTAAGTATCCAAAATATTGGTATCTTTTGTGGTGTAGTTTAAAAGTAAAACTGATACAATGTGAATATGATAAATGATTATAGAAGAACCAAAACAACTGTGTCATTAATTAACTACCATTTTGTGTTTTGCCCGCGATACAGAAGAAAAATTTTTCTTAACACAAAAGTAGAAGAACGTTTCAAAGAGTTGGTTCAAGAAATATGCGGAGAAATGGATGTTGCTATTGTCGCAATGGAATGCGACAAAGACCACGTTCACTTGTTCTTAAATACACTACCAACACTTAGTCCTGCTGACACAATGGCGAAAATTAAAGGAGTGACATCGAAGCGTTTGAGAGGAGAGTTTCCTCATCTTCAACACTTGCCAAGTCTATGGACACGTTCCTATTTTGTTTCTACTGCTGGAAATGTATCGACTGAGACAATTAAACAGTATGTTGAAAATCAAAAGACGAGGGGGTGAAAATTGTGTCACAAACAATCACAGTCAAAGTTAAATTGCTTCCAACAAAAGAACAAATTCAGTTATTGGAACAAAGTAGCTATGAGTATATCAAAGTCATTAATACACTTGTATCTGAAATGGCTGAAGCGAAGAAGAGCACTAAGAAAAGTACAAAAGATGTTGAAGCGAATCTTCCAAGCGCAGTGAAGAACCAAGCAATTAAAGACGCTAAAAGTGTGTTTTCTACAAAGGTGAAAAAAAGTAAATACAAAGTTATTCCGATTCTAAAGAGACCTGTTTGTGTATGGAACAATCAAAACTATTCGTTTGACTTCACGCACATTTCAGTTCCACTCATGGTAAATGGAAAATCAACTCGCTTAAAGGTTCGTGCTTTATTAACTGATAAATATAATCGCAATTTTAATTTGTTAACACACAAGTTAGGTACACTTCGTATCACGAAGAAATCTAATAAGTGGATTGCTCAAATATCTGTCACAATTCCTACAAATGAAAAAACAGGAACGAAGATTTTAGGGGTAGATTTAGGTCTTAAAGTCCCTGCGGTAGCCATCACAGACGATGAGAAAGTTCGTTTCTTCGGCAATGGTAGACAAAACAAATATATGAAACGTAAGTTTCGTAGTGTTCGTAAGAAGTTAGGTGAAAATAAGAAATTAAATGCCATTCGACAACTTGATGATAAAGAACAAAGATGGATGCAAGACCAAGACCACAAAGTAAGTCGTGAAATCATTGACTTTGCAACTGATAATAACATTTCTGTTATTCGTTTAGAACAACTAACGAATATTAGACAGACGGCAAGAACAAGCCGTAAAAACGAGAAAAATCTACACACTTGGTCATTCTATCGTTTAGCACAATTCATTGAATACAAAGCGAATTTAGTTGGTATTAAGGTAGAATATGTGAACCCTGCTTATACAAGTCAAACATGTCCGAAATGTTCTGAAAAGAACAAAGCACCAGACAGAAAATACAAGTGCCGATGTGGATTTGAGAAACATCGTGATATTGTTGGGGCGATGAATATTCGCTACGCAACTGTGATTGATGGTCACAGTCAATCAGCCTAAGATGCTATACGCACTGTCTTAGGAGGGGCAATGAGATGCCCTCATCTTGAAGTCTGTTCAAAACAGAAATGGACTGCGAACGTTTAGTCATTCAAGAATCCCACCCGTCAATCCGTAAGGATTAGGGCTTGCGACTTTAGTCGTGGGAGTCTCAAATATGTTATATAATTAAATGAATAATTAGGGTGAGTTGTAAACTGTTAGGAGTGAACAATTATGGTGAAAGCAAGGGAATTAGCCTTCTAAAATAAAAAGAAAATTTTAGGAGGCTATTAGAATGAAGTTTCATGTAATTGATAGAGAAGATTGGAATAGAGAGCAGTATTTTGAGTATTATTTAAAGTTGAAATGTACATTTAGTATGACTGTGAATGTTGATATCACGATGTTATTAGGGGAAGTATATCAAAAGGGAATAAAATTTTATCCCGTTTTTATATATTTAATTTCTAGAGTAGTAAATAATTATAAAAAATTTCGAACATGTTTTAACGATGAAGGAGTTTTAGGCTATTGGGAGGAAATGATACCGAGTTATACAATTTTTCATAAAGATGATAAGTCTTTTTCAAGTATATGGACGGATTATTCAAGTGATTTCCGCACTTTCTATAATAATTATGAAGACGATATGAGATGCTATGCTAATGTTCATGGTCTTTTCACGAAAGAAAATATTCCGCCTAATGTATTTCCGATTTCTAGCATACCTTGGACTAGTTTTACTGGATTTAATCTTAATATTAATAATGATGAAAATTTTCTATTGCCAATTATAACTTGTGGGAAATATTTTAACGAAGGAAACAAGGTTATGCTACCAGTTTCATTGCAAGTACATCATTCGGTTTGTGATGGATATGATGCGAGTCAATTTATAGAAGATTTACAGCAGTTAAGTAATACTTGCAACGAGTGGCTTAAGTAATATCTAATTTTTAATTATATAAAGTGAAACTTTAATCAGTGGGGTGTCAGCCCCCGCTGATTATTAGCCCGACCCCCACCTAACTTCTTTGCTTTCGCTGAATTTTGAGGTGGGGGTCTTACTGCCCGGCAAATAGCGGGATAAAATTGAAAATGAATAAAAGAAGAGAACATGTTTATATTACATGGTCTCTTTTTATTATTCATTAATACTAAGTAATTGTGGAAAATATAGGGTGATTTGTAGTTTAATAGTAAAGAGGGTGATTAGTGTTAATTTTCTTTGTTTTTAAAAAAATTAAGGATATAAATGTTTTAATAGGGGGTAATAAAGTGAAATTCATAAGCATTGAAAAAGATGAGATCCTAATTGGGAATATGGAAAATTTGTATTGTAAAGTATTTGAGAAAACAAATTTCAATGAAATGATCGAGCGAATGAATAGGCATATAGAATATACAGGTTTTAAAGGTATAGTAGCAATAAATGATGAAAATGAAGTAGTTGGTTTTACTTATGGTTATCGCTCAATCGAGGGACAGTACTATAATCAATTAATGAGAGAAGCGTTACATCTAGAGCAAGTAGACGAATGGTTACAAGATTGTTTTGAATTTGTAGAGTTAGCAGTCCACCCACAATATCAAAATGAAGGTCTTGGAACGAAATTACATAATGAATTACTAGAAGGGATTCCAAATAGAACGAGTGTTTTAACAACACAAATAAACAATGAAAAAGCACGTTCGTTATATGAAAGATTAGATTGGGTAAATGTATTAGAACCATTTCATCCAAGTAAAAATGATGTTCCATATGTAATAATGGGAAAAGCATTAAAAACAAAAGTGAATTGATAATTATGCCATTCACAAAAATGGTTGGTTTGTAATAATGAAGGGGAAAACGAAAATGACGAAAATATCTATAGAAAAAGCTACAATTTTAGATGCTGAGAAATTAACAGAAATAATGAAAAGAACATTTGATGCAGAAGCAAAACAATGGCTATACGGCCAAGATGATGTCATTGATTATAACATTCAACCGCCAGGATATTCTTCAGTTGAAATGATGGAATATTCCATTGAAGAATTGGATTCTTTCAAAGTTGTAATGGATAAAGAAATAATCGGAGGGATAATAGTTACGATTTCTGGTAAGTCGTACGGTCGAATTGATCGTATTTTTGTAGATCCTGTTTATCAAGGAAAAGGAATTGGATCACATATTATGAAATTAATAGAAAAGGAATATCCGAACATAAAGATTTGGGATCTCGAAACATCTAGTAGACAAATTAACAATCATCACTTTTATAAAAAGATGGGTTACCAAATGATTTTTGAATCGGAAGATGAGTATTGTTACGTGAAAAGAATAAAAACAAGCTCAAACAAAGCCAGTGTAGTTACAAATAAAGATATGAAAAATAGTCAATACGAAAACTGTAATTTAGCAAATAAAGAGTATTATCAAGTGAATTTAAAAAACAGTTCATTTGTTGGTAGCAATATAATGAATATGAATATGAGTAATTGTAATGTAAGTCAATCCAAGTTTAGAAATATAAATTTTAGAAGGTCATCATATGCAGATTTAAATCTTTCTGGCAGTAAATTTAATTTGGTGACTTTAGGTGGAGTGCAATTTAAAAATACAAGTCTCGGAGATGAGAAGGAACCTATTGTATTCGATAAATGTGATTTGGAATGTAGCACTATAAGTAATAGTAATCTGAAAAATATTGAAATAGAAAATTGTGATATAGTCGGCATGAAACTAAATGGTATTTTAATTGAAAATTTGCTTGATTTATATAACAAGGTGAAAAGTTAACCAAATCCATATCCATATAGTCTTTAATCTTTTTGGAAATTAAGTATTATATCGAAATAATTATGTAAAAATGACATAAATAAATCCGGGCGAGAAGGTCATTCGTGAACGTTTCTAGAATACACACAAATATATTGTTATTTATATGGAGGAGAGAAAGATGGGAATCAACGTTAGAGCAGTAGAAATACAAGATGCTAGAGCAATTCATCGTATATGTATACAGGATGATGTTTTACCGTATATGGTTTTCTTACCTAGCATGCGTGTAGAGGCTATGGAAAATAGAATTCGAAATTTAGCACCAAATCAATTTGAATTTGTTGCAGAATATGATGGAGAAGTTGTTGGGTTTGTAGGTTTAACACAAAGTCCGGGCCGAAGATCTCATTCAGGCGATTTATTCATTGGGGTAGACAGTGAATATCATAATAAAGGAATTGGGAGAGCACTTCTTACGAAGATGCTTGATTTGGCTGATAATTGGTTAATGTTAGAGAGAGTAGAACTAGGTGTGTTAGAAACGAATCCAAAAGCAAAAGCTTTATATGAAAAATTTGGATTTGTAGAAGAGGGAGTAAAGATAGGGAATTTGAAAGCTCATGGAAAGTTTATTAATGAAATTATGATGAGTCGTTTTAGACCGAATGGTTTAATTGTACATAATGAATAGTTAAAAGCATGACAGTATACTGTCATGCTTTTTTATTAGAACTTGGCTGCAATAAAAATAATACTAAACCAATAAAAATAACGGTAATTCCTAGTCCTTGTTGTAAAGAAATGGTCTCATGTAATATAAAGTACGCTAGTATACAAGTGCCAATTGTTTCACCTAAAATACTCATTGAAATTACAGTAGCACTTATCCATTTTAATAACCAATTAAAAATGGTTTGTCCTAAAATTGTAGCAATGAAAGCTAATCCAATAAAGCACAACCAAGTTTGTGTAGAGTAATGGATGAAAGATTCTTGTTGCGTGAAAGCAAATATGCCAAGAAAGCTAGCACTACTTCCATAACTAATTACCGAATATGGTATAAGTGACAAATCTTTACGAACGTGTTGGCTAATGAAAAAATAAGCAGTAATGATACCGGCAGCGATAAGTGCTAAAATATCTCCATATAAAGCTTCTCCACTAATTTGGAAATCTTGCCAGCCAATGATGATACTACCTGAAATAGCGATGAGGCAACCAATAACTGCTCCTTTCGTAAATCTCTCCTTAAATAAAAAATAACCACCAATCATTGAGAACAAAGGTTGTAACGTTACGATAACTGTAGAGCTTGCTACAGAAGTATATTGTAATGATTCAAACCATAGTACATAATGTGCAGCTAAAAATAGCCCAGATACGAATCCAAGTGCCCATTGTTTTTTCGTTAAAGTTTTTAGCTCATTTCGACTATTTTTATTAAATAGTAATAACGGTAACAGAATTAGTGTGGCAAAGAATAATCTGTAAAAAGCAATGATTGTCGCAGGAGCATCTGCCAATTTTACAAAAGTAGCTGAAGTTGATAAGGCGAATACACCAAAAAATAAGATGCAATATGAAAGAATAGGTGATTTCAAAGTTTGTCCCTCCGATAGAATGTTTATTATAATGAACTTAATACGATATAATGTACAAAGGTAAGTATATAAGTCCCGGAGATAATAGGAAAGGATTATTTGCCTTTGTTTAGTATGTCAGCACAAAGACAATGAAATATGCATTATGATGGATGAAAGGAAGTTTTACTATGATACATGATAGGCTTGGACAAACAGTATTAAGTTATCGTAAGAAAAATAATATGACAATTCGTGAATTCGCTGATTATGCAGGAATTAGTACATCACTAATTAGCCAAATTGAAAGAGGACATGCTAATCCTTCTTTAAATGTTTTGGAGTTAATTGCAAAAGCATTAAATGTACCGCTGTTTACACTTTTTATTAATAATATCGATACAGATTCGCTCATTTCTAAGAAAAAAGATCGAAAAAAAGTATATCGGGAAAACAATGATCACATTGTATATGATGTATTAACACCTGATTTTATGAAAGCACGTATTGAAATGTTAATGATGGATTTAAATAAACGAGCAAACACAACAGAAAGCCATTATTCCCATGAAGATAAGGAAGAGATTGCTGTTATTATGAAAGGGGAAGTGTATGTGGAATTGGAGGGAAAAGAATATTATTTAGAAGAAGGCGATGTTGTACGTATTCCACCGAATGTGAAGCATCGATTTTTGAATAAAAGTGATGAATCGAATCACATTTTATTTGTACTGACACCATCTTTAGGATGAAAATATAGTGATTTTTAATAGGGGAGAAAGAAAATGGAAAAAAGTATTTTGAAAGGCGGTCTTTCAATTATTTCTCAATGTAAAAAAGAAACAAATGATATTTGGCATGCACATTTTGGAGCAGCTGCAATTGCTAGTTATTTTTTTATGAAAGATAATAATATTGATGAAGAAACAGCTCGTAATATGTATTCGCAAACAAGGATGATGCTGAACAAGAAAAAAATTGGTGAGATGATTGATGATAAAAAAGAAATAGATTTTAAAATTGCGGAAAATATGATTATAAAATCTTTAGAACAAACGATTGATGAGCTTCATTGGGTGGGGCATAACGTCATTTATGCGTCATTAAGTTTATTAGCTATGAAAGAGCTACAAAAATGGGGTGATAATCAAGCAATTGAAGGGATTACTACTCTTATTTTATCATTTCGAAAAACAATTCCAGGTAGATCGTGGATTGGTTATACGACGAAAGAAGTAAAACAATTAAGTTTTGAAGAGGAGATACAAAGTGAATTGAGTAATCCAACACAAGTATCTCAGTTCATTTTAAATGAGTTATCGAAATTTAATAGTATTTATCGAGCGGAATCACATCATGATTTAATTGGGCATTTGCTTACATACTCCCACGCAATTAATATAATGTACGATTTAGGACATATAGATATATTTCAACGAGGGATACGTCCGCTGTTAAAACTAGTATACGTACTAAGAGCTAGCCAAAAGCTCAAGCTGAATACGGAAATACCTTTACACTCACCTATAGATCGATTACCTTTAATTCAATCTAAACGTGCAAATATTTTACCAACTGAAAATATATTTTGGATAAAAGACTATAGTGAATTCGATTGGGATTTTGGTCATGTATTTAAATTCTCGTATAGTTATTTTAATCATATACAGAGAGCTCCAAATTATAAAGATATCACATTAGAAAAATTCCGTTATGTTATTCATTCTTAATGAACGTTAATGATCTGTAAAAGGATGTTTAATCTAGTTTCTTTTTTTGTTAGTAGTATATTATTTTTTCAAATATGTAAGATTTTACATGCGTATTTTACTTTTACTAATTATGTAAGTAGGCTATACTGAAATACATACATTTTATTTTTGGAGAGATGTAAAACGACATGGAACTAGCGAAATTGGAAAAAGTAATTGAAATAAAAAAAGAAGAACTTTTATATTTAGTATCGGATTATGGAATTCAACATGAAAAAGTATTGGCATTGAGTCAAGAACTAGACAAATTAATCAATTACTTTATGTTTTTAAAATAAAGAGAACTATGACGGGGTTTGTAAATGTTATAGTTCTTTTTTATTAGGTAATTTGAAAATATATTAAAATATATTGTCTAATTTCTTACAGAATGCGCAACTTGCTAGTCGAATATAAGGACTTTTGGTTATAATAAAAAGGAATTATTAATTGTATCGGTTAGGAGCGCAGCACATATGAAAACAGTTGTTGTTATCGGTGGAGGTATAACGGGACTTTCTACTATGTTTTATTTAGAAAAATTAAAAAAGGATTATAATATCGATTTAAATTTAATTCTTATTGAGAAAGAAGAGTATTTAGGTGGTAAAATCCATAGTGTGGAAGAAAAGGATTTCATTATGGAGTCAGGAGCGGATTCAATCGTTGCTCGTAATGAACACGTTATGCCACTTGTAAAAGATTTAAATTTAGAAAATGAAATGGTATATAATGAAACGGGTATTTCTTACATATATTCTGAAAACATGTTACATCCGATTCCTTCTGATACTATATTTGGGATACCGATGAGCGCCCAGTCGTTGTTTAGCAGTACGCTAGTCTCAACGAAGGGGAAAATCGTAGCTTTAAAAGATTTCATAACGAAAAATAAAGAGTTTACGAAAGATACATCACTTGCTTTATTTTTAGAAAGCTTTTTAGGGAAAGAGTTAGTGGAAAGACAAATTGCTCCTGTGCTTTCAGGTGTATATTCTGGTAAATTGAATGAGCTTACAATGGCATCTACATTACCGTATTTACTGGATTATAAAAATAAGTATGGAAGTATTATTAAAGGTTTTGAAGAGAATAAAAAACAATTTCAATCAGCGGGAAATAAAAAATTCGTATCATTTAAAGGTGGACTATCTACGATAATTAATCGCTTAGAAGAAGTGCTGACTGAAACTGTCGTAAAAAAAGGTGCTATAACGACGGCTGTAAGTAAACAAGAGGATCGATATGAGATTTCTTTTGCAAATCATGAAACAATACAAGCTGATTATGTTGTTTTAGCAGCTCCACATGATATTGCACAAACTTTATTACAGTCTAATGAGTTAAATGAGCAGTTTAATACATTTAAAAACTCATCTCTTATAAGTATTTATTTAGGATTTGACATACTAGATGAACAACTACCAGCTGATGGTACGGGGTTTATTGTAACGGAAAACAGTGATTTACATTGTGATGCTTGTACATGGACAAGTCGAAAGTGGAAACATACATCGGGTAAACAAAAATTATTAGTTAGAATGTTTTATAAGAGTACCAATCCGGTATATGAAACAATCAAGAATTACAGTGAAGAAGAATTAGTACGAGTCGCTTTATATGATATTGAAAAGAGTCTCGGAATTAAAGGTGAACCAGAAGTAGTTGAAGTTACAAATTGGAAAGATTTAATGCCGAAATATCATTTAGAACATAATCAAGCGGTTCAAGCATTACAAGAAAAAATGACGAATCTTTATCCAAATGTATATTTAGCTGGTGCCTCATATTATGGTGTTGGAATTGGTGCGTGTATTGGAAATGGAAAGAATATAGCCAATGAAATAATGGATACATTAAATAAATAATACTGTAGAATAAATAAAAACTGTCCCTTCAGCAAAATGGAGGAACAGTTTTTATTTATTTTATTTGAATGGAAATTGTATTGTTTTTTACATTGTTTTCTTTTATTGTTAATATTATTTCTCCAGACTCTTTAAATGAATACGGTGATAGTTGATAAATATCTTTTATATCAAGTTTTTCTTGTAATTTATTTACCGGTATTGATACGATATTTGGCTTCCATGTTTCTTGTTTTCCTGAAGGATATTCTATAAGTATTACCGGATTTTTTAACTTTATTGTTTTCCAAGAGACGAAATATAGTTGTACTTCTGTATCTTTTTTTAATAATTCTTCGGAGAAATAACCGAATTCGCCTACATTACCGAAAACAGTATAGTTTTGATTTTTTAATTTAATATCTAAATAACTAGGTTGATATGTTACTGCATGATAAGTTCCATATGAAAGTGAGAGTATGGCAGCGATTAAAATACCGATTGAAAATGTCTTAAAGCTATTGCCTTTAAAGCTAGTCATCATGAATGAGTTTGGTGTGAATTTTTTTGCGAATAAAAAAATAAGTAATATGAGTAAGAGGGATAAGCCGATGAATATATACATAGATTTTTACACCTCCATAGCGTAAAATGGATTAACTATATTTTACCATAAATGTATGGGTTAGGATGGTTGTTTAGAAGGGAAAAATGAAGGAACAAATTCTTTACAGTTCTTGATAATTTAAAATTTGATTTATGGAAATTATAGCGTCATGTTTGAGTCCCAATCAGAAGGTATCCAATTCGTGTATATAGAATAAAGAGGGAATGCGCCATTAGAAATGTTTGACTTATGGAACAATAAGGACTTTACTAATTATACATATTTTTTCTGATATAATGAATGAGTAGAGAGAAAGGAGTGATCCTATGGCATTTCCTATATTAGAAACAGAACGCTTACGTTTAGTTGAAATAGAACAATCTTATTGTCAAAAAATATATGAAATCTTTTCATTGGATGAAGTGACGTGTTATTACGGTATGAATTCTTTTACGGAGTTTGGACAAGCTTCACGTATGATCGAATCTTTTTCAAAAAATTACTTTGAGAAAAAGGCAATACGATGGGGAATTGTGTTAAAAGAAACGAACGTTTTAATAGGAACAATTGGACTAAACAATTTACAATTATGGAGTAAACGATCTGAGATTGGATATGATCTGCATCCTCGTTATTGGGGAAATGGTTACGCTTCGGAAGCAGCTCGAGAAATTATTGATTATGGATTTAAAGATTTAGGTTTGTTTAGAATTGGAGCTATTACATATCCTGAAAATGATACTTCTTGTAGAATGTTATCTAAAATTGGCTTCCAAAAGGAAGGTCTATTGCGTGGATATATTCATCAAGGAAATAAGCAACACGATGCATTATTGTATTCTATAGTACGAACTGATATTGAGAACATAAATTTATAATAAAAAAAACC
>NZ_QOSA01000027.1:0-122274 GCF_008368795.1 Bacillus sp. BF2-3
AAAATAAAAAAGATAGCCTACATAGGCTATCTTTTTTATTTTATTTAATTACTGGCACCACTATATGCTACATGTCGTTTCTCAATTCTCTCTTCAATTTCTTTCATATTTTCTTTATTATTTAATAGTGATTGTTTATTTTCAATTAATAATTGTTTAAAAGATTTTCTCACTTTTTTTCTCATTTTCATTGTCCTCCTTGGGGGATGGTTTATATAAAAGATAAAGAATTATCTGTGTGTTCTTATAATAATTGATTGTTGTGAATTCTATTTGAACTTCATATGAAAATTCCGTTTATTTTCTGACAACTTTGTGAACACGAAAAAATGATTATCTAAAACTATGTTGAAATTAATTCACTTCATGATAAAAGTTATTATTTTCATCAACTTTTATCATTATATCTTGTCGAAATATTTATATATTTAAAATTGAGTTCGACATAATTTTATTTATTATCATACTGTTTACAAAAACAAAAAGAAGGTGTCACCAAGTCAAAGTTCGACTTATGCAACATCCCTCTTCCCAAACTATTTATAGCATATTTATTAATATTTCAGGTCTTCCCCAATTCATTTCTTCACAAACAAATCTAAGTTTTTCTTCATCCATTGTGTGTAATCCTTCTTCTAGTGAACATGAAATTGGAACTTCACAGTGAATTTGGGCTAATTGTAACGAAATATTTAAGTTCTCTAAATCACTTTCAATCTTCGTACGCTGCGCTTTTGTTAATGACTCTACATTTTCTAGTACAGCGGATACTGTTCCGTGCTCTTGAATAAGCTTATACGCTGTTTTTTCACCGATACCTTTTACCCCTGGATAATTATCACTTGTATCTCCCATGAAAGCTTTTGCATGGACGATTTGCCACGGCTCTACACCTTTTTCTTCCATGATTTTCTCCGGTGTGTAATATTCGTAATTTCCAATTCCTTTACGCAGAAGCATAACTGTAACGTTCTTATCAACAAGTTGAAGTAAATCTGTATCACCAGTTAAAATATAAACTTCAGCTTCATTGCAATATTGTTTTGCAAGCGTACCGATACAATCGTCCGCTTCGTAGCCTTTCATACCGATAACTGGAATGGATAATTTCGCAGTCATTTCTTGCACTAAATCAAATTGAGGAATTAATTCTTCTGGTGGCGCTGCACGATTTGCTTTATAATTCGAGAACGATTCTGTTCTAAATGTCGTACTTCCCATATCCCAGCATGTAACGATATGTGTTGGTTCGATCGCTTGCGTAGCTGTTAACAAGTGTTTCATATAACCATGAATCCCGTTCGTAGGGGTTCCATCTTGTCGTTTCATAAATTGTCCGTAGACACTTGTTGCGTAAAAAGCACGAAATAATAGTGCCATACCATCAACTAATAATACTTTTTTCATAATTCCTCTCCTATTAAAAAAATAATAACCTCACGTTATCACGTAAGGTTATATAAATAGATTACCATTCTACGTTTTTGCTCAACTTTGTCTATTATACATTGTTTTTGTATATTTAGCACCATTAACACATTAAGACGTTCTACTACAACAAGTATGCAATATGCCTGAATACGTATTTTTTCCAGTAGAAACAACGATAGCTTTTGCATTTCCACTAACGATATGCGAACCTTTAAAACATACATTTTCAAGCTCAAGTGGATTATAATCTTTCATCCGTTTTAATGGAATAAATCGTTTACGTTCAAGATGATAGCAGCTCTCAAACTTCTCTATATTCGCTTCGTTTCCCGTTAACACAGACTCATTCACTAATAAATCATCTGCATAAATAATACGTACATCAGCTGGCACAGCATCTCCAGCCGAAAGAAAAATCATATCTCCAGGTACAAGTTCTTGCACTGGTATCTCCATCATTTTCAGTTCACTATTTAACCCTGTACTACTAGAACATTCTACTCTAGATACAGTAATCGTTTCACGTTGTAATTCATCACACACACGTTGTTTTGAAAAACCTGGAATCATGCCACCAAGCTTCATCATTACTTCTGCGAGAAGTGCTCTTTTTGAAGTTAGTTCATTTCGGCCATATACTTGAATACGTTTTTGCGCCTCTTTCATTGATAGTCCGTCTCTTGTTGTTTTAAAATATGCAAATACAGATTTTACATCTCTTGTTGCAATTTCAATTAATAAATCTTTATTTTTTTGGAGCATTGTTTGTTCTTTTATTGATTTTTTACTTAGTTTATATGACGTGTTACCCACAGTTTTGTTTGCATATAACATATTATCGTCTCCTCCTTTACAACATAGGAAGAAACGCTTTGTTTCTCAATTTATCCACTTTACTGTGAAAGTGTCTCGCGTTTTATAAACGCTACATTATGATAAATATAGAGGGAGGAACAAATCGTTTCCTGCCTACATCATATATTTTTGATTTGAAGTATATGGGTAACGGAACCGAGTCAGAATTTGACATGCTCCTCACCTCCTCGTTTAATTTTATAGTTTATACTATGAAATTACTCATAGCTTGGTAACAAAAAAGGCCCCTACCCTTAAGAGAGTAGCGGCCATTACATACACAAATAAACGATTTCTAATATAATTAGAAATCTACGGACCTCTCCCTCACCGAGTTTTAGCACTGTATAGCATAGGTACATTACCAGCTACGTTAAGAAAAACCTTAATTCGATCATTCCTGTTGACCCATTGGCGTCTCTCGACATTTTTGGGCAGTAGCATTTCTCTATACAGGAGCCTCACCTAACAGAGACTTATTTTCATTACATTGAAAATGTTACTCTTATTTAAAATAGATGTCAACCGTAGCCTACAATTTTTTCAAAAGGTATGGCAAACTAACATATATAAAGTGTAACTTTAATCAGTGGAGGTTTTGTTCATCCCCCACTGATTATTAGCCCTCACCAATCGGGCTTTTACGGGATAAAATAAAAAACTTTACGTTTAAACGTAAAGTTTTTAATAAGTTATACAACCAGCAATTACAATCCCAATTGAAATTGATAAAAACATAAGAAAAAGACCGACTGCTTGATTATCTTCTTCGAGACTTTTGTTTATATTAAAGCGTGGTGTAAGCCACTCAGCTAAATAAAAGACGATAATTTGAGCCAAAATCCCAACTGCTCCCCACGAAATCATATCAAGAAGTGAAATTGAATTAGCTGCTGTCGAATATAAAACAACAGCTAACCCAAGTAATCGTCCTCCAAGCACATAGCTTACCGCCTTATTTCCTTGAGCCATTAACTTAAATTCCTTTACTTTCGTTGTCACTTCCATCAAGAACAGACCTATACATAAAAGGCCGAGTGTTACTACTAAATATAATAAAAAATTAATCATTTTTTCCCCTCCTTTTTATACCTACCGGTAAATAGTACGATTCATTTCCTGTAATCTTTTCTCCCGCACGAATACCGATACTACTCGCTTTTCCAGCAATTAAAAACGAACCAAACACATATGACAGTTTCTCGATCCCTTTTTCTGTTTCCAAGGATACGACTGGCAGTTCGATATACTTTTGAAATATCGGCAGTGACGCTTTATATGTTTGGTGTGCATTTTGAAGCATAATATTTTCGTCTTTATCGCGAATCGTAATTGTATCTCCTTCTCTCCCAAATGAAGGTTTTTGAACGAAAGAACCTTTTCCTAAAAATAAATCTGGTTCTAAATATGTAGGTAACATATATTCTTTAATCCACTGTTGTTCCTCATTTGTATAAAAGGCCTCTTCTTCTGCTAACCCCCAAATAAGACACTGAATTGATTTTGGCTGAAGTAAAAATGCTGACAAAGGATTTATTATAAAAAGCTTTCCGGCTTTTACAAGTTGTAACAATTCCACACCTACCAAATCTCCTGTTTCAGGATCTTGATCCTCAATTAAATCTTCTATCGGATATGTTTGGCGATATAAAACATCAATCTTCGCCCCATCTTTATCGACTAGAGCATCCTTTGTAATTCTAAGTTCTGACATTGGCAATACTTTATTTTCAACATGGCATAGCTGACTTAAATACATAGTGGTATTCCAATCCTCGATATGTTCATGATGTGCTGAAAAAACAACATTTGGATTATCTAATCCCTTTGTCGCTTCCATTACTGCTTTCGTTACACCAGAAGATAGCAATCGTTCTTGATCCGAGTTTGGATCATCATAGCCTAGATTTCCACATACTTTCCCATTCATTTGAAAACATTCCACAATAAAAGTTGGTGTATCACTATTAAACTCAAGCATTTTGATTTTGTTATCCTCTGTTACAGCAAAATCAAATCGCGAAATTACAGATTCAGGATAGAGCCCTTTCATTCTAATGAAAGATAAACTCGCGGATGGAAAGCCAAGATCTAGAAGCTGTTCGTCACTTAAATTACGCAGCAGTCTAGCAGTCTTAAAAAATATTTTCCCCATTCGTTCAGTCGCTAAGTGTAATTGGTCCAAAGTCTGATTTGTTATAGAAAAAACATGAAACAAACTATACTCACATTCATATAAATCCGACCAAAAATCCGGATATTTTAAATAAAATTCTTTTCGATCCCTTATGTATTGCGACATATTTTAGCCCCCAAATCCTCCCTTTGAACCGCTTCCAATTCCACCTTTAAATTCAGCAGACGATTGATACGATTTAAACGCCGATGAATTTTTAAAAGTGGATTTATTTTGATAGTATCGCCCACCATAGAAATAATGCCCACGATAACCTGAACTACTATCATCACACTGCCATACCCCAAGTTCATCATCCCAATCCCAATCAGAACAACTATTATCATTTGGTTTTGGGGGAAGATCTTGTGCGCAACCAAATAAAGTGCCAGTCATTAAAGACGTTACGACACCACCTACTAGCCATTTCGTTTTTGTCACCTTCGCACTCCCCTTTTTAAATTCTATTCCTATTATATAGGATGGCATGATAAAGTAGAAGAAAAAGGAAGAAGAGGGATTAAATGCGCTTAGAATATCGACTTAATGATGAAACGAAAGGGTATCCTGCTTTATGGAACTACGCCAATATTTCTAATTCTGAAATTATCGCACGCATGACTTGTGAATATTTTATTAAAGAGAAAAATACTTATGTTGTTACTGCAACTTCGGTTGATCCAGACGGAACAGCAGTTATTTATATTCAAAAAGAAGTTTTCGCAAATGACCCTTCAGACCCTACATACTCCTACATCGGTTTTGAAATTAGAGAACTAAGTGAAACGAGTTCAAACATAGTAGATAGTCAAGATGTATGGAACTATGAAGAAATTTTACCATCTCTTCATTCAGATATTATATATATTCAGCGAGACGGCATGTCTATGGAGTTCTCCTTAGATTCAAGAGAGATTGATGAAGACAGAAAGTGCTACATTTATTACGGAAACTTCACAGGTGAATCAAGATAATATTGATATATCTATGCAACAAAAAAACCTTACGTATAAAACGTAAGGTTTTTATATAGCCCCACATATGCCGTTCTCTCTAGATGTCCATAAACCTGCTCTCACAGGTGGATGCTCTCACAAATGTTTGTAACTTCCTTCTTAAAAAGATGGCATGTTAGCTACATTTAAATATTGAACTTCCATATTAAACTTATTGGTTTAAGACATGCATAAGCTACGTACACCGTAGGAATTTTATATAAGGTTAGTTGAAATAAGACCCCCGCACGTGCCGCTCCTCGTAAATGTCCAAAAACCCGCTACTCGCAGGTGGATGCCCTCACAGTTACCGTACATCTTCCTCCACAAGGAAGGCTTGATGATGGTCGCTAAATATTGAGCTTCCGTATAACTAACATCGGTTTTAGACATAAATAAGTTACGCACACCGCAGGATGTATTATTTACTTGTCGTTATATTATCACATTGTTTCTAATGTGTAAAATACAAAGTTTTTCGAGCAATCTCTTGCTTGTGACCTTATTTTAATACAAATTATTTTTGCATGCAAGTGATTAATCTTCTTCTTTTGCAATTTGATTTTCTGGATAAGAAATCCAATCACTCCAGCTACCTGCATACAATTTTACATTTTGGAATCCAGCCAATTTTAATGCAACGATATTTGGACATGCCGTAACACCAGAACCACAATATACAATGGTTTCCTTATCTTTCGAAAGATTTTGGAAGCGTTCTTGTTGCCCAGCTCCATTCTTAAATTGTCCTGATTGCAACATTCCATCCTTCCAAAAATGGTTTACCGCTGTCGGAATATGACCTGCTTTATGATCGACAAGTTCCTCGACACCAGCATAACGCTTTGGCTCTCTAGAATCAATTAATGTAACATCCGCACCTGCACGGATATTCTCTCTGACCGTTTCCATCGTTACAAGCATATGATCTTGTATGTTTGTTTTGAATGTTTTTCGTATAACAACAGGAATTTCCGTTGTTGTCGGTAGTCCATTCTCTTTCCAAGCCGGGAAACCACCATCTAATATATATACTTTCTCATGTCCTACATAGTTACATAACCACCATAAACGAGCAGCATTTGCACCGGCTTGACTGTCATACGCAATTACTTTCGTATGTTCATCAATACCAGCCTCCGAAAGCTTGTCTGCAAACTCCTCAATATTTGGTAAAGGATGGCGGCCACCATGTTCTGCTATAGGACTTGATAAATCTAAATTCAAATCAAAATATAACGCATGAGGAATATGTCCTTCTTCATACTTTTCTCTACCCCAATTAGGATTCGCTAAATCAAAACGACAATCGATTATACGGACATTCTCATCTTCTATATGCTCACGTAACCATTCGACTGTAACTATCATCTTTAACGACCTTCTTTCTCTTTCAAACGACTTACATACTCCATAACCATTTCTTCTGTAACATATTTACGCTGCAAGGTAACACCATTTTTTGCAAGATCATTAATTTGCTTCGTTACAACATTAATGACATCAACCGAAAATTCTTTCCCATTTGACGCAAGAGATACGGCAGCTTCAATAGCTGCTTCACGCTGTGCATCTAATTGTAAACATGCTTTTACACTTTCATTTTGTTTACGAGAATGTGCTGTAATTGCTTTATGTACTTCCATCTTCTCTTCCCCCTAAATAGTTATACGTTTTTATTCAATTCCATTGCAAGCCGGATCATATCACGACATACAATCCCATTTTCAATAATCTCTTCTTCATAATGCTTCGAAAAGTAATCAAAATCAATAGAAAAAATACGAAATCCACATTTTTGATATAAAGCAAGTTGTGAAACACTAGAATTGCCTGTACCAACTTCAAGTTTTGACATACCATATCCTTTAGCAGTTTCTACAGCATGCCTTAATAGCTTCTTCCCAATCCCTTTTCCTTGTAAATGCTCTGCAACCGCAATATTCATGATTTCCATCGTCTTTGGCCTTGTTTCCAAAAGAACATATACACCGATAACGCTCCTCCCCTGCTTAGCTACGTATGTTAATCCTCTTTGTACATATGTAGCTATTTGCCGTTCACTTGGATCAGCAAGTAGCAATAAAGACTTCGGTATAGCCTCTTTTGGAATACGTTCTATTACAACAGACATAAAAAATTCCCCCTTCTCTATTGTTCTAAACCCTCCTTGTCTACCATAAGTAATAGAAAGGAGGGATTCACCATGGACAACAATGAGAAAAAATGCAACGTCATCTCTATTGATGGAAAGAAGAAGAAAAGCGACACGTATTCCTATCCAAAATTAGTAGTTGAAAACAAAACATATGAATTTTCTTCATTCGTCTTATGCGGTGAAACACCAGATGGCAGACGACTCGTTCTTACTCATATGATTTCTACCGATGAATTTGCTGGATTTGTAAAATCTTTAGATACTGTACTGCAAAAGAAAATTGAACGAATCTTTTTCTCATAACGACTATATAACATAAATTTCTTTTTCAATCTCTACTAACTGCTTTTGCAATTGTTCTTTACTTTGTTCATATAGAGATACATCGATCGTTTCAGCCAATGCAAACAATATACTTTCATAATAGTTCATCACATCTTGCTGCATCACTTTTTGGAATAAGTTCCACTTCATATCCCACTCTTGCTTATAATGATGAACAAATAAATCTTTTTCATCAGCTACATAGTTTGATACGAACGGTTCTAATACAGATTTAGCGTCTTCTTGCATAAAAGCTTTGTCATTCTTTTCAAAAAAGCTTTTCTCATTTTTAAAATGTGCCAGTGCTTTTTTGAAATCTTTTATTTCAACTGAAGGGAACGGTTCTTTATGTGTAATATCTTTATATTCATACTCCACTATTCCATTCATAGAAATTGATTCATTTTCTACTTTACAGTTCACTACAATTTCGTCCTTTGCACGCTTCATCGCTTCGTCTATCCATTTTTCAAGGCGTAATGATGTCGCACGCATTTCTTGCAATAAATCATGCTGAATAAATGCTACTAATTCCATAACACACTGTTGCAATTGTGTTTTCACATTTCCATCCGTTCGAAGTGACGCTGGATTAATAAATTCAGTAAACACATCGTTATAGCGCAGGAATAGACGCTGTTGCACGTAATAAAGCAACTCTTTCACTTCATTTTGCATCGCCTGTTCTTCAGCAAGTACACTATATGATGAAATGATATGAAGTAGTTGATCACGCTCTGCTTCATATTTTTTCGTTTGCTTCTCTTTCTCTTCATTCCCCTGTTTTGCACCCTTTATCATGTTTACTAAAAGCTGATCTGCCCCTTGCAAAGCACCATATAGAGCATGCACAGAAACAAGCATTAAATCTCTCATCATAAAGGACGTAAATGATTCCTCAAACTTCGTAATCCCAGAGTTTTGTAAAATACCATACTTCTCTTTTTCAACATTCTTTCCTTGTTTCTCTTCAAGCGCACATAAACTTGAAATTGCAAATAAACGCGGATTTCTAATACCGTATTGCAGCAGCTGATCTGCGATATAACCTTTTACCATTTCAAGTTCTTCTTCAGACTCTGCTAAATCCGCCGCATTAATTAAGAAGAACATTTTATCAAGGGCAAAAGTATCCTTTACACGACCAAGCTGAATTAAAAATTCACGGTCAGCACGAGAGAATACATGATTATAATATGTTACAAATAAAATAGCATCTGCGTTTTTAATATACTGGAATGCAACATCCGTATGGCGAGCATTAATAGAATCCGCTCCAGGTGTGTCTACAAGCGCTACTCCCTGCCTTGTTAAAGCACAATCATAATAAAGTTCCATATACTCAACGAAGCATGATTTCTCTTCATTCGCTACATAATCAGAGAACTCTTCTAATGTAACTTGTACTTGTTCTCCTAAATAAGTAGAAACTGCATCATATCCTTTTTGTACCGCTCGTAAAAAGCTAAATGTTGTTTTTTGCTTCCCAGTTGGTGAAGGATATTTCATAACTTTATCAATTTGTGCTAACGCTTCATCTAACGTAGCAATCTCATAATGAAACAGCTTATAAACAGCTTTCATATCTTCTAATAACGCTTGCTTTGATTTAAACTGAACAATTACTGTTCCGTGTGGTTTTTCCTCTGTAACCGGCAAAATTTGATTAATCGTTGCCGTCGTCGGGTTTGGTGATACAGGAAGTACTTTCTCACCGAGTAAGGCATTGGCAAATGATGATTTTCCAGCACTAAATGCCCCGAATAACGCTACTGTAAATTGTTTTGTTTCCACACGTCTTCTTTTCTCTATTACCTCTTGCTGTACATGTTTCAGCGCTGGCAATGGCTCTAATATCGTTTCAGCTTTTTTCACTTTCTCTAATATCCGCTGAATATTTAAAGCCGTCGTTCCTTTCAGCTCTTCTTCATGAACCGCTACGTTATCGCTTACGATTTCCTGCTCTTGTAGTGTAAATTTCTCACTAACAATTTGCTTTTCCCTTTGCAATATCTCATCTATTTGCAGCCCTTCAGGCGTAGCAACATGATCGTGCCAAACATTTCGTAAATAGTCTTCATATGCCTCCAAATTGTTACTGTATTGTAATTGTGTTTCTTTCGCCGTTTGCAGCATCGTATATGTTTCAATCTCTTCTTCAATACGAGCAACTGCTTCTCTCACCTTTTGCTTTAAAACGACCGCACTTTTATCAAAAATTTGCTGTGCTTTTATAAAATAACGTTTCTTCAGTTCATTCGCTACATCCGCTGTATAAAGAAGTAAGTAATCACCTGTGAAACCTGCGCCTTGTTTAATTACTTCAGCCAACATTTCTGGTCCGAAAGCAATTTCTAACCCATATATGTCTTTCCCAATTTCCTCCGTGAACAATCCTTCTTCTTTTAAGAAGGCTACAATAAATTCCTTCACATGAAAATCAAGCTGCGTTTCAACAGTCTTTTGAAGGGCAGAATAAAACGCCTCTACACGTCTTTGTTTTTCTTGCTCCGTCTTTCCTTTCGCAAATAGCAAACCGACCTTAAATTTTGTTAATTTCGTTTCTAAATATGCATTTGCCAATTCTCTCATTTCAAACGGCATTAAATATGCGTTATCTAATATAGCTTGTAAACCTTTTATAAATTCATTTCTCACATAAGATTCTTTACTTGCCTCACGATTTTTCGCTTCCGTTAACTCTTCCTTCTTTTCAACTACCTCTGAAATAGAAAGTGGTGATGCTAACTCTTCCTCATATTTCAAGAGAGCTTTTTCATTTTCAGAAACAATAAACGAGAAATGTTCTCCCATTAAATATTCTGTTTCTCGCTCCATTCCAGTCCTTACATACTGCTCTTTTTCTTTCATAATAGAAGTAATTAACGCTTCTAAGCTTCTAATTTCATTATGTGGATGGTTCATCATTCGTAATGACGTATAATAAACACCATCTACTTCAATATCCCAGTTAGAGAATGATTGTTTTACACTATCTTTATAATTCTCAAACGATAATTCATTTTCTTTATGTTTATCTATTTGATTTACAACGAGATAAACCGTTTTATTACGTTGTTTCAATTCTTTAACAAATTGTAAATTCACTTCCGATTGGACGTGATTATAATCCATCATATAAAAAATGACATCTGCCAGATGAAGTGTCGACTCTGTCGCTAATTGATGGGCATCATCTGTTGAATCAATCCCTGGTGTATCAACTAACATAACCCCTTCAGGAATCGGCGCGTCGTTTCGATAAATATGAACACCAATTACTTCATCGCCGTCTTTACAAATTTGTTTTAATTCTTCTGCTGAATATGCACCGTCATATTCGTACTGCTCTCCAGATTTAACCGTTACAACAACACGATCCATTCCTTTTTCAATTTTGACAACGTTAGCGCTTGTCGGAATTGGACTTGTCGGTAACAACTGCGCTTTATATAGATGATTCATCATCGTTGATTTCCCTGCAGAGAAGTGACCGCAGAACGCTATCATAAGCTGTTCTTGTTTATATTTTTGAATTACCTCAAACAACTTTAAACTATTCTCTGCATCGCCGTGTTTTTGCCACTCTTCATAAAAACAAACAAGTTTTTTCATACCGTTTGTCTGTACTATGTTTGTCATCCCCTTGTTCCCCTTTATCCAAGATGTATATACTTTTCCCCGCTATTTGCGAGCTCATAACCAGTGAGAGTTACACCTACCCATTGATTACAGTTTCACTTTACTATCATACTAAATTTTCAGCATATTCTCATTAAAAATAAAAAATCCCTTTCATTCTTTTTACAAATGAAAGGGATTTTATGTCATATCACTCATTTTGCTGTTCCTACTCCATTTAAAACATACTTCGCAATAACTGCATATACAGCGACTGTACCTGCTACTAATGCATATACCATACTTACGCACCAACCTTTTTTTGATAATGATTATCACTTTTGAATACAGTTTATCATTAAAGAGAATCATTATCAACACTTTTCATAAAGAAAGCTCCTTATAAGAAGGAGCTTTACTGCCTGTTTTGAAAAAGGTTAAAACTTGTTGTGCACTCTTATTATATCTCATCCTACATAACTTAACAGTTTAAAAAAATGGAAATATCCCCTATCCCCTCCACCTTACATTTCGTATAATAAAAGGGAATTACTTAACAAGGAGGAAAAAAATGACACAAAATCTCACACAAGGCGAGAGGATACACTCCATTGATATTATTAGAGGAATAGCTGTACTAGGTATTTTTCTTGTGAATTGGCCTGTTATCGCCGGGGTTGACTCACGTGATCTTTCAGGAATTTACGAAGGGATAGACAGCTACATTCGCCTATTTTACGATATGTTTATTCAAACGAAATTTTATACAATTTTTTCGTTTTTATTCGGATTAGGTTTTTATATTTTTATGAGTCGTGCTGAAGCGAAAACAGATCATCCAAAAATTTTATTTGTTCGCCGCTTACTTATTTTATTATTATTCGGTTTCTTACATTACGTTCTTTTATGGGACGGAGACATTTTACATACTTATGCGATTGCTGGATTTTTCTTATTTTTATTTTATAAGAGAGAACCTCGTACTATTTTAATATGGGCTATCGTTTTATTGAGTATTTTTCAATTCATTATGCTAATGGCTGGTATTACGGTTGCATTGGTACCAAAGGAAGAGCTAGGTTTTTCCTTACCTATCATGCCATTAGAAGACTGGCTGTCACAAATACAAAATCGTTTCCATGCATTTTACGCTGATGGAATTGGATTAAATTTACTTATGCTCCCAGAAACAGTTGGGCTGTTTTTACTTGGTTTATACGCCGGCAAAAAGGATATTTTCCGCCGCGCGAAAGAGTTAGATCCAAAGCTTAAAAAATGGCAAATTATTATGTTCCTTTTTACATTACCAATGTGGTTCTTCATGGTTCGTTACTTCTTATCAAAACCATTTTATGAACCAATTTATATGCAGGTCTTTACAATGTTTAGCGGAAAAACGTTATTCATATTCTACATTTTCACACTAATGCGTTTATTACAAAAAGAAAAATGGCAAACGTTATTACGTCCATTCCAATACGTTGGACGAATGGCATTAACAAATTACATCTCGCATACAATTGTTACATTACTTGTATTTGGTCTATTTCTTAAAAATTATTATCCTGCTCCATTATGGGTTGGACCAATATTCTGCATTAGTTTCTACACGTTACAAATCTTTATTAGCCGCTGGTGGCTTTCACATTACCAATACGGGCCACTTGAGTACATTTGGCGTCTTGGTACTTACGGGAAAATGATGCCACTTAAAAAGAAAAGCAAGGTCTCATAACGAGACCTTGCTTTTTTACGCTTCTCTTACTGCATTTTGCATAGATACTGGCTCTTCTTCTACTTTCACTTTGCGCTGCGGCACCATATTAAATACGATATTTAAAAGTACTGCTGAAGCACTTCCAAGTACAATTCCGTTATCTGTTAAAATACGAATGCTTTCTGGAAGTTGTGAAAATAATGTAGGAACGACTGTTACGCCAAGCCCAATTCCGACAGAACATGCAACGATTAATAAGTTTTCTTGTCTTCCGAAGTCAACGCTACTTAACATTTTAATACCATATGCCATAACCATACCGAACATCGCTAACATCGCACCGCCCAGTACTGATTTCGGAATAATTGTTGTAATAGCTGCGATTTTAGGAATGAAACCAAGTGCGATTAACATACCACCGCAAGTATAAATAATAACGCGATTTCTTACTCCAGTTAATTGAACAAGTCCTACGTTTTGAGAGTATGTTGTATATGGGAACGCGTTGAAAATACCACCTAACACCATCGCTAATCCTTCTGCGCGATAGCCTTTTGTTAATTCTTTTTCACCGATTTTTTTATTGCAAATATCAGATAATGCAAAGTATACACCCGTTGCTTCTACAATCCCTACACAAGCAACGAGAATCATCGTAATAATTGGTGTTAATTCAAATGTTGGTGTACCAAAGTAAAATGGTTGAATACCGTGGAACCAATCCGCCTCTCCAACCGCTTGCAAACTTACTTTCCCCATAAACGCTGCAACGATAGTACCGAACAATAGACCTAGTAAAATAGAGATTGAACGAATAAATCCATCAAAGAAACGATACATAATGATGATAAATAATAACACACCAAATGCTAATGCTAAATTTTCAAGACTACCGAAATCCTTACTTCCTACTCCTCCAGCCATATCATTAATTGCTGCTGGAACAAGTGTAACTCCAATTACAGTAACAACAGATCCTGTTACAACAGGTGGAAACAGTTTTACAAGTTTTCCAAATAATTTCGCAAAAATAACAACGAATAACCCAGCAGCAATAATTGCTCCATAAATTGAAGACACACCGTATTGTTTTCCAATCGCAATCATCGGTCCAACGGCTGTAAATGTACAACCAAGTACAACGGGAAGTCCTATACCGAAAAAGCGATTTGATAATGCTTGTAAAATTGTCGCAACGCCGCACATTAATAAATCAATTGAGACTAAATATGTTAACTCTTTTTGATTTAAACCAAGTCCACCGCCCACAATAAGCGGAACGATAATTGCTCCAGCATACATTGCAAGCATATGCTGCATACCAAGCGATGCAATTTTAAATGGATGCTGCTTCATCGTTTATTTCACCTCCGCAGTTTTTTGCTGTACAAATGTAACTGTGCCGTTATCAAGTGATGCAATTTCTGCTAGTGATTCAACACGAACGCCTTGTTCACGAAGCTTCTTTCCTCCATCTTGAAATGCTTTTTCAATAACAATTCCAATCCCTGCAATACTCGCTCCAGCTTGCTCTACTAAACTCATTAAACCTAAAGCAGCCTGACCGTTTGCTAAAAAGTCATCGATGATTAATACACGATCATTTTCATCGATATGATTTCGAGATAATGAAATTTCATTTGTTTCTTGTTTTGTAAATGAATATACGTTTGCAACGTACATATTATCTTGTAACGTTAACGATTTACGTTTTCGTGCAAAAATTACTTTTACACCAAGCTCTAATGCAGCCATAACTGCTGGTGCAATGCCTGAAGATTCAATCGTCACGATTTTTGTAATGTTCTCTTCTTTAAAACGTTTAGCAAATTCTTTTCCGATTTCTTGCATAAGTACTGGATCAATTTGATGATTTAAAAAAGCATCTACCTTTAATACGTCACCAGATAAAACCTTTCCTTCGTTCAAAATCTTTTCTTGTAATACTTTCATGTTTGTTCCCCCTCTTATGCAATAAAAAAACTCCAAAAGCCACCACCACTCGTTACAAGTGAGAGACGCGCTTTTGGAGTTTCGCAAAAAAAGAATGCTAAACAAGCAATTATATTCGTCCTCACTCATAGTCAAAGTATTTACGGTACTTCGGTAGAAACTTGCAGGCCATATCCCCGCGATTATATGAGTGTAGCTAACTATTTATTTTATAGAAGGATTATAACGTACTTTTTATGCTTTGAAAAGCATTTATCGAAAAAACACGTACAAATTTTTAAAAACTACTATTTTTGTTCGAGTTTTGCAAACTCTTTCATTTCCAATTACAACTTCGTTAAAATGATTGGCCCATCTTTTGTAATCGCAATTGTATGCTCATATTGAGCTGATAATTTCCCGTCCATCGTTCGTGCAGCCCACCCATTTAAATCTACTTTAGAATATCGCATACCTATATTTACAATCGGTTCAATTGTAATTACCATTCCTTCTTGTAACTGAGGTCCTTGTCCTTGTTTCCCAAAATGAAAAATTGCTGGTTCTTCATGAATCTCTTTACCGATTCCATGTCCCGTAAAGTCTCTTGCAACAGAAAAACCTTCATTTGTTACATAACTTTCAATTGCATAGCCAATATCTCCTACATGATTACCAATTACCGCCTGGTCAATTCCTTTATACAAAGCATTCTCAGCTACTAACAACAACTTTTCTGCTTCATCAGAAACTTTTCCAACTCTATACGTCCAAGCAGAATCTGAAAGACCTCCATTTAAGTTTACTACCGTGTCAATTGTTACAATATCACCCTCAGTTAAAGGAACATCGGCCGGAAACGCATGACACATTTCATCGTTTACAGATGCACATATCGCATATGGATATCCGTTGTACCCTTTCTGCTCAGACGTTGCACCATGCTGTTCTAAATATGCTTCAACAAACGTATTAATTTCTTTTGTAGTAATACCTGGTTTCATCATCTTCGCAATTTCTCTATGACATGAAGCAAGTAATTTTCCAGATTTATGAATTAACTCTATTTCATTTTTCGTTTTAATTATACTCATGCTGTCTCTCCTTACTAAACTTGCTATTTACTATTAAACTTCAATCATACACATCCTCTTCCAAAATTTCAAAACTTCCAATTACAAAAAGTATGATTTATTTCTGCATAAAAAAACAGAAGGAGATTCTTCTGTTTTTTAATCATTTTTACATATATAATTCATTTTCAAAAACTCAAAACAACTACCATTTGTTTTCTGTATAAACGTTCCAACTACTTCAAACCCTGCCCTTTTATACACTTTAATCGCTCTCTCATTAAATATAGCTACTGATAGTGTTATATACTTGCATCCATATTTTTCTTTACTAAAAGCTAGTATAGCGTTTTAGAACTGTAAACCAAATCCGTTCCCAGTCATATTAGGTCTCATTCCAAGACCAATATCAACCGTTCCGTCATTTATTTTACAAACAGTAAAATAACCAATGAGAGTGCCATTTTTCTTCACAGAAAATGTATGATCCCCTCTACTTTCATCATGTAAAAATTCAGCTAAATCTTCTTCATCTGCCTCTATATCGTAAAAGGAATATTTCCCTTCATAATGCCAGTTGTATGCAATTTCTTCTGCTTCTTCTTGCGTCATTACTGTATATGTATAGTCCATTCTCCCATCCCCCTTTAAAAAAGAGCTGCAATTAAGCAGCTCTTTTTTTACAACTCATAAATCTCTTTATATTTCGCTTCTAAATAATCGGCTAAGTAGTTTGCATTTAAGCCTTCACCTGTTACATCTTCTAAAATTTCAAGTGGCTTTTTCGTTTTACCGTATTGGTGAATATGTTCTGTTAACCATTCACGAATTGGTGTTACGTTTCCTTCTTCTAATAATGCATCAAAGTTCGGAATGTCTTTTAACATTCTTTGCTTAAATTGCGCTGCATACATGTAACCAAGCGCATAAGATGGGAAGTATCCAAATGAGCCACCAGCCCAGTGAACATCTTGCAATACACCTTGTGCATCATTTTCCGGACGAATTCCTAAATATGCTTCCATCTTATCATTCCAAGCTGCTGGTAAGTCCTTCACTTGTAATGTACCATCAAATAATTCTTTCTCTAATTCATAACGCACCATAACATGAAGTGGGTATGTAAGCTCATCTGCTTCTATACGAATGAATGACGGCTTCGATTCGTTAATTGCATCATAAAACTCATCGACTGACATATCATCAAATTGACCATCGCTATACTCTTTTAATAAATCATAATTTTTCTTCCAGAATGATTTATTACGGCCGATAAAGTTCTCAAAGAATAATGATTGTGATTCGTGAATACCCATAGATGTACCACTGCAAAGTGGTGTACCTTCAAATTGTTCTGCAATGTTTTGTTCATATACTGCATGACCACATTCATGAATTGTTCCAAATACAGCCATACGGAAATCTTTTTCATCATAGCGTGTCGTAATACGAACATCCCCTCTATTTAATGTAATTTCGAAAGGATGTACTGTTTCATCAAGACGACCTGCTTCAAAGTCATAATTCAATTGCTTTAATAGTTCTAATGTAAAGTTCTTTTGTTTTTCTTTTGAAAACTGTTCCGATAAAGCACTTGTTTTTAATCCTTTTTTAGACTCAGAGATTTCTTTTACAAGCGGCACGATGCGCTCACGAAGTTGACCAAATACGTGATCTAAAACTTCTACTGTAATACCTGGCTCATACATGTCTAATAATGTATTATATTTATATATTTCATAACCCCAATATGTAATAAATTTCTTTTTAAATTCAACAATTTTTTCTAAGTACGGGCGGAACATTTCGAAATCAGATTTTTCGCGAGCTTCTTCCCACACACTCTCTGCTTTCGCTTCTAATTTCACATAAGCCTCATATTCAGCTTGTGGAATTTTTTTATTTCTATCATATTCTTTCCGACACTCTTCAACCATTTTCTTTGTCGTTTCAGAAAGTTTATCTTCACGTATTAAAGCTTCAAGTTCTGTTAAATAGTTTCCCATCTCATCTGAAGTCGACATAGCAAACACTTCTGACGAAAGCATACCAATTACTTCTGAACGCTGATCTACACCTTTTTTGGGTGCACCTGTTCTTAAATCCCAAAACATTAAACTTAATGCTTCTCCGTAATTTTGTATCTTCTTCACGTATGTTAAAAATTGTTTTTCTACTTCATATGTAGCAACTGTCATCGTATAAAAGCCTCCTTTTTCTACCTCAAATTTAATTCGACACAGAAACATAAATTCCTTTTATAATAGAAAAAAAGCTTGGCAAGCGCCAAGCTTTCTCCTTATAATTCTTTACCTTCTACTGGCAGTACATTTTTCACAGCTGCAACTACTTTCTCATCTTCTGAATCAGATAAGAAAATTGATATAGCACCTTTATCTTCACTTGTACGAATTAAACGCCCAATTCCTTGACGAAGTCGTAAAATCATATATGGTACATCTACATCCCAGAATGGATCATTTACGTGCTTACGTTTCGCTTCAAACACAGGATCGTTTGGAGGGAATGGTAAAGACCAAATAATAACGTGCGATAATGATGAACCAGGAATATCTAAACCTTCCCATAAATGAACCGCACAAAGTACAGTCTCTTCTTCATTTTGGAAACGAGAAACGAGCTGGCTAATTTCCTGATCTCCTTCATATAAGAACGGAACCGACATTTGCTCTTTACTTACATACTCTTTGAACGCTGCAAGCTCTTGCGTTGTACGGAATAATACAAGCGTACGTCCATTTGTTTTTTGTATATTTTCAAGTGTATATTGACACTTTCTTTCCCATTCATTTTCTTTCGTATGTGATAGTAAGTTTACTGTCATTTGCTCTTCGTAATCAAACGGTGAAGCAACTGAGAATGACAAGTAATCTTTTACCCCTAGGCTATTAGCTGTGAAAGCGAATGAATCGTTGTTCGATAATGTCGCAGAAGAGAAAATATACGGTATTTTCTTCGAGAATACTTTCTCTTGTAACACTTCTTCAACTGCACGTGGCATAATAACTAACGTGAAGGCACCATCACCTTCTTCACCCCAAGTAATTACATTTTTCTCGTGCATGAACAGACGAAGTGAATGTTCTAATACATCTAAATGCTCATCAACAATATTTAAATCATACGTGTTTACTGTATGCATTTCACTTTCGAATACTAATGCATCTCCAACTTCACCGATTTTTGCATAAAGTCGTTTCGCTTCAGCTGTTACTTTTTCTGTCACAGTAATTTCTAGACGATCAGAACCGGCAATTTCCTTTTTATTCTCTTGTAACACATCAAAGAATCGTTCAGTTTGCCAAATTGTTTCTTCTACTAAATGTGCAAACTCCTCACGAATATCGTTTTGTAGCAATCTCGTTAATAGTTGCTCCATCATCGTTTGCTTTAAACGGTATGTTAAAGCTTTTTGAGCTGCATATTCTACAAGATGTCCTTCATCGAATACAACGCAGCTACTTTCTGGTAATAATGGAATTTGCCCTTCACGCTTACGAGCATCGTACGTCCAAATATGATCCATATAGAAATCTTGAGAACAAATAATTAAATCTGCTGCTTTACGATAATGTTCACGAGAAAGAGTTTGTCCACAACGATGACGAGAATCACAAGTAAAGCAATCTTGGAAGTAATCCCAATTTACTTTTGACCATTCTTCGTCATTTAAAAGTGGAAATTCTTTTCTGTCACCATAGTGAGTAAAGTTTTGCATCGTACCATGATCGAATACAAACTGTGGTAACTCGTAATATACGTCTTCAATTACTTCTGGAGCTCGTCCACTCATAACATCTTCAAGTTTACGTAAGCATAAATAATTATCCATTGATTTTGCAAGCCTTACATCAACAGATAGCCCTAATGCTTCAGATAACTTAGCGATGTCCCCTTCATCTTTCACAAGCTGCTCAATTAACGTTTCATCTGCACAAGCAATAATAGCTGGTTTCCCAGTATAACGCGCGTAACAAATTGCATATAGAAGATATACAATTGTTTTCCCTGTTCCTACACCAGCTTCTGCGAACATAACTTTCTTTTCTTGGAAAGCGCGTTCTAACTGAAACGCCATAAAAATTTGTTCATCACGCTCTTCAAAGCCTTTTTCCGGAAGGATGTCGTAAAACACATCTCCAATCCACTCATTCAACTTATCATAAAAATTATCTTGTTTTCCTACTTCAAATGGTAATCTCTTCTCAGTAAACATCCTTAGCCTCCAACCAAAAAGTTTTTCTATAAAAAGATAATAGCAACTGCTACGCATATGTGTGCAGCCACTTTCCCCTGTTGCAATACATAGAAATTCACGAAAAAAAATTTTCCTTTCGAAAAAGGAAAATTTTCTTCTATATTAATGACTTTAAATACCGTTTATCAATCGCTGTTTCATGTGAAAGAGCTGACAAATATTCTTCTTGTGCTTTTTGTATTTCATCTACAATCGCACCTTGACTATCCACTTCTTTTCCGAGCTCATCATACGTACGGTGAATAGCTTTTTGAATCATTGATAATTGAAAATTATCCATATGACTTCCTCCTTTACGCATTACATAATAGCCAGTATATGCGCGCTAGAGGAGTTTTATACTATGAATTACGCGGTGGACGTTTTCCGAAGTATTGGTAGTAATCTGTACGGATAAATCCGTTAAACAGCTTACGCTTCTTCGACGCATCTTTTCCGTAACACTTCTCAAATGCTTCGTAGCTTGTTAATACATACGCTGACCATGTATCTAATGGGCGGAATACTTGTCCCATTTCTTTATACAGTTGTTCAACGAGTGCTTTTTCACTTAAACGTTCTCCGTATGGAGGATTCGTTACAACGTAGCCATAATCCTCTTTTGTTGTGAAATCTTTTACTTGCATTTGTTTAAATGTAATTAAATCGCCTAAGCCTACTTCTTCTGCGTTATCTTGAGCAACTCGAATCATACGATGATCAATATCTGATCCAATGATTTGTAATCGTTGATCATAGTTCGCTAAATCTTCAGCTTCTTGACGAGCTTCACGCCAGTTTTGTTTACCTACCCAGCCCCACTCGTCAGATGCGAAACCACGGTTAAATCCTGGTGCAATGTTTTGTCCAATTAATGCTGCTTCAATCGGAATTGTACCTGATCCACAGAATGGATCAACAAATGGACGATCTGGCTTCCAGTTTGTTAATTTAATTAAAGACGCAGCTAATGTTTCTTTTAACGGAGCTTCCCCTTGATCCATACGGTATCCACGTTTATGAAGCCCAACACCGCTCGCATCAATTGTTAATGTTGCAATATCCTTGAGCATTGCAATCTCGATACGGAATAACGGACCATCTTCTTCAAACCAAGTTGTACGTTTATATGTTGTTTTTAATTTTTCAACGACAGCTTTTTTAACGATACGTTGGCAATCCGAAACACTGAATAATTCAGATTTTAAAGATTTACCGATAACAGGGAATTCACCATTCTCTGGAATATAATCTCCCCAGTTTAATGCTTTTGTTTTTTCAAATAGCTCATCAAATGTCGTTGCTTTAAATTCGCCAACTTTAATTTTTACACGGTCCGCAGTACGTAACCATAAGTTCGTACGACAAATCGCCTTTTCATCTGCTTCAAATGTTACTTTGCTGTTTTCTACTTGACATTCATAACCAAGATCGCGAACTTCTCGGGCAACTAACGCTTCAATACCCATTGCCGCTGTTGCAATTAAAGTAACTTTTCCCATTTGCATTCACCTCTTATGTATATTCAAACAATAATTAATAGCAATTGGTCCTATTAATTATTACATTTTACGAAAAATTTTCTCATTAACCATTTTAACTCATACTTTATAACTTCATACAAATAAAAAGCCCTCCTCTAACAAAGGAGAGCTGAGTTATTTCATAGTTGGTTCATAACGTTCTGTAAGCCATGTTCTGTTCCTTTGTACTACAAACGGCCCACGCCTCGTACTCCGGTGGCAATCATCTATCTACAGGTTATAAAACCTGTCCTTTCCCGTCGTTCATTTCCTTGGAAAAGATTCCCCTACCATTATTTGGGTTTCTCGCTCGTGGGGTTTACCTCGTTCCACTCCTATCATTTCTTCAAGGACTTCGTCACTGTGGCACTTTAAAGGTAGTCAAACCATATCCGAAAGGACTTAGGTTTTTTCCCTGCCGTTAAACCAGCCTTACAGCCAGAATACCCTAGCTTATGAATTGGCTAGGCACGAACACTACAGCCATCTCAGGCCGTGCGAGCATGGACTTTCCTCTACAACGTTGGCGTTGCAGCGATTACCCAAACGTTATGACATCCATTAGTATAGTGGAAACAAAAAGATTTTGCAACGTTTTTTTCTATGTAAAATGCTTAAACCTTTTCCCACCTTACATCATTCGTATAACTTACTTCCAAATACAGCTTTTTCTAAGTTAGATAAGCGTTTTAAAATATCCGTATTCGTGTTGTTATAAACCGGTTGTGCAACTGGTGTTTGTACAGGTTGTTGTGGAACTTGCGTTACTGCTAGTTTTTGTTCCTCTAATTCACGCTTTAAACGAGCATTTTGTTGCTTTAATTGCTCAAACTCTTTGTGGAAAGCTTCATAGTCTTTAATGATCATATCAAGAAACTTGTCTACTTCTTCTTGCTGATAACCTCTCATACCTGTTTTAAATTCTTTTTCTAAAATATCTTTCGCTGTTAATTTAATTTTATCCGAAATCATTTTCTTCACCTCAAATTTTTACCAAAACTTTCATTAACTAAATTTTTTCAGAAACAATGCTTTTTGTCAATCATATATACGAGTACTATATTACATATTACTCTGCATTATTCCACTGTTCCTCTTCTATTATATCTTGTAAATCAGAAAAAAGAATGAAATAACTGTGATAATTTTCTATTTCTCCTTTTTTCTTTGCTGATTCTACAATATATTTGGGACTTCCTGGTTTTTCTTCATCGTATACCGCTAAAAGCGCATCACTTTTTTCAATAAAAAATTGATTTTTTAATTTAAATTGCTCTGGGCTTTCATACTTCCGTTTCGTGATACTATCAACATGGTCTGCTTGAGAAAGAATAAATTCGTAATATTCACGATTATCTTCTTTCCAATTTTCTTCTTGTTCTAAAAACGGAGTGAATACCGCTAATTTTAAATCAGGATATTCTACTTGCATTTCAAAAACAACTTCAGCAGCCCATAATTCTACACCTAATTGGCCGCTTATTATAACCCATTCTAAACCATCTTCTACAAAAGTGATTAATTTACGGTGTAATGCTTTCTTTATACACTCCACTCCTGGATGATCATTTTTAAATATTCCAAGTTCAAATGGCTTATATCCTGTTACTGCAATAACTTTCATATCAACACTCCAATTACAAAAAAAGAACTAGCATTTCGCTAGTTCTAACATATCATTTACTTTTTAAATATTCCACCAACGTTTGGTCCGATATTTGGACCTACTGGTGATACATTGTTTGGTAAAAACGGTGATACATTTGGTCCTGGTCCAAACGGTGATACATTCGGTCCTGGCCCAAATGGAGATATTTGATGACCGTGGTGATGATGATGATGATGACCATGGCCACACGGTCCACATCCGCCACCGAATCCTGGGTCGATTGGGTCCACAACATTTACATTTGAATTTGTTTGCGGGAAGAAGTTTTGGTTTTTAATTTGTTGATGATGTACATGTGTTGTATGTGTTGGGAAAATGTGTGGCACCACCGTTGTTGAAAAAGAGTGTGTTACGCATTGTTTCGTCGGATGAATGACAGGAGCAGTCGTACAAATAGGTCCTGTAGGCTTATGCCCTCCAAAGCAAGGATGACAATGATGCATAGTTTTTTCTCTCCTCTCTCGTTAAAAAAATCTGATTACACTTTACAGTATGAGAAAAGAGAGAAAGCCGTTTGTTATATATACCCATTTATTACAAGGAAATTTGTCTAGTCCTTTATTTCATTTACATTGTTTTTATAGACAATTCTTCAACATCACTTACCAAAAAAGCCTCCAACTTGCTTTACAATACCTGTCACTTGATTCATCGCATTCATCATTTGTCCAGCTGTATTCATCATTTTATTTACATCATAGTTACCATCTGATGTTTTAAATTGAGAAACAAAACTAGAAAACTGACTTGGCTGTTGTTGCTTTTGCTTACCCTGCGTCGGGTACGGTTGTTTTGGTGGATAAAACATCGCTTGTTGATTAGCATACGGAGATGGTGGTGGCATATAATATTGCGAATTCATATAAGGCTGCTGCTGTGGTTGATTCATGTATGGTTGCTGAGCTTGTGATTGTTGAGCTTGATTCACATAAGGTTGCTGCTGCTGTTGTGGTTGTTGAGCTTGATTCACATAAGGTTGCTGCTGTTGTGGTTGTTGAGCTTGATTCATAAAGGACACTTCAAACGGTTGATAATAATTTTGATTTCCATAATAAGGCTCGAAAGGATACATATTATACCGTAAATATGTATCCGTATTATATTGGTACATATTTTGCTGTGCATATGGATTCGTTTGCTGATATAAGTTAGGTTGTTGAAACATGCATTCTCTCCTCCTTCACATAAGTTTCTACATATATAATATGTACCTATAAAATAATATGTGTGATGGAGTATCTGTCTATTTTTGTCGGAAGTTTAAATTTTTAAAAAATTAAAAAAGAAAACCCTTCCATGCTATGATAATGAAGAAGAAGATTCTCATGGGGGAGGAATCAACATGGTATTAGGGGATTTAAAACAAGCGTTTTCTCAAAAAAAGGGGTATTGCACAGAGAATGCAAATGAATTATTAGACTTTGCGAGACATTGGTATCTCGAAGGAAAAATATGCATATCAGATTATCGAACATTAATAAAAGAATTAGAAATAAACGGCGCAACAAAACCTACAACAATGACAGAAGCATAAAAATAACAAGAGGGCTCTCCCTCTTGTTATTTACATTGCTCAACTATATTTTGCAAAGTATACGAAATGGCTTGGTGTGTTTCAAAGAATCGTTTACCTTTACCTTTATTTACAAAGCATTGCAACACATTCGTTTGTAAATTATCATATACTTGATCAATTTGCTGTACATGTATATATTTTGGCTTTTCTTCTTTAATCCACTTATAAGCTAATTCTTTCCACTTCTTTAATTCCTCATCTACCATATCTACAAACGGTTTCATATCCTTATAAAAGTCGTATTCGGTTAGTTCTCTCTTTTTTACATTCGCTTCATTATTATACTGCATGAGTTTTTCTGAAGACTGTATTAATGCTTCATTCTTCATTTCTTTCCCACCTTATTATGCACTCACTACGACGTTTTGAAATGTCTTTACCCAATTCCCTTTCTCTTCGTGATGCACTAATTTATTTTCCATATGTTCAATATGCATTTCTGTTATTTCTATCTTATTGCATATTTTTTCACTCGCATCCTTTAATGCATGATTCATTCTAATCCCTATATTCATTTCCAGCAAATCGAGAGAACTTAACATTTGATCCATTTTTTTCATTACATCTTCCTTCTGAACCATCGCCATATACAAAACGCCTCCTTCTTTGCTTTTCCTTTGTCATGTAATTTCGCCGAATGATTCACCACTCCTGCCCACATGACAAAACTAGTTGTTATTCGTCAAAGAAATCATTTCGTATGTCATTTATAGAAATGGTAACAATACAAAAAGGAGGTGTATTACAATGGCAAAGAACAAAAATGAAAAAAAGAAAAACCAAAACAAACAACAAAATAAACCCGAGACTGGCAATCCAAAGCTAGATGGTCCAAACTTCCCTGCTACATAAAGCGAGACTTTATTACGAACAGTTAAATTTCAAGTCACCCTTAATCTCCTACTAGCATTACGTTTTGAGATTAAAGTTGTAGCACACATAGCAGGATTGTTTCAAATTAAGAAGTCCCGTCTTCAAAATGGAAGACGGGACTTCTTTTTTATTATATCATGAACTCATCCATCCTTTTAGCAAAACGATTTGCCATAGATAGCCTATAGATTTGTTCTCTCTTTCTTCTATACCATTCTGTTATATTAACTTCCCCTTTAGGTTCTTCAGGTACAAATAGCACATTCATTTTCATATTTGCACAAAACCAATCTCTCATTTTTATTTCTTCATGTAAAATAACAGGATAAATATCTCTAAGTGTTGGCGTATAAGACTTTCGAGTTTCCTTTGCGTAAACTTCATAATCTTCTCTAGACCCAGTATGTGTAGTTTGCAATGCAAACTTATAAAACGAACCATTATAAATTGGATGAAACAATAACCATGCTAATTTTTTTCCTAGTTCTATACGCTGTTGTAACGTTTCAAATTGATAAACCGAAAATCCATACATTCTCCCTTCAATTGTTGGGAAGATAACTGCACTAATATGAAGTCTTTCTTGTACTTTAAAAAGTGCAGTATGGAATACATGTTTTTTAAAATATGTGTTCTCAATGACTGGTTTTTGAATTTTATTTTGTTCATTTATAATAAGCGCTGTCATAAGCCTATTCATATCTCTTCTTTCCCAGAAAAGTAACCATTCTTTTTCCATAAAAATTGATACGTTGAAATATTGCAACAAATGAAAGAGAGGTGCACGTCTCTTCTTACTTTCCTCATACAATAATAGCTGAGGAAATGCATCTAAAAAAATAATCCAATTAGCCTGTTCGTACAGAATAAATAAATGTTTTTTTACCGTTCTAGGTAAAACAGTAGCATAATATCTCCCTTCTAAATCAGTCATATTCCAGCCCGCATTTCTCGAAACCATACTCGCTAAAAAGGCCCACCTGATTTCACTATTTCTTAAATAATATTCTTGATAAGATTGTGTCCGAGAAATATTGTCCACATTAGCTATTTCTGTTTTCTTTTTAATATTGTGAATGATTGCTTTTTCTTCCTCTGTACAAAAATTTTTTTCTCGATTTTGTTTCATTTTCATATAATCATTCCATGTAAACATAAATAAGTCATCATACCTTTCATCAAAAAGGTCACATCTTTTTTCATTTTTTGATATAATCACCTTTGTAAGTAATTCTTAGCAAGTTGGGGGTGGACACACTATGACCATTCGTTACCCAAATGGAAAAAGGTATAATCAAGCTTCACAACCTCAAAAAACACCTATAAAAACACATACTTATAGTAATAGAGGTATGTCCCTTGAAGAGGAATTGAATGAAACAAATCAATATTACTTAACCCATAATATTGCATGTGTACATAAAAAGCCTACACCTCTTCAAATTGTAAAAGTAGATTACCCCGCTCGAAGTGCTGCAGTGGTAAAAGAAGCGTATTTTAAACAACCTTCTACAACAGATTACAACGGTGTATACAAAGGGAAATACATCGATTTTGAAGCAAAGGAAACAAAAAATAAAACTAGTTTCCCACTTCAAAACTTCCACCTTCATCAAATTGAACATATGAAGCAAGTGGTTGCTCATAATGGAATTGCATTTGTTATTATTAAATTTACACTTTTTGATGAATTTTATTTACTAGATGCAAAACATATTATTGCATTTTGGAATCGTCAAAATACTGGTGGACGCAAGTCGATTACGAAAGAAGAAATAGAAGAGCATGGATCCTTATTATCATGCGGTTATCACCCTCGGATTGACTATATCCGTGTACTAGACATGGTTTATTTTTCGTGATAGAGTCATCACTAAGGCTCTTTTTTCGACTTTTGGGGGAGAGAATGAAAGGTAGGAGAAAGTATAATGTCAGATAATTATCGTTCTCGTACAGAACGAAATCATGTGAAAAATCAAGAGAAAAAAACACATAAAGAAGAAAAACCAAAGAAAAAAGGCTCCTTTTTCAAGAAATTTCTTATAGGTTGTCTACTTCTTGGTATCGTTGGACTTGTAGCCGGCGTTTCCGCTTTCTTTGTTATGGTAAAGGATGCTCCAAAATTAGACAAAGCCAAACTTGTTAATCCTTTATCAACAAAGTTTCTTGATAAAAACGGGAATTTCTTCTATGAATACGGTGCTGAAAAACGAACACACGTTACTTATGATCAAATTCCAAAAGTAGTTGAAAATGCATTCCTTGCAACTGAGGATTCGCGTTTCTATGATCATAATGGAATTGATTTTAAACGAACTACAAAAGCAGTTATGGAAAATGTCACTGGTGGTTTCGGTTCCCAAGGTGGTAGTACGATTACACAGCAAGTCGTTAAAAACTACTTTCTAACGATGGACAAAACTGCTAAAAGAAAAGTACAAGAATGGTACTTATCTTACAAATTAGAGCAACAATACTCTAAACATGAGATTTTAGAAATGTACTTAAATAAGATTAATTTAGGTAACCGTTCATACGGTATTGCGACAGCAGCGCAAAAATATTATGGTAAAGATTTAAAAGACTTGCAATTACATGAAGCTGCTATGCTCGCTGGTTTACCCCAAGGTCCAAACATTTATGATCCAACAAAAAAGGAAAATGTTGAACGAGCAACAAATCGTCGTAATGTCGTATTATCATTAATGAATCGACATGGTTATATAACAAAAGAAGAAATGAATAACGCCGTTAAGATCCCAGTAACTGAGGGCCTTCAACCGTCTTCAGAAGTAACTGAGATGAAGTATCAAGCATTTTTAGATGCGGTTGTAAAAGAAGTTGAAAAAGAATATCCTGATGTAAATATCGGTTCAGATGGTTTAACGATTCATACAACACTTGATCAAGATGCTCAAGATTACGCTGAAAAAATTATGGATGGTAATCTTATTAAGTATCCAAACGATCAATTCCAAGGATCATTCGTATTTATGGATACACAATCTGGAGAAGTTCGAGCAATTGGTGCTGGACGTAAAGAAAATAAGTCCACTTTCAAAGGTCATAATATGGCAACTGATTTAAAACGCCAAGTTGGTTCAACAATGAAACCAATTTTCGACTACGGTCCAGCGATTGAGAATCTTCAATGGTCTACTTACCATCAATTAAATGACTCTGAATATACTTATTCGGATGGCACAAAGATTAAAAATGCTACAGGGAGTTTTAAAGGTGACGTTTCACTTCGTGAAGCATTGAAGAAGTCATTAAACATCCCGGCTTTAAAGACAGCTCAAACAGTTGGACTTAATAAATCAAAAGAGTTTGCTGAAGGTTTAGGCATGACATTTGAAAATGGAGTACATGAATCTACTGCAATTGGTAGTAACGATAGTTCTCCATTAGCAGTAGCAGGTGCATATGCAACCTTCGGTAATAGTGGTAACTATAATAAACCACACTTCGTAAAAGAAGTAACCTTCCCGGACGGGAAAAAGAAAAGCTTTAAACCGAAAGAACAACGCGCTATGCAAGACTATACAGCTTACATGGTAACTGACGTTCTTCGTGACGTAGTAAAACCTGGTTCTGGTGGTACAGGACCAACAGCATATGTTTCAGGTGTTGACGTAGCGGGTAAAACTGGAACGCAAAACTTTGATGCAAAAGATTTAAAGAAATACGGCATTCCAGCTGATGCAAACAGGGATAGCTGGTTCGCTGGATATACACCACAATATACGATGGCTGTATGGACTGGTTACGTAAAGAATGGTCCAGAAAACTACATTAGTGATCGTTATACTAAAATTGCACAGCAAATGTTCCAAGTAATGATGAGCAAATTCGCTACAGATAAATCTCGCTTTGAACGTCCTTCTTCTGTACAAGAAATAAACGGAGAATTATACGTAAAAGGTGCGAAAAAAGATGCAATTAAACAAATTAAAGTAGATGCCCCTAGTGGTCTGAATGTCACTTTTGATGGCGCTAGCACAGTTACACTAAACTGGTCTGGACCAGCAGAAGTCGATGCATATGCAGCCAGCTATAAAGCAACTGATGGTTCAAGTGGTAGCCTATCAATAAGTGGTACGACAGCTACTCTTGGTGGTATTAAACCAGGTGTTACTTACAGCTTCTCTGTAGTAGCGAAAAAAGGCACTGGAACAAGCCCAGCAGTTGGTGCATCCTTCACTGCGCCTGGCGGAACTCCAGATGCGAAAAAAGCTGAAGAAGAGGCTAAGAAAAAGGCCGATGAAGAAGCTAAGAAAAAAGCTGATGAAGAAGCCCAGAAAAAGGCTAATGAAGATAAAGTAAAACAAGACGAAGCTAAGAAAAAGGCTGAAGAAGAGGCTAAGAAACAACAAGAACAACAGCAAGAACAACAACGTAAACAGCAAGAAGAAGCTCAAAAGAAAGCTGATGAGGAAGCTAGAAGAAAAGCTGAAGAAGAAGCTAAGAAAAAAGCTGATGAAGAAGCTAAGAAGAAAGCTGAAGAAGAGGCCAAGAAAAAAGCTGAAGAAGAGGCTAAGAAACAACAAGAACAGCAACACCAAAATACCGGAGGAGATACACCTCACGCAGACGGTGCTGTTGTTACAACAGAGTCCTAATATACAAAAAAAAGAAGTCCGTTTCTCTTAACGAGAAGCGGACTTCTTTTTTGTTATCATTTTCTTTACATACAGCTTTTCTATTTCGATATACAACTGCGCTAATTGAATATAAGAATGATAATTACTCGGTTTCTTTATAATGAATGAATATCTTTCCATAAAATTAACAGGTTGCACTTTTAATTTATTCGTATTTATTTGCATTTCATTCAAACTATGAACAGGTTGTTCATTTAGCCAATAGACAACCGATAACAAGTGAGCTGCAAAAAGAATCATTGGTCCCTCAGCCTCTTGCTTATTTCTATTTCGAAACAGTATAGCAATGTCTTCATGCTTATTTTTCCATACATTCAACATCGCTGGAATGCTGTTTTCAATTTCCTTCCACGGCTCATACTGTCTTTCAATATCAAATATAAAGTAAGTATTTTGTATTATCTCTTCAAAAGAATTGTCTGTATGATACTTAATTAAATTTACACTTTCTTTAAAAAATGGTAAACAGTGAAATTCTTTCGGTATTTCTATAACTCGCTCCATCCTTTATTTCACCTTCATTCGCTTCTTTCCTTCACGACATACTTCTAACAGTCTGCACTCCTCACATTGCGGTCGTTGTGCTTTACAGTGATAACGTCCAAAGAAAATCATACGATGATGTGTAACTCCCCACTCATCCATCGGTACTTTCTTCATTAATGTTTTTTCTACTTCTAACACCGAATCTTTCCATCTACAAATCGCTAACCGTTTACTCACTCTTTCTACATGCGTATCAACAGCAATTGCCGGGATGCCATACGCTACCGAAACAACTACATTTGCTGTTTTTCTCCCTACTCCTGGTAATTTCGTCAACTCGTCACGGTCTTCTGGAACTTTTCCATTGTAATCATCCAGCAACATCTGACACAATTTTTGAATGTTTTTTGCTTTATTTCTATACAACCCAATAGAACGTATATCTTGTTGTAACTCTTCCAAAGATACACTTAAATAATCTTCTGGTGTTTTATATTTTTGAAATAAATTTTTCGTCACTTTATTTACAAGTGCATCTGTACATTGTGCAGATAGTGCCACCGCGATTACTAATTCAAAAGGATTCTCATGAATTAATTCACAATGTGCTTCTGGATACATATCCGCCATTGTGTCTAAACAATAGCGAATTTGCGTTTTATTTAACATATACTTCCTCCTATATTACTGCTCCAACCAATTATAAAAAGGCACTTTTCCAGTAAATTTCGTCTCTTGTTTTGTCATTTGTTGTGCTCTTTGTTGATTCGCTCTAAATTTTTGACCTTGATTTTGAGCCTGATCTACCGTTTTAATTCCATTCTTTTTCCACTCAAATAAAATACGATCAATATATCGGAAATTTAGTTTTCCACTCATTACAGCTTCTCTAAGAGCCGCTTGAATTAAATTTGGATGATGTTGATCTTGGTCCTCCCACATTCCTAACGTTTCACATTCGAACGGCGAAAGTGGTCTTCCAAATTCTTTTTCAAATACTGTATATAAATTTACTTGCAGCTGTTTTTTTTCTTTTTGCTCTTCCTCTATTGATTCATCCATTAAGAAATGTAATATTTTTTCCCATAACGGTTGTAAAGAATAACTTTCGCACATCATCGCTTCTGATCTTTGTCCACCTTCTAGTGATAAAAACCCTTTTTGAATCAATGCTTGAATTACTTCCATACATTTCATTTCCGTTATCGTCATCCGTTCAGAAATCTCTGATGGAGTCGGAAACGAATTACCTGATTCTAAAAATGTGTGTACATGAAGTACGACCATAAATTCCGTCTCATTTAAACCTAATTTTTTATAATGCATCATAAGTAATTTTGGAATTGCAATGCTTCCCTGCTCAAACCACTGTAACATCATTTTCTTTTTCATCACCAAACACCTCGCTCTCTAGTATAACACACCTTTAGCTATTTCTTTTTGCCACAATTCGTCAAAAAAACCTCCCTATTAATGGGGAGGTTTTTTATATTACATGAATGAAATATAAAATTAAGCTTGCACTTTACTTTTCATAAATGTATGGATACGCTCTAATGCTTTCTCTACTTGTTCAAGAGATGTCGCATATGATAAGCGAACATTATTTGGAGCACCAAATCCTGTACCTGGTACAAGAGCCACTTTTTCCTCTTCTAATAGAGCTTTTGCCCAATCATCAACTGTTGCATATCCTGATAAAGCTACAGCTTCTTTTACGTTAGGGAATAAGTAAAATGCACCTTGCGGTTTAATGCAAGTAAAGCCAGGGATTTGAATTAATTTATCATAAATGATGTTTAATCTCTCTTCAAAGGCTTGACGCATTGTTTCCACAGGTTCTTGTGAGCCTGCATATGCCGCAATTGCGCCGTATTGAGCGATTGAAGTAGGGTTTGACGTACTATGACTCGCTAAGTTCGTCATCGCTTTAATAAGCTGCTTATTTCCTGCAGCATATCCAATACGCCATCCTGTCATAGAATGAGATTTAGATACACCATTAATAATAAGTGTTTGTTCTTTTAATGCATTAGAAAGCTGGGCAATTGAAGTATATTCTACGCCACCATAAATTAATTTTTCATAAATTTCATCAGAAACGATTAAAATATCATGTTCTAAACATACTTCTCCAAGCTGTTGTAATTCTTCTTTGCTATAAATCATTCCTGTTGGATTGCTCGGTGAATTAATAATAACTGCTTTCGTTTTCTCTGTAATTGCCTCACGCAGCTGCTTTGCTGTAATTTTGTACTCATTGTCTTCTAAACCTTCTACATAAACCGGCTTACCGCCAGCAAGCTTTACTTGCTCTGGATAGCTTACCCAGTAAGGAGTTGGGATGATAACTTCATCTCCCTCATCAAGTAATACTTGGAATAATGTATACAATGCATGCTTTGCACCATTACATACAATAATTTCAGATGGATCATACGCAATACCTTGATCGCGAGTAAATTTCTTCACAATTTCTTGTTTTAACGATTGTAATCCACCTGTTGGTGTATACTTCGTATGCCCTTCTAACATCGCTTTATGTGCAGCATCCATAATATGCTCTGGTGTATTAAAGTCAGGTTCCCCTGCCCCTAATGCAATTACATCATGACCCTCTGCTTTTAATGCTTGTGCCTTTGCTGTAATTTCTAAAGTTGAAGACGGTGTTAAAGCAGCTACTCGCTTTGCTAATTTCATTTGTAGTTCCCCCTACATCTATTTTTCAATGCTATATCGTCTTAAAAATTTTCCATCTTTAAATTCAAGATAGTAATAACTATAACGATTGTCATCATCAATATATGTAACTTCCCATAGTGGTACATCATTTTCAAAGCCTAATTTCACTTTCATAATCTCTTTCGGCTTACTTTTTGATTCCTTACTTTCATTGCCGACTTGCTCTATTGTTCTTTGTATAGCCTCTTTTTCAGAAATACCTTCGCTCTTTTTCCTTACTACAGTATCCCCTTTTTTCTCAGGCACCCAAACGATAAGTTGTTCTCCCTTTTCATCTGTACCTTGCACGACTATATATGCAGATTTTCCGTTGTAATAATCAACAGATTTCACCTTTGTAAGCTTTGCTTTTTCTTTAGCAATTTCTACAAATTTCGACTCTTTTGGAATTTTCTTTCCCATCGCTTTATTATAAACATACGCCCCATATATTCCGCTAGCAACGATAACAATAATGATTGCAAAGATCCACTTTTTCATTGTATCACTACGTTCTGTAAATCGTAAATACAGCTGTTTCTTTATCTTTTTCGTCTAATGCTAGTCCGAACATGAGGTCCTGCTCTTTTAACGTACGATTTAAACTATCAACAATTTTATACAAATCCGACGAATATTTAATACGCGTCGTTGATAGTACTTCGATTTTCTTCTCCATGAAAAAACTCCTCCGTTACACAAAAATTTCTAATTATAGAAGAACGCAATGCGGTTACAATAAGAGTACATTCTTTACAACCCCTGCTTCATCACCCATCTATTATAGCAGGACATGTACAGCAAAAAAAGGTTTCAAGTCGAAAACCAACACATTTTGTATACAAGAAGTAAGAAAAATAAAATTCCTCCTACCCACATTTTTTACGCCTGAAGTTTATAAGTACTTCAGGCGTATTTTTCTTCCATTTTTATTCATTTGGTGTTTCTTCTAATTGTACTAACAATTCTTCTAATGGCCCTTCATAAAGAGGTACGTTAGGAATCGATTGTAGAAATCGTTTTCCATAGGAAGAACTCGTCAAACGACGATCTAACACTACTACCGTTCCTGTATCTGTATTCGTTCGAATTAAGCGGCCGAATCCTTGTTTGAAACGTAATATTGCTTGTGGAAGCGCTAATTTAGCAAATACATCTTCACCTTGATTTTTTAGCCACTCACCTTTCGCTTCCATCATCGGCTGATGAGGAGGTGTAAATGGTAGACGGACTATAACAAGACAACTTAAGGCATCTCCTGGAATATCTATTCCTTCCCAGAAACTGCTCGTCCCTAATAAAATTGATTTGTCGAATTCTTGAAACTTTCGAATTAAGCGGCTTCGACTTCTATTATTCACACTTTGGGTCAGTAATAAATACCCCTCTAATTCATCATTATTTTTTAAATTCGCATACGCTTCTTTTAACATTTCATACGAAGTGAATAAAACGAGCATTCTGCCTTTTGTGGCTTTCGCTATCTTTGCAATATGTTCCGATACAGATTCAATATATCGCTCATTACTTACTTGCTTAATAAAAGGTACATCCGTTGACACCATTAATTTCATCTGTTCATCATAACGAAATGGCGACGGAACCTTTAAAGTATTTGGAGCGAAATCATGTAAACCAAGTTCCTCTTTTATATAATCAAACGTATCGTTAACTGTTAGTGTTGCGGATGTAAAAATAACACTCTTTTTTCCTGTTAAAAATTCATCAGCAAATCTTTCACCAATATGAACAGGCTGTGCATATAGAACTGTTGAATGAATCGTCCCTTTCGTTTCAGTCTCCATCCAAGTTACATACGAATTCTTTTCTAATACGAGTAACTGTAATGATTCTGCCATCTTTCTCAGCAACTCAATTAAATGCATAAATTCACCTGTTACAACATGCATCTCCCATTCTAACTTACTTTGCAATATATCCACTTGCTTCTCAAGAGCAGTTACTACCCTTCTTAATTCATATATAAAACGATTTGTTAATTCGACGATACTATCCCACAACTTACCTTTTTCTAGTTCTGCGTTATACCTATAGATGAGCGGCATATTATTCGTTCCTTGCTCTTGCTTTGTTTGTTTAAATATAAAAGTACGTAACATTTGGAAGAGTTCATCCGCATCAAACTTAAGTTCCTTCAAACTATAACTTATCATACGGAAAGTTGAACGAGATGCTTGCTCTGATTTTTTCATCATTTTATATACTTTGGAGAGTACATCTTCTGTTTCTAGTGTCCCAAGACGAGATATAACCAATTGAAAATACATACAAGAGAACTGTTCACCCAATGTTCTACTCGCGGCTTCTTCAATATGGTGAGCTTCATCAAAAATAATATGTTCGCATGAAGCAAACAACGGTTCTTCACTTGAAAAATCTTGAAATAATAACGCATGATTTGTAATAACGATATCTGCAAATAAAGCTTTATTCTTCGCTCGCTGGTAAAAACAACGACTAAACCAATTACTTTGCATACCGCCTGGACTATACGCATCGCTACAAATACGATTCCAAAGTAACTTTCCGCCCTCAGGAATATTTAATTCGTCTCGATCACCTGTTTCAGTTTGCAATAGCCAAACTAAAATCTTCGCCTTTGTAAGTGCCATATCATAATTTTTTTCTTCCTCTTGCAAAGCATACTCAAATTTATGTAAGCATAAATAATGCTTTCTTCCTTTTAGAAGAGCTACCTCAAATGAAAATGGCATTATTTTTTGTAATAACGGAATTTCTTTTTCTAATATTTGTTGTTGGAGTTGTACCGTTTGTGTACTTATAATGACAGGTTCTTCTTTTCTCTTTGCAAAATAAAGACTAGGAAGCAAATAAGCGAGAGTCTTTCCTGTTCCTGTACCGGCTTCAATTAGTGAAAAACGAGAATCTCTTAACGCCGTATATATCTCTTTCATCATCAGTTGTTGACTTTCTCTTCTTTCAAACTTTGGCATATGTGATTCCAATTTATCCATCGTTTTATTCAAGAAAGCATCAAACTTTGATGAACACGTTTCTCCAAGGTTTAAGGAATAGTTCCGCTTTTTCAGCGCAATATTTCGATGTATTTCATACTCCGCTATATCTTCTTTACCGTGCATTACTTTCTTTAAAATATTTTCAGAAAGCACATCAGCTATATCGCTTTGGAACACATCACTTAATTCATAAAGCGATTGCAACGTGACAAGTGGTAACTTTTCAATTTCATTTAAAAATTGTAAAAATAATTCCGCTGTTGCAAGAGCATCACTATCCGCACGATGTGGTTGATCGTGCTCTAGTTCATGCTTTTTAGCTAAATCACGTAATTTATAACTATCGGCTGTCGGCAAAAGAATTTGAGCCAATTCAACCGTGTCGATTTTCGGACAATGTATTTCTGTATATCCAGCTTGCCTTAATTCTTCATTTAAAAAATTCCAATCAAAGTGAACATTATGCGCAACGAAAGCCGCACCTTGTAATAGCTCAACAATCATCGGGGCTACATCTTGAAATAACGGGGCTTGTTTTACAAGACTTTCATCAATCCCTGTTAATTCTGTAATAAATGGTGGGATCTCTCTCTTTGGATTAACAAAAGACGAAAAAATCTCCAATATCTCTCCATCTTCTACTACAACAGCTGCAATTTGGGTAATTTTATCCTTCCCATCTTTCCAGGAGTTCCCTGTCGTCTCTAAATCAACAACGACATAACGCTTACTCATATATGTAACACCTCAATTTCTTACCTTTCAAACAACAATAATTTATATAATGTTACTATACCACGTTTTATCTCATCTTAATGAAAAGATGCACAAAAAAGCTATCTCCGCAATGGAGATAGCCTTTCTACTTATAATATCGTACCCGCTTTTTCAGCACCTAACATTTCAATAATTTGATTATTATCGTCTAGTACTGCAATTTTTGGTTCTTGTGTATGAATCTCTTCTTCCGTAACTAGCCCATAACAAATAATAATTACTTTGTCCCCTGGTTGTACAAGTCTTGCCGCCGCACCGTTTAAACAAACAACACCACTACCGCGTTCCCCTTTAATAACGTATGTCTCTAAGCGAGCACCATTATTATTATTTACAATTTGGACTTTTTCGTTTTCTACAATATTTACTGCATCCATTAAGTCTTCATCAATTGTAATACTACCTACATAATTTAAATTTGCCTCCGTTACAGTTGCACGATGTAACTTTGCTCTCATCATTGTGCGAAACATAGATGCTCCCCCTTATTTAACCGTTAATGTTATATTGTCAATTAATCTTACATTTTCAAACTTAACTGCAATAGCTAAAATGATTCTTCCTTCGACTTTCTCTACCATTGTTAATGACGGATATGCATATAAATCCGCATAATCTACAGTGCCTTTCGTATGCGTCTCAATATAATCTTTCACAAGATTTGTAATGATTTCCGGATTACGTTCACCTGCCTCAATTCTTTCTTTCGCTATACATAGGCTGCGGTATAAATGAAGAGCTTCTTCACGTTCATCTTGTGATAGGTACACGTTACGAGAACTTTTCGCTAAACCATCTTCTTCCCTTACAATATCAACTGGTACGATTGTAACTGGAATATTGAAATCAGTTACAAATCCTTCAATTACTGCAACTTGTTGAGCATCTTTCATACCGAAATAAGCACGCGTTGGCACCGTAATATTAAATAGTTTCATCAGTACAGTTGCAACACCAGCGAAATGACCAGGTCTTTGTTGACCGCATAATATGTCCGTGCGCTTCACAACTTCTACTGTTGTTGTTTGTTCTGCTGGATACATTTCTTCTACACTCGGATAAAATAAATAATCTACACCGTTTTCTTTTGCTACATTTTCATCTCTATCAATATCACGAGGATATCGATCTAAATCTTCATTTGGGCCGAATTGTAGCGGGTTTACAAATACACTTAAAACTACAATTTCATTTTCTTCTCTTGCCTTACGTAATAAAGTAGCATGGCCTTCATGTAAATAACCCATTGTTGGAACAAAACCAATACTCTTTCCACTTGCACGAAGTTCGCTTGTAATTTGCTGCATCTCTTGCACTGTAGTTACGATTTTCATTATTGTTTTCCTCCGTATAACGCTAAGCATTCTTCCTCTTTCATTGTGAACGAATGTTTTTCTTCAGGAAATTGCCTTGTCTTTACTTCAGTAACATATTGTGAAATCCCACGCACAATCTCCTCTTGAACAGACGTATATTGCTTCACAAATTTCGGAACACGATTTACGCCGTATGAGATAAGATCATGATAAACAAGCACTTGCCCATCTACTTTTTGTCCTGCACCAATCCCAATTGTTGGTATTGTTAGTTGCTCTGAAATAAGTTCTGCTAACTGCATTGGTACACATTCTAACACAAGCGCTATTGCACCAGCTTCTTCACATTTCTTTGCATCTTCTATTAATTTTTTTGCACTCTCCGCATCTTTTCCTTGCACTTTATATCCACCCAACACTCCTACAGATTGAGGGGTTAAACCTAAATGCGCTACAACAGGAATTCCTGCGTTCGTCAAATATTGAATCGTCGATATAACTTCTCCAGCACCTTCTACCTTCAGTGCGTGTGCCCCGCTCTCTTGAACGATGCGACGTGCATTCACCATCGTTTCTTGTAATGATACGTGATACGACATAAATGGCATATCAGTTACAATAAACGTCTCTTTCGCTCCACGGCGTACAGCTTTCGTATGATGAATCATATCCTCTACTGTTACAGGTACTGTTGAATCGTATCCGAGTACAACCATTCCAAGAGAATCTCCAACTAGAATCATATCAACTTCAGCTTCTTCTGCTAATTTAGCAGATGGATAATCATACGCCGTTAGCATTGTAATCGGCTCACCTTGCTCTTTCATCTTCAAAAAATCTGTTTTTGTTTTCAAAAACTACTCCTCCTTTATGCAGGAGAGAGGAGATGGCCGAAATCATATGAAAAACCCCTCTGACCATAAAAGGGCAGAAGGGTTGTGTGTTAGTCGGCATTATTCATCCCTCTGTCCCAGTCCGTTATTGGATCAAGGCAGAATCCAAGTTATTATTTTTCGTATGACTTCGAATCATGGTGCAGTTCGCTCTGATACTGCCCACATTCGAACTAATTATAGCAAACTACAAAAAGGAATTACTACATTTTTTTGAAAAAATAATTTTTTATTCTTATTACGGTATATGAAATTTAACACGAGAGTATATATGCTATACAGTTTTTATGGAGAATTCAATCCTGAAAAGATACATGTTTTTTCAACGCATGCTAAAAAAGTCCAAGTTAATTTTTTCTGTAATCCATTTAACTGTATAGTATAACTCTTAAACTAATGATGCAGGTTAATTGAGGAAAGTACTTAACAAAGGAGAATTGCAGATGTCTATGAACAGGTGGTTATTTCGATTCAGCAGTTTGCTTGTAATGATTGTATGGTGGATGTCTTTAGGATCCTCCCATGTATTTGCCTCAGTTACTGTCGTAACACCCCCCACCGATTTAACGAAAGTGATTGAGGTTGAACTAAATGATGATTACTTTAATCCAAATGTTATCACGATTCCGCTTGAAGGATCAACAACATTACTATTGAAAAATAAAGGTAAAAACGAGCACACCTTTACAGTGAAAAAACTCGGCATTGACGTCGTAATCGAGTCAGGAAAAGAAAAGCATATTACCGTGAAACCTAAAAATACTGGTACATATGAATTAATATGTCGATACCATCTTCTTAAAGGAATGGCAGGCAAAGTAATCGTCAAATAACATGCCCTGCCAACTAGGCGGAAGATATTTTGAAATGAACTTTAAATATGAAAAAAAATTTATTATCATGTTACAAATTCAACTCAAAACTATTGAAATAAAAAGAAGTTCCAAAAGAGGAACTTCTTTTACTTAATTTCAATATCTGCAGAATGAATATGATGTACTTTCCCCTCATGATCCTCCAGAAGTAATACACCATCCTCTGTGATTCCTTTTGCTAACCCCGTAATTGTCTCTCTCATCGTTCGAGCGGTAATTTCTTTCCCGATGCTCACAGCGTAACTTTCCCAAAGAATTTTAATGACAGAGAAACCATTTTGTAAATACTCTTCATATAATTTTTCTAGTTGTAAATAGATTTGTTGCATAAGTTCTGCACGAACAATCGGCTTACCTGATTCAATCGCTAATGAAGTAGCAATGTGCTGAATTTCTTCATCAAAATGTTCTTGCTTTTGATTCGCATTAATACCGATGCCCATAATGACAGCATTAATTTTATCAGGATCCGCTTGCATTTCTGTTAATATACCTACAGCCTTTTTACCTTGAATTAAAATATCATTTGGCCATTTTATTCCTACGTTTACACCCGTGCATTTTTCAATTGCCTGTGCAACACTAACGGCCGCTAACAAAGTAAGTTGCGGTGCATGATGAACTGGGATTGATGGGCGTAAAATAATACTCATCCAAATCCCTGTTCCTTTTGGTGAATGCCATTTTCTGCTTAAACGACCTCTTCCCGCTGTTTGTTCTTCTGCTACAACGACTGTTCCTTCTTCTGCACCTTCATAAGCAAGTTTTGCTGCAATGTGCTGCGTTGATTCAACGGTTTCTTCAAAATACACTGTTCTACCAATCCGCTTCGTTTGTAGCCCTAACTGAATTTCATTAGCGGTCACTTTGTCTGGCTTACTTGCAATTCGGTAACCTAATCGACGCACAGCTTCAAGTTCATATCCCTCACTCCGCAGATCCTCCATATGTTTCCACACAGCAGTTCTTGAACAACCAAGTTTATCACTAATTGTTTGGCCGGATACAAACTCGCCATCCGCTTCAGAAAAAACTTGCAATAACTGCTTTCTTATAGTAGATTGCATCCTTGTAGCCACTCCCTTATACGCTCTTTCTCATTAACTACGTTTCCTTGTACGATTGCTTCTTCGATTTTCTGAAGCATCTCAGCAACCCACGGACCAGGCTTTTTGTTTGCCCAGTTTAATAAATCATTACCAGTCACATTCATTTCTTGACGCTCCTGGATTGGCAATGCATGAAACATTGATTGTACTCGTTCAACAGATGTAGGGTCATAGCGTTCAATCATCGCTTCATATACTCTCTCTGCCATTTCAGCGATATGAATTCCCGTTTTATAAAGAAGGACTGTATCCCAATCCTTCTCCTTTCTAGTACGGATTGTCAATAAAACTGCAACAATATCTTTTATTTTTTTATTCGAAAACTTCCATTGACGTAAAAAGACAGATGGATGTTCTTCTCCGATACAATATAAGAAAAATGCCCACGCCTCAATATCCGTTTCGAAAGAATCCCATTTATACTGCGTAGCTTTTAACAGTCTCTCTTCTGACATTTGTAAATATGGCAAATGAGAAAATAGCTTCGTCTCTACTAATTCTTTGAGACCTTTCACACAATATGTACCAGTTAACAGTTTCTCAAACTCTACTGTAATACGCTCAATTGCTATATGTTCTAGCAAATGCCCATACGTTTCAATCGCTTGCTTCGTTTTCATTTCTAATGAAAAACCTAACGTGCTTACAAACCGAATACCACGCATCATTCGCAGGGCATCTTCTTGAAAACGATCCGCAGCATTTCCAACTGTCACAATTTCTCTCTGTTGAATGGCTTCCTGTCCAGCAAATAAATCGACCATTTTGCCTTCTTCTGTCATAGCAATTGCATTCATCGTGAAATCACGACGTTTTAAATCCTCTTCTAATGAACGAACAAATTGAACACTACTAGGTCTTCGAAAATCTTCATATTCGCTTTCTGTTCGAAAAGTAGTTACCTCATAGGGCTCACCATTTTCTACAACAATTACAGTTCCATGCTCAAGACCAACAGGAACATTTCTTGGGAATATAGCCATCACTTCTTCTGGTAGAGCAGATGTCGCAATATCAATATCTCCAATCGGCCTATCGATAATAAGATCTCGTACGCTCCCACCAACAAAGTAAGCCTCATGTCCTTGTTGCTTTAATGTCTCAATAATAGAACTAGCTTTTTTAAATCTTTCCATTTTTGTCATCCCTTAGTACGTCATAGTAAATCGTTTCATATTGTGAAACAATTTTTTCTGAGCGAAATTGCTCATAAACACTTTCTCTTGCTCGTTCTCCCATATTACGGTGAAGTTCCTCGTCCTTTAATAGCTGAATAGCTTGATTTGCCACTCCTGTTGTATCGCCAACTTCACATAAATATCCTGTTTCCCCGTGTTGAATAACCTCTGGAATACCTCCAACCCGTGTTCCGATACAAGGTACACCACACGCCATTGCTTCTAATAAAACAAGACCAAAACTTTCCTTCTCTGATAGAAGCAACATTAAATCACTCATCGCAAGTAGTTCTGCAACATTATCTTGCTTCCCTAGGAATAAAACGCGATCTTCAATATGTAAATTCTTCACTATCTGTAAAATCGTACAGAATTCTGGTCCGTCTCCAACAAGAAGCAACTTCGCATCTACTTCTTTAACAATTTTAGCAAATGCCTGAACAACATCCTGCACACGTTTCACTTTACGGAAATTCGAAATATGAATAAGTACTTTTTCACTCTCACTTATACCATATTCTTTCTTTAATTGAGACATATTACGCTTGAAATATACACGTTCGTCTATAAAGTTATATACCGTTTGAATTTCTTTACTTGGTTTTACAAGCTCATGTGTTTCGTTAATTAATGAATGCGAGACAGCAGTAACAACATCCGATTGCTCAATACCAAAACGAATTAAATTATTTAACGAAGGGTCGGAACCTAACACAGTAATATCTGTTCCATGTAAGGTTGTAACAATTTTAATACGCTCTCCGATCATTTGTTTTGCTAAATATGCACAAATTGCATGTGGTATTGCGTAATGCACATGTAAAATGTCTAAGTTTTCTCTTTGTGCAACCTCGGCCATTTTACTTGCTAACGCTAAATCGTATGGTGGATATTGAAATACAGAGTATTGATTTACCGTCACTTCATGAAAATAAATGTTTGGATATACTTTATTTAACCGGAATGGTAAACCCGATGTAATAAAGTGAATTTCATGCCCACGTTCCGCCAATTGCTTTCCTAATTCTGTTCCAACAACTCCAGAACCACCTACAGAAGGATAACATGTAATACCTATTTTTAATTTCATTTACATCCCCCTAATAAATCAGCATGTAATAAAACCGGTTTCTTACTCATAAATCCTTCGGCATACAAGACTCCAACTTCTTTTCCAAACATCTTCTCACGAGCAATCACAGTTTCAACGTAACCTTCTGTTAACGGTGTCTTAACACCATCACTCCCTGTTGAAAACTGACTTTCATACGCTTCTAATGCTTCCACCTTTATAGAGAGGTACTCACTTATATCTATACAAAAATTCGGTTTATGAAAACCATTAATCATATAATTATAAAAAGACTCCACACGATGTGGTGAAAGTTCCGGCATATATTTACGGATTCCTGCTGAAAAAATAGCCTCTTCCACAAGCTTTGCACAATTTGCATGATCTGGATGGCGATCTTCATAGTACGGCGCAAAAACTAGTTTTGGTTTATATGTACGGATCACCTTGACAATTTCACGTATATACTCTTCTTTCATATACAAACCACGGTCTGGCATCGCTAAATTCAGCCTCGTTTTTACTCCCATTATACGAGCTGCGACCTTCGCTTCTTCTTTTCTCAACTCTATCGTTCCATTTGAAGAAAGATCAGCTTCTGTTAAATCACAAATACCTACTTCATACCCTTGCTTTGTATATTTAGCGATGGTACCAGCCATGCCGATTTCAACATCATCGGCATGAGCACCAAACGCTAATATATGTAATCCACTCATAATTGTTCCCCTCATTTTCTTAACTTACGATAATCTAAATCTCCTCGCTCTAATGCGTGCATTAACATTTCAGCACTTGCCATATTCGTTGCAAGTGGAATCGCATATACATCACATAAACGAAGTAATGCATTCACATCCGGTTCATGCGGCTGTGCTGTTAATGGATCGCGGAAGAAAATCACCATATCTAAATCGTTCTTTGCAATCATTGCACCAATTTCTTGATCTCCACCAAGAGGGCCAGATTGATATCTTGTTACAACTAATCCAGTCGCTTCCATAATGCGAAGCCCTGTCGTTCCTGTTGCAAATAATTCATGTTGTTCAAAAATTGGTTTATATGCGTATGCAAACGAAACCATATCATTTTTCTTTTTGTCATGTGCGATTAAGGCAATTTTCATCCGTTGTCTCCCCTTTAGTCGATAATATTTTCTAAACCGTACACAAGATGATCAAGGTTCATTACTGTCTCAATTGATAGTTTTACACCTGACATAAATGATGCACGATTGAATGAATCATGACGAACTGTTAACATTTGTCCATCTCCACCAAACATTACTTCTTGGTGTGCAATAAGCCCTGGCAAACGTACACTATGAATGTGAATACCGTCTACATTTGCACCTCGTGCACCTGCTAGTTGCTCTACTTCATTTGGATGACCTTGCTGCTTTGATTCACGATTTTGGCGAATTAACTCTACCGTTTTTACAGCTGTACCAGATGGTGCGTCTAATTTTTGATCATGATGTAATTCAATTACCTCAACATCTTGGAAATATTTCGCTGCCATTTGTGAGAATTTCATCATAAGAACTGCACCAATTGCAAAGTTTGGAGCAATAATTGTTCCTACTGCTTTTTCTTTTGCATTCTCTGTTAAACGTGTCAATTCTTCTTCTGTAAATCCAGTTGTACCAATAACCGAACGAAGTCCACGCTCAACTGCAAGTGTAACGTGTTGTTTCCCCACTTCTGGTGTTGTTAAATCTAACAACACATCTGCTTCTACTTCATCTAAACAAGTATGTAAATCAGCGTAAATCGGCGCATGTAATGCTGGCATGCCAGGTAAATCAGAAATCTTCTCACCACCATGCTTATAATCCACTGCTGCTACTAAATTAAAATGTTCCGTTCTTTCCATAAGAAGGACTGCTTCATGTCCCATACGTCCTCTTGGTCCGGCGATAATTACTTTAATTTCTTTCATTATTCTTTCTCTCCCTCATCAATACGTGTCCAGCGATCTTTATCACGTGTATTAAATTTATTCATTACAATGTTATGTGCTGTCTCTAAATCAATATTTAAACTATTTGCCATACAAATCATAACAAATAATACATCTCCAAGCTCTTCTTCAATACTTCTTTCTTTTTCAGTTGTTTTCTTCGGTTTCTCACCATAATAATGATTTACCTCTCTTGCAAGCTCTCCCATTTCTTCCGTTAAACGAGCCATCATTGCAAGCGGACTGAAATAACCTTCTTTAAACTGACCAATATATGCATCTACTTCTTTCTGCATATCTTTCATCGTTTTTGCTTCCATACTATTCACCTCTAATCCTTCCTCTTTCATGTTAGCCAATTCATCGCGATTTGACAAATATTATTCCCCGCCAAACACCTATTTGCGACCCATTTTTGGATAGACTATAATAAAGTGAAACTTCTTTTGTGATTTTTTTGCAAAAGATTAGTTGAACTAATCGGGTTCCTACGGCTGGTTTGCCTTTCTTCAGAGGTTTATCTCCTACCAGCCGTTGGTACGGGGTAAAGTGAAACTTCTTTTGCGATTTTTACAAAAGATCAGCCCACACCAATCGGGTTCCTACGGCTGGTTTGCCCCTCTTCTTTGCTTCATCTCCTATCAGCCTTTAGAGCGGGATAAAGTGAAACTTTCTTTTGCACTTTTCACAAAAAATCAGCCCACATCAATCAGGTTCCTACGGCTGGTTTGCCCCTCTTCTTTGCTTCATCTCCTATCAGCCTTTAGAGCGGGATAAAGTGAAACTTTCTTTTGCACTTTTCACAAAAAATCAGCCCACATCAATCAGGTTCTTACTATTTTCACTAGCAACTAGAAATTACTTATTATTATGTTTTACCGTTTCAGCGGAGCAATGCAATCATTACATAATTAGGGGGATTTCTATATGACATCAAAATTGAAGATGCGAAATATTATTTTTATTTTAATTGGTTCCGCTATATTTTCTTTCGGTATTGTCAATATCAATATTGAAAACCACCTTGCAGAGGGTGGGTTTACTGGTATTACACTATTATTGTATTTTTTATTTAAGTTTGATCCTTCCTACTCAAACTTAATTTTAAATATCCCTATATTTTTTATTGGCTGGAGGTTACTTGGCAGAACGACATTTTTATATACATTAATTGGAACCTTTAGCGTATCTTTATTTCTATGGATTTTCCAGCGTTACGAAGTACTCAACTTACATTTAAACTTGCAAAATGATATGACACTCGCAGCTTTATTCGCCGGGGCATTTATCGGTATCGGCCTTGGAATAATATTTAAATATGGCGGGACTACTGGCGGTGTAGATATTATCGCACGACTAGCGCACAAATATGTTGGCTGGAGTATGGGGAAAACAATGTTTATGTTTGATGCTGTCGTTATCGTCGTCTCTATTCTTACCTATTTATCATACCGTGAGGGCATGTATACGCTAGTTGCTGTTTTTATCGGTGCTAAAGTCATTGATTTTATGCAAGAAGGAGCTTATGCTGCCAAAGGAGCGACTATTATCTCAGAGAAAAACGATGAAATTGCTGCCAAAATTTTATCTGAAATGGAGCGCGGAGCAACCTTTTTAAAAGCTGTTGGATCGTATACAAAAGTGGAACGTAATGTATTGTATTGCGTTGTTGCTAAAAATGAAATCGTGAAATTAAAGAATATCATTACTTCTGTAGATCCTCATGCTTTTGTCGCTGTAAGTGATGTACATGATGTAGTTGGTGAAGGGTTTACGTTAGATGAAAATAAAAACCCTTTACATAATTAAATATAACTAGAAAAGCGCCTTAGCTTTTCTAGTTTTTTATTACAAGTCTTTTAAGCTTCTCAAAATCCTCATGAATAAGCTCCAATAAACTCCGATTATAAAAAATGGAAGCTGGATGAAAAGTCGGAAAAACATGATATTCTTTCTCTGACCATGTAAACTCTGCACTTTGCATATCCTTTAATTTTTGAATGGGCTGTTTTAATAATTGCCCGTGTACATCTGTGATTTTTTTATTTTTTCCTGTTAAACGTTGAAGACCGATATTTCCAAGCGTGACGATAAGCTTCGGATGTATTTTCTCTAATTCATAATCTAACAAAGGCGCATGGGCAACTATTTCTCCCTGATTTGGCGTTCTATTATACTTTTTTTGTATGATTTCACCATTTCGTTCTTTTTTCTCTCGCCATTTATAAGGTCTACTCCGAACAGCGCTCGTAATATATACTTCTTCCCTTGTAACGTGGATACGCTCTAAAAAAACCATTAATTGTTTTCCCGCCCTCCCGCTAAACGGAATCCCATTATGAATTTCTGTTTCACCAGGTGCTTCTCCTAACAACATAAATTTGGGATTTTCAGGACCTTGTCCACTTAAAAAACCTTCTAGTTGATAAGGAGCACTACGCTCTTGTACTTGTTTTACTAAATGGTCTGGATATTTCATTTCCCCCACCACCTTTCCGCATTACTTCTATTATTTCTATTTGCAATACATTATATAATTCAATCCACACAACAAAAAAAGACTATCAAAATTGATAGTCTTTAGTCGTCGCTACGCTGCATACCAGTATACATTAATACGAGACGTAATAATTCAAATACCGCTACAGCTGCAGCTGCTACATATGTTAATGCTGCCGCATTTAATACTTTACGAGCTTGCCCATATTCATCTGTTGATACAATACCTAACGCTTCAATTTGTTGCATTGCGCGCTTTGACGCATCAAACTCAACTGGCAATGTAACGAGCTGGAACACAACACCTGCTGCCATTAAAATGATACCTAATAACAATAGTTTTGACATTGTCGCAAATATACCAATCATAATAAATACCCATGATATATTCGATCCAAAATTAGCCACAGGAACTAACGAATGACGAATACGCATAAAGTTATAATCTTGTGCATCTTGAATTGCGTGTCCTACTTCGTGTGCTGCAACTGCTGTACCAGCAACTGAATGTCCATAATAGTTATCTGTTGATAATCGAACCGTCTTAGCGGTTGGATCATAATGGTCTGATAAATGACCTGGTGTTTCTTCGACAGCTACGTTGTATAATCCATTTTCATCTAAAATTTTTCGAGCCACTTCCGCTCCTGTCATACCTGATGTTGAATAAACTTGTGAATACTTGCTATAGGCACTACGTACTCTTGACTGTGCATACAACGGTATGATCATTATGATCGCGAAGTAAATTAAATAAAACATCATGAACCTCCATTGAAGTTTTAATTATAGTACTTCTCATTCTATTTTCTTCTGCCACTATTGTCAATGAATAAACCTTACAATCCATATCTTTATTTATTGCATTATCTATTTTTAGAATGTACATTACTTTTTCTTTTTTCTCTCTCTCCTTTATACTTTCTCCATCCAACATAAGTTAATGTGAATAAAATAAGTCCCCCAGTAATTGTCATAAACCAAATGAGAGAGGGTGCAATTTCATCTTTTTTTACTGTGTGAAATATCTTTTGCAAATCCCCTTTAATAATCCCTAATTGCATTTGGCCGCCTTTCGTTTTTAACATAACGTTACGAAATTCATCTAAATAAGATAAATGAACATTTACACGCTGGACCTCGTTTTCTGGCAAAGCAATCATTAAGCTTGGATAAATAATATTGAATTCATTTAAAAACGTATTTAACGTTTGTTGAAACTGCCCAGCATCTTCTTTTTCCATCGCTTTTTCCATTTGAGAAAAGGCATCCATTACTTTCCTTTCTCTTTCCATCCAAAGTGGTTGATATTTCGATACTTGTGCATCAACAGCAAGTTGTAATGCCAGCACATTATCAATTTTAGCTTGCTTACCTAAACCTTCTTCAGAGAGCGATTGTTGCGCCTTATCGTAAGCTAAAGAAATAACTCTAACTTGATCTGGTGTTACTTCCTGCTTCTTTTCATTCCCCTTTATTAAAAACTGCTCCGAGAAATGTTGTAATACTTGTACCGCTTTTTCATCTTCATTACGCTTCACTAACTGTAACGAGTCGTCTAACAACCCTGTTAGCTCATTCCACTCTTCAGCATATATACGTAACGGAAACATTATAATTAGAAATGCTATCAATCCAATTAATGTTCTCTTCATCCCGGTCCCCCCTTAACTACTAGTACAAAATATGTTAATTTGGACAAGAATAGAACAGAACTAGACCGAAAAATATATTATCGTTTTACAAAGAAAAAAATTCTCTTTAAGCAGAGAATTTTTTCTGTGACATCCTTTTCTTTTTTACGAGATATCTATATAAGCTGTAACAAAGTATACTCCCACCTAAAATGAATAATAAAATAGCACACGCAGCATGCATAAAGAACTCTTCTGGTAACATTAATATAATTGGATCCTTTTCAGGATCAAAAACCCAATAATCATTACTAAATAAAAGTTTATGGAATAATACAAAACTCTTTTCAAAATTAATAGCAATTGGTAACATAAGCGCTATCGGAAAAATGATTGTTAAAATCGATCCGTGCAGTAAAAACTTTTCATTTTTCTTTTTTAATAAATAAATTCCGCCTATCACTGCAATCATAATTGTCGCATACATCACATATTGAATCTTTACTAAAATATTTTTAACATCTACAAAATGAATACGGCCATTTGTGGACATATCTAATGTGGGCAAATGTAATGCTCCGTCATAAAACGGGGATAAATATGTAATAAGCACATCGTAATTTCTTTTAATTTCATCCTTCGTCATATCCGCTAAATCAGGAATATTTAAAAAATCAATTTCAAAATAATACAACCATTTTCCATATACAACTGCCGTTGTTGCGAGTGCAAAAATAGAAAATGCTATGCTATATGAAACAACTAAAGTAATTAATCGATCCAATATTTTTGTACCACTCTTATTTTTCTCCATGTTCTCCCCCTAAATGTTCTAACCATCATAAAGAAAATTGTTTTCTTTGCTCACGTAAGCAACAATAATATGTAATACATAGTACAGCAATACTTAACCAAAACGTAAAATAACCAATTTCCTCTACAAACAAATGCATAATTCCATATCGCGGCATTTGCCAAAATAAATAATCAATTGCATCGTTATGCAACGTCCACACAGCTGCTACTATAAAATGCCATTTTTTTATACGATAGAATGGAGCATATAAAAATCCTTGTATTGCCATCGCGAAGTGCGAAAGCATTAACATGTAGCCCATAAGGCCTATAGGCCCTTTTACGTAAATCATAATCGCGTTTACAACAACAGCCCAAATACCATATTTTATTAAAGTTACAATCGCTAACGCTTCTATTAATCCCCAGTTTCTCTTTGCCAAAAAAGCAATTAAAACAAAGACAAAAAAGAGAGTCGCCATAGGACTATCTGGTACAAACGGCCAAAATATAGGTGACGTTTCTTTCAATTGATTTCCGTACCATATAAATCCATAAATTGTACCTAATAAGTTAACAATTAATAAAAATAATAATACCGAGCGTTGTCTTAACATTACATACAAGTACACCAATCCGTATGTCCAACACCTTTCAAGCAAAGTAATTCATTCACTAAATCCTACTCTATTATAACAAACTTCATCCAACTAAATAGAAAAGCTGACTACAAATTTTGTAGTCAGCTTTTTTATTATTTTTTATTATACTTTGCAACGAATTCCGAAAGCTTCTTCAGTTCCTCATCCGTACCTTTAAATACACCTTTAGGCATTGAACCTTTTCCCTCTTTCGCAATTTTAGCAATTTCTTCTGGCTTTAAAGTTAAGTTTTGCAGTGCCGGTGCTGCTGCCCCGCCTTGTAAATTGTCACCATGACATGTTAAACAAGTATTTTTTTGCATTAATTTATAGCCATCATCATTTTTATCAACTGGCGCTGTTTTTACAATTGCTCCTTGTTTTTTTGCAGCTTCCCAGTCGTGGTGTGCTACAGATTCCCAAGTTAAAAAGATAATCGATGCAATTGCTAAAAGCATAAATCCAGTTGCCACAGGACGCTTCAATGGACGTCTTTCTGGACCTCGATCAAGAAATGGAGCTAACAGTAATGCTCCAAACGCAATTCCTGGCATAATAAATGCTCCAATTACAGTAAATGAACCGGAAGCATACGAATACTTTAATAACTGATACAAGAATAAGAAATACCAATCTGGAAGTGGTATATATCCAGCATCTGTTGGGTCCGCCATTCTCTCAAGCGGCGACGGATGCGCCACTGTTAAACATAAATAACCGATTAAAAAAACTGCACCAACCATCCATTCTTTTAACAAGAAGTTCGGCCAAAATGCTTCTGTTTTCCCTGGGTATTCAGAATAGTCTTTTGGAATATTTGGTTTCCGAGCTACTGGTACCCGAGAATCTCCTACAAACTTCATCCCTTTGCCGCGATGCATAATCTCCCTCCTTTAGTTCTTTCCCCTTTAATTTAGCAATCTCTTATAGTGGACCGGAAATACCTTGTTTGCGAATCATGATGAAGTGGAAGGCCATTAAACCTAGAAGTGCTGCTGGTAAGAAGAAGACGTGAATAGCAAAGAAGCGAGTTAATGTTTGAGCGCCAACAATTTCGGAATGACCAGCGAGTAATGTTTTAATATAAGGACCAATGAGCGGTGTTTGCTCTGCAATTTGAATCCCTACTTTTGTAGCAAATAAAGCTTTCATATCCCACGGTAATAAATATCCGGTAAAACCAAGACCTAACATAACAAAGAAAATAAGAACACCAACAATCCAGTTTAACTCACGGGGCTTTTTATACGCACCTTGGAAGAAAACTCTGAGTGTATGTAAAAACATCATTACAATTACGAGACTAGCACCCCAGTGGTGCATACCACGAACAATTTGCCCATAAGCAACTTCATTTTGTAAATAGTAAACTGATTCCCAAGCATTTTTAATATCAGGCACATAATACATCGTCAAAAACATTCCAGATAAAATTTGAATTACAGTAACGAAAAAGGTAAGTCCTCCAAAGCAATAGACGAATGCAGAAAAGTGATGTGCCGGGTTTACATGTTCAGGTACTTCATGATCAGCGATATCACGCCATATTGGTGTAATATCTAATCTTTCATCCACCCAATCATAAATTTTATTTAACATCTACTTTGCACCCCCTCTTGGCTTCGCTTTTCCTAGATACAGCGTTCCATCTTTCACTTTAGACTCGTACACATCAAGCGGAGCAAGGGGTGGCGTACCTTTAATGTTAATCCCATCTTTTGTATAACGACCCCCGTGACATGGGCAAAAGAATTGATTCGGATGTGCTTTGTCCGAATTCCAGTTAACTGTACATCCTAAATGTTTACATACTGGAGAGAACGCAACAATGTCTCCGCTTTCATCTTTATGAACCCAAGCTGATTTTGGTTCTTCAGACTTGTACCAACCATCAACCTGCTTCACTTTAAAATCGAAACGCTTCGGCTCTGTTGTAATATCCTTTACTTGCGCAACAGCAACCATATCCGTTCCCGCTTCTTTTCTTAACACCGGATCAAGCGCAAATCGCGTCATCGGCATTAAAATACCGGCAGCCATAAAGCCTCCTACCCCTGTGAGTGTGTAATTTAAAAATTGTCTTCTTGACACGCGATGTTCTTTCTCGCTCACGAAAATTTCCCCCCTCTATCAGAAATTGTCCCCTCGTGATAAATTATATAAAAAATAAAAACTAGGACACTATCATGATATAATACGCTCATGCACAGGTCAATATCATACTACTCATAATAATAAGAACTTTCTGTTTATTGTGAGTTTCCCCATTTCTCTTCCAACATCACCATTATATTTTTTATATGTGCATGAATAACTTCTCTTTTTGCTTGATCACTAAATTGTTCTAATGCTAATGAAGGAAACCAAAACAAATCTCCCTGTAACTCTTGCATATCCTCTTTCCATGAAAAATCACTTGTAACATAAGCAATATGCTTAAAACCTTCACTTCGTAAATGATTTGTCCATTCTTGCAAACGACCTTTTTCATTCTTTTGACTTTCTACCAAATACGTAAACGCAGGCAGTAAAAGCACTCTTCCCTTATACTCTCTTTCCAATTCCGTGCTCAACAATTCGATAAATTCACCTTGTTCTACAACCATTTTCATTTCTTTTGCTGCCGAAATTGATAACAGCGGTATTACTCCTGTATCAACATACTCTCTTGCTTGCTCAAACTGTTCCACATCTTTTACAATCCACTTCAAATTCCTTCCCTCCTTCACTTACAAATGACAGAACTTTCACTTTATATATATTAAACCATACTAAAAGAGGTAAAAAAAGAAAAACTACCCAATATAGGTAGTTTTTCTTGATGAAAGTCTGAAATTTGTAAAAATTTATTAATCCAAATAAATTCTATAAAGTTTTTAACTCTGCCGTTAATCTATGAAACGCTTCCTTATCTTGCTTATCTAACGCTTCATCAATTTGTTTCAAAAGGCGTTCTCTCCTAAACGAAAATACACTTTCTTCCAAAAACCTTTCTGCAAGTAAACGATCTTTTTCATTTACTTCAATATGCTTTGGTAGATATGGGTTTTCTTCTAATACAGCTACATAATTCGCATTTTGAAACGATGATTTAAAGTTGAGTTGAATATAAATATCCTCATCTCGATTTAAACGAATATCATGAAACGATTTTTCAGCATCTGTTGTCATAACATTTTGTTTAAAAAAGTGAAACGGTGTGTCTTTCACACAATTTGCTGACATCACTAAGCCACGCGGACAATATTTTGCATGCTCTACGAAGTGGACTTTATGCATCAATTGGTCGTGACTCATTAAATAATTCAGAATCCATACACATTCACGCTGTTTCAGTTGGTAATTATTCAAAAACCATTTTACAAAATCCTTCTTCTCGTTTACAGAAACAGGGGTATTCATAGCAATTAAGTCCCTCCTCTGTCTTTCTCTTTTCTTTTTAGATTCAAGAAGCGGCATTCAGTTTCCTTCCAACTTATGAAAAATCCTCTAAATTATATAACAACTCTTCAATATGAATTTGTGTCGGGTCTAGTTGTAATAACTGGGTAAATACTTCTTTCGCCTCTTTTCGTTTTCCTTCTTCCAATAAGAAATAACCGTACTCTTCTAAGAAGTCTGGATGATTCTTAAAAGAAGTATATGCACTTTCATAGTGTTTTAATGCATCCGAATACATTTCTAATTGTTTTTTTGCATACGCAAGATCCCAAAGTAGTTGTGTATCTGGTTCTCCACTATCAATAGCACGCTCTACAATTGCAATTAACTCTTCGTACTTTTCTTGTTCTTTTAAGATATATGCATATTTTAATGTTGCACCTAAATGCCCTGGATCTAACTCAAGCGCTTTTTGAAGAACTTCCTCTGCTTCTACTATTTTTCCTAATTTCGCCGCAATGTTCGCTAACTCTACATAAAATGGAACTGAAAGCTCATCTACTTTAATTCCTTCATGAAGCGTTTCATAGCTTTCTTGAAGCATTCCTTCTTTTTCATAGCTTTTCGCTAAATACATGTACAGTGATGCGTACTCAGGGTCTAATTCTTTTAGTTCTTGCCAAGCACCAATTGCTCTCTGATATTCTTCACCTTGGTATAATGTGAAGGCATATCCAAATAATGAGTGAATATCTTTTTGTTCCTCTAGGCCTGCTTCATAATAAGAAATCGCTTCTTCCCAGTTTCCGATCGCGCTTAACGTTTCTGCGAGGCGAAGTGCGATCACAACACCACCCATTACTTTATGTTCCGGTAATAGCGATTCATAATAAGTAATTGCCTTTTGTTCTTTACCTTTACTACTATATAATTCTGCTAACCCAAACGTAATAACAGGTTCATCAGGCATCATTTCTTTCGCCTTTAATAGTTTTTGCTCTGCTACATCATCAAAACCTTGCATTTGGAATAAATCTGCAACAAGTAATAACGATTGAACATATAAATCGTCATTTTCTGGAATATCATGAAGCACTTCAATCGCTTCATCTTCTTTATCTAGATCAATATATAATTCTGCTAAAAATACAGTGAATTCACTTTCTTCTGGATACAGTAAACGTAAGTCTTCAGTAATTGCTAATGCCTCATCTGTAAATCCAAGTGTATGATAGTAACGAGCGATATCATACTTCTCTTCATCATTCGCAATTTTTAATTGTTCTTTTAATAATTGTAATCCTTTTTCTGCTTCACCATTTTCAATATATGAAACAGCTTGTTCAAACTTTTGCATAAACGTCTCCTTTAATTCTAAAAAATATTCTCTTCTGTTCATTTATCATAAGCAACTCACTGTTAGAACGCAACCTTTAGAATGAGCATGCTTCTTCTTATACTTCTTCCTACAGAGTAGTTAATTGTTCAAAAGGTTCGGATATGACACCGATACCTTATCATCATCTTCTATTGTACCGCTTTCTTTTATGACCGTGCAAATAACTTCTCTCACTAATTATCAAGCCATACAAACCGTGGTTTACAGAATAACTTAATTAGCAGTCTTCAACCTTTATTTTGAATGCGATAAAAAGGCTCCTATAATAGGAGCCTCCACAATCTCTTAAGAATATGTTTCTTCTTTCTGTACTTGCTCATTTACAAGCTCTTTCAGTAACTCTATAATTTCATCATTTTCTTCCTTCAAACCGACAGTAATACGAATACCATCATCGATACCAAATGCAGCACCAGAACGAACGATATATCCTTTTTTCATTAATCGTTCGAAAGCTTCATTACCTGGTATACCGAGTTTTAAGAAAATGAAATTTGTTTGAGATGGATAATAGAATACGTTATATTCTTTACAAAATGCATAATACTGATTTAAACCTTCAGCATTCTTTTGCACACAATCTTGTAAAAAAGCTTGATCTTCTAATGCAGCGAGTGCTACAGATTGGGCTACAGTTGATGTATTGAATGGTAACCTAGCTACTTCTAGCTGTCCGATTAACTTCGCATCCCCAATCGCATATCCGATACGAAAAGCAGCTAAACCATATGCTTTTGAAAACGTGCGTAAAACCATAAGATTTTCATACTTTTCAAGAAGTGGTAATGTTTGCGGATAGTCTTCTGCTTCCGCGTATTCATAATATGCTTCGTCCATAATAACGAGAGCCGACTTAGGAACTGATTCTAAAAATGAAAGTAATTTTTGTTTCTCAACATATGTACCTGTTGGATTATTCGGATTACAAATCCATACAATTTTCGTTTTCTCATCTACTTGCTCTAGCATTGCATCTAAATCGTGAATACCATCTTTAAGTGATACTTCACGAACTTCTGCTCCTTCAATAACAGCATGGTGATGATATTGTGAAAACGTAGGATTCGCCATTACAACGTTTGTTCCTTCATGTAGTAACGCTCGGCTAATCATTTGAATGACTTCATCTAATCCACTACCAAATAGTAGTTGTTCTGCTTTTACACCTAAATGTTCCGCTATTTTTGTCCGAAGTTCAAAGGCATATCCATCTGGATAAAGGGCATATTGACTCGCTAAAGAAGTTAATGCTTCTGTCACACGTGCTGAGCAACCGAATGGATTTTCGTTGGATGCTAATTTCACAATTTTTGACAAACCATATTCTCGTTTTACTTCTTCAATGTTTTTCCCAGGCACATACGCTCTCAAAGTTAACAATTGCTCTTTCACTCTCATTTTTCTTCCCCCAGTCATTTCATTCAATTTGATTACAATACGGTTATAGCCCCTTACTGTAATCTTTTGTCATAACCGTCACTATTACGAGAATACCTCTAAATGAGCACTTCACAGCACTTCGCTATCAATTTTAAACCATATCTTTTTGAAATGCCTCTAACGCAATATGAACAGTCTCATCTGAAATAGATACGACATTCACTACCCCATATTCCTGCATAAGCACCATATGAATTGCTCCTGCATTTGCTTTCTTATCTTGTTTCATCAATTGAACGAGGCGCTCTACATTCAAATCTCCTGGCATTTTTGGATAGCCGTATTTCAAGAACCACTGCTTCATATCTTCATAAGCAAGATCAACCTTGTACACTTGCTCACTTAAAAATATGGCGAATAACATTCCAACCGCTACACCGTCACCGTGAGTAATATTTCCATACCCTAGCTCTTTTTCAAGAGCATGTCCTAACGTATGTCCAAAATTCAAATGAGCACGTACACCCTTCTCTGTTTCATCTTGTGACACAACATTTGCCTTTACAGGAATCGCCTTCGTTAATATATGGATTAACTTCTCATCATGAAGATCCGCTAATGTTTGCACTTCTTCTTTTAACCAATGGTATAGCTCCACATCACCGATAAGAGCATGCTTTATCACCTCTGCATAACCTGAACGCCACTCTTTTTCAGGAAGAGACTGTAAAAACGGTGTATGATATACAACTGCTTCTGGCTGATGGAATGCACCAATCATATTTTTACCTAACGGATGGTTAATCGCTACTTTCCCACCCACTGCGCTATCGTGCGCTAATAAAGTTGTCGGAACCTGCACAAAGCGAATACCACGCATAAACGATGCAGCAACAAAACCAGCTAAATCTCCAATCATTCCGCCTCCAAGTGCAAGAATTAAAGAATTTCTATCTAATTTATTTTCAAGAGCTGACGTATGAGCCGCATAGAAATTTTCGAAAGACTTCTCTTTTTCGCCACTTGGTACAACAAACGAAAACACGTGCTGCTCTACTTGTAATGCATCGATAACTGTCTGTAAATGTAGTGATGCAACAGCTTCATCTGAAATAATCATTACGTTAGATACCGCTGGCTGCATATTTTGAACGATCGTTGTTAAGTTTGACAACACTTCTTTACCAACATGTACATCATATTCTTTTGATTTCGTTTGAATATGTATGTTTCCCATTAAAATCCCCTCGCATATTCATTATGTTTCTCAATATTTTCACGAATTAGTTCCATACGATCTAATCCGAATTGTTCTATTAAAGCTGTCGCTAATTCCCAAGCCACAACCGCTTCTGCAACGACACTAGCTGCTGGCACTGCACAACTATCTGAACGTTCAATGCTCGCTGTAAAAGGCTCTTTCGTATCAATATCTACACTTTGAAGAGGTTTATAAAGTGTAGGTATCGGTTTCATCACACCGCGCACAACAATTGGCATTCCAGTCGTCATACCGCCTTCTAATCCACCTGCATTATTTGTTCTTCGTGTATATCCATGCTCCTCATTCCACAGAATTTCATCATGAACTTCACTTCCTGGTCTATGCGCTGCTTCAAAACCAATTCCAATCTCGACACCTTTAAAAGCATTAATACTCATAATTGCAGCTGCTAATTTCGCATCCAGTTTTCGATCATAATGCACGTAGCTACCTACTCCAATTGGCATCCCTTCCACAATTACTTCAACGATTCCACCAATTGAATCACCATTTGCTTTCGCATCATCAATCGCTTTCATCATTTGGTTACCAGCTTCGTCATCTAAGCAACGTACAGGAGATGCTTCGGTAATACTCTTTAATTCTTCAATTGAACTATACGTAATCTCCTTAGCTTGTACACCGCCAATTTCAATTACATGGCCCGCTACTTTAATACCAAGTTCTGCTAACACCTTTTTAGCAACCGCACCAGCAGCAACACGCACCGTCGTTTCGCGCGCTGACGAACGTTCCAGTACATTCCTCATATCTCTATGACCATATTTAATCGCACCATTTAAATCAGCATGCCCAGGCCTTGGTTTTGTCACTTTCCTTTTCATCTCTTTTTCTTCTTGCTCAGTTAAAGGCTCCGCCCCCATAATTTTTGTCCAGTGTGCAAAATCACGATTTTCAACAACAAGTGCAATAGGGGAACCTAATGTTTCTCCATGTCTAACACCACTTAAAATTTGCACTTGATCCGTTTCAATTTGCATGCGTCTACCGCGCCCATATCCCTTTTGCCTTCTAGCTAACTCTTCGTTTATATCATCTGCTACTAAAGACAATCCTGCCGGAACACCTTCTATAATCGTTGTAAGTTGTGGACCATGAGATTCACCAGCTGTAATATATCGCATACGTTATTCCTCTTTTCGTATATGTATTTATCTCACTATATTAACTTTTATCATTCTAAAAATATTAAAGAAATTATATCATAAATCGACCATTTTCTTATTCTATATTTCCGATAGTCCTAATTTAAATATCAACATATCATAACAGTTCAAACTTCGTAACTAACTGAAAATAAAAAAAGTGCAAGAAGAATACCCCTATTCTCCTTGCACTTTTTACTATTATCACAGTGATTAAAGCGTTTACAAATTATTTCAAAATAATTAGTAAATCCATTCATTCATTATTTTTGAGTAGTCAACTAATTCTTCTTCTTTAAAGAAAATAGCAATCTCGCGCTCTGCGCTTTCTAAAGAATCAGAACCATGGATAATGTTTTTCGCAACAGTTACACCGAAATCTCCACGAATTGTTCCAGGAGCTGCTTCATGTGGTCTTGTTTTCCCCATCATGTTACGAGCTGTATCTACTACACCTTCACCTTGCCATACCATTGCGAATACAGGTCCAGATGTAATAAAGTCTACTAACTCACCAAAGAAAGGTTTTTCCTTATGCTCAGCGTAGTGTTGTCCAGCAATTTCTGGAGTGACTTGCATTAATTTTGCACCAACTAATTGAAAGCCTTTTTTCTCAAAACGAGCTACAATTTCCCCAATGAAGGCACGTTGTACACCGTCTGGTTTTACCATTAGAAATGTTTTTTCCATAAAAAATCTCTCCACTTCTGAATTATGTATGTAATTGTATATCCCCACACACATATTATCACCCTTATCACAATTGTGCAATAGTTTTGAAATAGAGAGATTATTTTATTTTTTAGAATAAACCTTAAAATTTTCGTTTTCCAATATACTTTGCAACATTTTGTAATGCGTACTTTGCTTTTCCACGTGGGAGTGGTTTTATTATTTCTAAAGCTTTATGTAAATAACGTTCACTAAACGCAAATGCTTGATCAATTGCTGTACTATTTTTTACAGCATCAATAATTTCTTGCATTTCACTTGCTGTTGAATTTTCATGTACAGATGTGATTTTCTGACGAAGTACGGGATCTTCCATCGCATATAAAGCAGGAAGTGTAATATTCCCTTGTAGTAAATCCCCACCAGCAGGTTTTCCAAGTTTCTCTTCTGTAGAAACGAAGTCTAAAATGTCATCAATAATTTGATAAGACATTCCTACAAAATACCCATACCAAAATAGACGATTTACCGTATCACGATTAGCACCAGCAGCAATCGCTCCCAATTGACAACTCGCGGCAATTAATAATGCTGTTTTTCGCTTTATTCTTCTTAAATACGTTCTTAAATTTTGGTCATAATTGTATTTATCTTTAATTTGTTCAATTTCACCTTTACAGACTTCTAAAATAGTATGTGATAACGCTTGATGTGCCTCTGGAATTTCGATATTGGTTATACATTCAAGAGACTTAGCGAACAGATAGTCCCCTGTATACATCGCAATACGATCTCCCCATTTCGCATTCACAGTCGCACTGCCGCGTCGTAAAAATGCAGCATCAATAACATCATCGTGAACAAGAGAAGCCATATGAATAAGTTCTAACGCAACAGCAACATGCTTAATCGCATCTAACTTATAATCTCCAAATTTCCCTGCAAGCAACACAAATACAGGACGAATTCGTTTCCCACCAGCTTCAATAAGCTGTAATGCTGCCTCTTCTACTAATGGCTGTTCAGAAGCGACTGTCTTTTTTAATTCTTTTTCTATCACATTAATATCCGATCGTAAAAAAGAGTACATAAGTTGTAACTTCATATTGTTCACCTTAACCTAAAACTTCTTTTTTCTATTTTGATTCTGGTTTAATTCCTAAATGCATTGCTGCTACCCCAAAAGTAAATGGTTTCACTTGCACACGTTCAAGTCCAGCTTGCTCAAACATTTGAGCCAATTCTTTCATCCCTGGGAACGTACTAGCAGATTCTTGAAGCCATGAATATTCTTTATAACTTTTCGCAAACATCTTTCCAAATAACGGCATGATATATTTAAAGTATAAAATATACCCTTGTCGAAAACCAATCATTGTTGGTTGAGATGTTTCTAAACAGATTACTTTTCCACCTGGTTTTACTACACGCGTCATTTCTTTTAATACGTGCATATAATCCGGTACGTTACGTAAACCAAACCCAATCGTCACATAATCAAACGTATTATCTTCAAACGGAAGTTCCATTGCATTCCCATGTAGAAGTTCTACTTGTTTTAATTGTAACGCCTCTACCTTTTGCTTACCAACAGATAACATATTTTCACTGAAGTCTAAGCCAACAACCTTTCCTTGCTCACCTACGGCTCCAGCTAGCGCAATTGTCCAATCTGCGGTTCCACAGCATACATCAAGCGCTTGACTGCCTGGTTGTACATCCATAATTCGCATCGTTTCTTTCCGCCACGCTTTATGTCTTTGAAAACTAATTACAGAATTCATCACATCGTATTTATCAGAAATCTTTTCAAATACGTCATGTACTCTTTCTTCTTTTGATTGTTGCATGCTCGTACCTTCTTCCAATGTAAAATTGCTTATGTCTTCTATTCATTCCTTAACACAGAATTTATTTCATTTATGTCTGTGTGATTTTCTAAAAATTGTTTTTCTTTCTTTCTCAATTCCTTCATCCAACCATTAATCACTACTTCTGCTTTATCCCCTAAAGCATCTTGCATAGCTTGAAAAACAGGTGAATGTTGCTTATCAGCATACAATTGAATTTCTTTTTGAAGGCGATTTCCACCTAATACGTATGTGATAAATGGCTTCCAATGTGATAACTGAAAATGATCACATGTTTTTTGAAGGAGCGCAGACTCAATCGTTACTATGCTTTTCATTATGTCATCCGTCGTTTCATGCGCTTTTTGGTATAACATAATTTTGTGTTCATTTATCTCTTTAATTCCTTCAGCAAGTGCACGAATTAAAACAATATCACGATTCATAGACAATAAATAATAATATAGTCCACTATAGTAATCGCCTGCAAGTACTGTTAATTGACGACATTTATGGAATTCAATCTCTTCCTCGCCTGCTTTATTTGATACCCTTTCATGCGTATCAAGCGCAATTTGTACAAGCATAATTGTTACTACGTAATGCTCAATTTGTTCTATATGTAAGTTTGCACTCTTTAAAGCACCATATAACAATGCTATCTTTTCTTCATCAATAAATGGTTCTTCAATATAGTTTATAAAATAAGGATGGCGTAATTTCTCCATCAATTTTTCTTTTATACCCGCATACCCTCCGTAGATGTCACACACAAAAAATCACCCTTGTTTTCTAATTCATAAAACTTATTATAACACATACACTCTATTTTCTATAACCAAAACTTGGCTACACCTACCATTCATGTAAGCAATCTTTCTAATCTCACTCTGTCTAGTTAAAACTATATCATTTATTTACTAAAAAAAAAAAAGAAAAGCAGTTTCCCGCTTTTCTTTACTTCGTTTTAATAAACGATAAAATTTCACTGCGCGCTGCAGCATCATTTTCAAGCACACCACGCACTGCTGTCGTTACTGTTTTCGCACCTGGTTTTTTCACACCACGCATCGTCATACACATATGTTCTGCTTCTACTACTACCATTACACCATGAGGCTCTAGTACTTCCATAATAGAGTTCGCTACTGTTGATGTAATACGTTCTTGCAGTTGTGGGCGACGTGCAATTGTATCTACGGTACGAGCTAATTTACTTAACCCTGTTACCTTTCCACCTTGCGGAATATATGCAACGTGAGCAACTCCATAGAATGGTACTAAATGATGCTCACACATCGAATAAAATGGTATATCTTTTACTAGTACAAGCTCTTCGTGATCTTCTCCGAATACTTTATGCAAATGCTCTTTCGGATCTTCATGCATACCTGAGAACACTTCTGCGTACATTTTTGCAACACGCTTTGGTGTATCAAGTACTCCCTCACGATTTGGGTCATCCCCAATCGCCTCTAAAATAAGGCGTACTGCATGTTCAATTTGTTCTAAATTAACTTTTGCCATCCGCTAGCCCTCCCGAAAACCTAAAAGTGATACGAACACATTCTAGCATATTTATGTTTTTAAAAGCAAAAAGAAGAGTTCCCAAAAAGGAAACTCTTCTTCCCTGTTAATATGTAAGGATTATTTAACCGCATCTTTTAACGCTTTACCAGGTTTGAATGCAGGTACTTTACTTGCAGCGATTTCAATCTCCTCACCTGTTTGTGGGTTACGACCTTTACGAGCCGCACGCTCACGAACTTCGAAGTTACCGAATCCGATCAGTTGTACTTTATCACCTTGTTTTAAAGCTTCTAAGATAGAATCAAAAACAGCGTCTACTGCTTTTGTTGCGTCCTTTTTAGAAAGGGAACTTGCTTCTGCAACAGCATTGATTAAATCTGTCTTGTTCATGCCATTCACCTCCTCCCAAAGATAAGACTGTATAATGATCATAAAATGAGTCTTACTTTCATTTGTAGGCAATTTTTGCAAATTCTATACTACAAAGATGTAGATAAATCATTATCAACGCCTATATTATACGATTCTCCTTTATAATTCAATATTTTTAAGGAAATTGTTACTCTTAAAATGTGAAAATCTGATGAAACTTGACAATTTACAACAATGTATTAGATAATGACTGTTTATTTTTCTATTTTATAATCAAAAAAAACAAAAAATCCCTCTACAATGAGAGGGATTTTTTCTTATAGTATAATCGCAATTAATCCGCCAGATCCTTCATTAATAATTCTTTCTAGCGTTTCTTTTAATTTATATCTAGCATTTTCTGGCATTAAAGATAATTTCGCCTGAATTCCTTCTCGAACAATCGAGCTAAGTGAACGTCCAAATATATCAGAATTCCAAATTGATAACGGGTCATCTTCAAAATCTTGCATTAAATAACGAACTAATTCTTCACTTTGCTTTTCAGTACCAATAATCGGCTCAAACGTTGACTCTACATCTACTTTAATCATATGAATAGATGGCGCTACCGCTTTTAACTTCACACCAAACCTTGAACCGTGACGAATAATTTCTGGCTCATCTAAGCTCATATCCGCTAATGCAGGTGCTGCTACACCATATCCTGTTTGCTTAACCATACGCAGTGCATCCGCCACTTGATCGTACTCTATTTTCGCATGAGATAAATCGAGCATAAGCTTTAACAAATGATCTTTCCCTCGAATTTCTACTCCTACTACTTCTTTTAAAATCTGATCATATAATTCATCTGGCGCATATAAATCAATCTCCGCCACACCTTGCCCCATATCAATGCCAGCTAGGCTCGCTCGATCAATAAATTCATATTGACTAAACTGCCAAACAACGCGATCCACATCACGAAGACGTTTTATATCCTTCACAGTTTCTTGAACTGCTTCTTGATAACTTTGACGCAACCAATGCCCTTCATTTAGCACCATTACCCAACTCGGAAGGTTCACATTCACTTCTAATACAGGGAATTCAAATAGCGCTTCACGAAGTACATTATATACATCTGTTTCTCTTAAACTCTCCACACTCATTGCAATAACCGGGATATCATATTCTTCTGATAAACTTTGGCGTAATTGCTCTGTATCTGGATGATACGGCTGTACCGTATTAATTATCATAATGAAAGGTTTTCCTACTTCTTTCAACTCATTTACAACGCGTTCTTCTGCCTCTATATAATCTCTTCTTGGAATTTCACCAATTGTTCCATCTGTTGTAATTACAACACCAATTGTTGAATGTTCTTGAATTACTTTACGCGTGCCGATTTCTGCAGCTTCATGGAATGGAATAGGTTCTTCATACCAAGGGGTATTAATCATACGCGGGCCATTCTCATCTTCATAGCCCTTCGCTCCAGGAACCGTATATCCAACACAATCTACTAATCGAATATTCACTTCAAGTCCTTCATCTACTTCGATAGAAACCGCTTGGTTTGGAACAAACTTCGGTTCCGTCGTCATAATTGTACGACCAGCAGCACTTTGAGGCAATTCATCCTGCGCTCTTTGACGGTCAGACTCATTCTCAATATTTGGAATAACTACAAGTTCCATAAATTTTTTAATGAATGTTGATTTCCCTGTTCGAACAGCTCCTACAACTCCAAAATAAATATCACCGCCTGTTCGTTCTGCAATATCTTTAAAAATATCTACCTTTTCCAAGTGATTCCCTCCCTCAAAATTTTTGGGAATAATTCCGCGTTTATAGTCAACTAATACCTTCTCTAACGTTGCCTATAATATCTGATATAATATAATGGTATTCTAGAAGTTCGGACAATATATCATATAATTTTGTCCAATTTCATATGACTATTAAAAAATATCTTTTGTTTTCATCGTAAGTTGTATAACATAAAAAACCTTTCTTCTAGAACTTATTCACTAAAAGAAAGGTTCATGACTTATCATTTTAAAAAAATTGGTTCTCCGTCCTTTACTGTGTACGGTAAAGAATAAGCTGGTACAAACGGGGAACCTTTCGAAAGTATATTTCGAATATCTTCTCCCTCTGTAAACTGCCCTTCATTTTTTTTCAAAGCGTCATATAGGTCGATTCTATAATCAACAAAAACTTCTCCTTTTTCATTAATTACAAAAGGAAGTCCTTTACCAGAATATGGACTTGTCACTTGTGGCACATCTTTATATCCTAGTTTTTTGAAATCCAATTCATATACACCATCTGAAATTACTTTTTTAAAAGGTGGATATTGATGTTCATCACGATACATCCTAAGCTTTAAAGATAGTTCCTGAATTTGTTCAGCCATCCTAACATCAATTAACTTTACTGTCGGATTTGTTTCAACGTCTATTAATACGTATTGATATACTCCTCCACTTTCATACGCATTCCCTGGCGCTTCTTGTATGTAACGCGGGGCAATCTGTTGAAAATCGATTGGATACTTTTGATAAATAGGTGTACTCATATCCCTCGTCTTAATTGGCAATATCCCATCATTTTGCTCCTTAAATGTCACAACAGCTTTTTGAACAACCTGTAGCTGATCTTCATAAGGAACCGCATTTTGCTTCATATTTTCTTTCGGATACAGACACCCCGTTAAAAGGCTCATACAACAAAATATTAAAATAATATGGAATTTTTTCACTAGCATCACCTTTTCATACTAATCTAATTTGCTCCGTATGTAGTATTTTCGAGACCATTCCATTTACTGCTGTACAGGTCCACTAAATACAACAAGAAAAATAACAATTCCTGACACAATCATAAGGGTGTACGCTACTAACGCTGTAATCCCTTTCAAAAATTTATTCTTTATTCTATGTCTACTTAATAAAATAAAACTTACTGCAAAAAACATAAATCCAATTGCCCCTAAAGCCAGCCACATTTTCATAAGCCCTTCTGACATATACACACCCCTTTTTATTAATCTATTTTTATACTATTTTAACAAATTAAAATCTTTAAACAAATACAAAAAGAACATTTTACTACAAATCGCGAGTATGTAACTTTAATCAATAGGTTTTCCAGCATTTCTCACCAATCTAGGCAAAAATAAAACCGAAGCGATTGTATCTCTCGCTTCGGTTGACCAAATATGCCCAAAAACAGCTCTATTCCCATTCTTTCATGGCTATCATATGCAATCTCCAAACTCTTTGTTTCTCATAATTTATTTTTTAAACATTTTGCTTAACGAACCAAAATCTGTTGGCATATTATTATTAATAATCGCTTTTACAATTTGATCCTCTTGCTCTTTCGGCACTTCACGTCCCGCCATAAGAGCCACTTGATGAATTAATTGACGAAGTACAGTTTCATCACGTAAATTCGCATTTTGCACGGATGATGCTAATTTAAAAATATCCTCTTTATTTACTTTCGCTTCCTTCTCAATATTATTAAAAATATTATTATCCATTCTTTTCACCCTCTCCTCAAGTTACTCTTCATCCTATGCAAAAATGAAAAAATGGTGAAAAGACCCAAAAAATAAAAAAGCGACAGAAGTACAAATGTACTTCTGTCGCTTTTCTTTACAGTAAATCAGGTATAGCTTCCACTTCATGTTTTCGAACACGTCCCATCAATGAGCCTACTGCATCTTTTACGTTATTCCCATTGAACAGCACGTCATATAAAGCAGCTGTAATCGGCATTTCAACTTCCATTTTCTCTGCCAATTCATGAGCAGCTTTCGTTGTTCTTACACCTTCCACAACCATACCCATGCTTTCTAACACTTCTTCTAAAGAGTGTCCTTTTCCAAGCATATTTCCAGCGCGCCAATTTCGGCTATGAACACTTGTACAAGTTACAATTAAGTCTCCCATACCAGTTAGACCAGCAAACGTTAACGGATTCCCGCCCATTTTTCTTCCTAAACGAGCAATCTCTGTTAAACCACGTGTCATCAATGCCGCCTTTGCATTATCACCTAATCCAAGACCATCAGTTATACCAGCAGCTAATGCGATAATATTTTTTAACGCACCACCAAGTTCAACTCCAACGATATCTGGATTTGTGTATACACGAAAATAACTATTCATAAATAAATCTTGTACTTCCTCAGCCGCTTCCATACGCTTTGCTGCAGACGTAACTGTTGTCGCTTGTCGTAAACCGACTTCTTCAGCATGACTCGGTCCAGACAGTACAACAACATCTTTAATTAAGTGCTCTGGAATTTCTTCCTCAATCACTTCCGAAATACGTTTTGACGTACCAGGTTCAATTCCTTTGCTCGCATGAATCCAAGTAATTGGTTCAGTAACAATTTCTTTCATCTCTTGTAATACATCTCTGTACGCTTTCGTTGGTACTACTAGCAGTACTGTATTTACATCTACTAATGCTTCTTCTAAAGAAGAGTAGGCTACGATTGTGCTTGGCAATGTAATGCCTGGGAGATATCGACTATTCTCATGTTTCGTATTAATTTCATCCATAAGTTCTGGGCGATTTCCCCAAATACGTACATCATGTCCATTGTCAGCTAATACCATCGCTAACGCTGTTCCCCAGCTACCTGCTCCTACTACTGTGATTTTTGTCATAAAATCACATCCTCTCCATTAGTCTCTTGCTCTAGCGATAATGTGAATCGGCGTTCCTACGAAGCCAAATGATTCACGTAAGCGATTCTTTAAGAAACGCTCATATGAGAAGTGCAATAATTCTGGATCGTTTACAAACACAACAAATGTCGGTGGTTTTACCGCAACTTGTGTTGCATAGAAAATTTTCAGACGGCTACCATTATGAGTTGGCGTCGGATTCATCGCTACCGCATCCATAATTACATCGTTTAATACGTTCGTTTGAATACGGATACTATGACTTTCATTTACCTCATCGATAACCGGTATTAATGTTTGTGTACGTTTTCTCGTTTTTGCAGATAAGAAAACAATTGGTGCGTATTCTAAGAATTGGAAATGAGCACGGATATTTTCTTCAAATGCTTTCATTGTTTTTTCGTCTTTTTTCACTGCATCCCATTTATTTACAACGATAACAACAGCTCGCCCTGAATCATGAGCATATCCAGCGATTTTTTTATCTTGCTCAATAATTCCTTCTTCACCATCTAAAACGACTAAAACAACGTCAGAACGTTCAATCGCTCTTAGCGCACGAAGTACACTATATTTTTCTGTACTTTCATACACTTTTCCTTTTTTACGCATACCAGCTGTATCAATAATTACATAATCTTTTCCATCTTTACTATATGGTGTATCGACAGCATCACGAGTTGTTCCTGCTACATTACTAACAATTACACGCTCTTGACCAAGAAGAGCATTTACAAGTGATGATTTCCCTACGTTTGGACGTCCAATTAAAGAGAAACGAATTGTGTCTTCATCATATCCGTCTTCTTCAATCTTTGGAAAATGTTGTGCAGCTTCGTCTAGTAAGTCACCTAACCCTAATCCGTGTGTACCTGAAATTGGGAATGGTTCGCCAAATCCTAATGCATAAAAGTCATAAATGTCACTGCGCATTTCCGGATTGTCTACTTTATTTACTGCAAGTACAACCGGTTTATTTGAACGATATAAAATTTTTGCAACTTCTTCATCAGCTGCTGTTACACCGTCACGACCGTTTGTCATAAAAATGATAACATCCGCTTCATCAATTGCTACTTCAGCTTGTTGACGAATTTGTGTCAAAAACGGCTCGTCTCCAATATCAATTCCGCCCGTATCAATAATGTTAAATTCATGATTTAACCATTCTCCAGCGCTATAAATACGATCGCGCGTTACACCTGGAATATCTTCTACGATTGAAACTCTTTCTCCAACAATTCTATTGAAAATAGTAGATTTCCCTACGTTCGGGCGACCTACTATCGCTATTACTGGTTTCGGCATATACTTTCATCCTTTCAACTTGCTTCTGTTTATTATGTAAAAAACCCTTCTTTGTGCAAGAAGGGATTTGCATTCCAGAATATTTCTCAACGTATCAAAACACCTCACATTATAACACACGTTGCTAATGTTTCACAATAATATATACATTCTCTTGTAAGCGATGTGCTATACCATCTAAAATTGCTTCTAAATTATTTGCAACAAATTCTAGTTCCTCCGTCGATTCGCAAACGAATAAAGGAGCACCACCTGCAAATTTTTCTGGAGTCGTTGTTATAACTGCCAGAATAACACTTTCTAACATCATCTCTTATCTCCCCTTCCTTTTGGGGCTTCCGATGACATATGGACAGCACTTTCTAACGTTGGTACATTTCCTATGACACCTATCGCTTTCTCTGCATCTTGATCTTGCGGCAGGACAAAAATCCCAACCCTGCCATCCTCTAAATCACGCTTTGCTAACGGTACAAGCGCTGGTGTACCAGAATCTCTATAAATCCCTAACGCTACTGAAACATCGTGTAAAATAGCTTGTCGTTGCCCTAAATTTGAGATTGTAACCATCGCATCAATTGATTTCGGCTTTAAAATAAAACCCATACCATATTTCATAATTTCTTCTTGTCTTGCTGGCAATCCAATATTCATAATGTAAATATTGTCAATATAAAGCCCTGCTCCTTCAAAACGAAGCGGAACGTGCTCAATTTCAACAAGATCATGTAGCCTTTTACCAGACATTAATTTTTTCGCGATAAAAAATGCGATTATAGCCATAATTACTCCTGCAATCCATGAACGGAATCCTATATACGCAAACGTCGTTGCAAACGACGTTAACATTGCCAAATAGTTGCGACTTTCAAAAACCAATGCAATTCCTTCAATGTATGTATTTCCACGCGGTACGAGCTCATACCCATCTAATTGTTGAAGCGTATTTCTTTCCATATTACGTACATCACGAAATTGTGTCGCTGCTAATGTAAGAAATGTAATGGCAGAAAAATCTTTTTTCAAAATAGACGGGATTGCAATCGCTCCTAAAGCAGCTGCAATTAACCCCATTGCAATATGAATAATTTTCCCATGTAGCCTCGTCGGATATTGCCGCGTATCCGTCCGAAGCATTAGCACCCTTGTAACTGTCCCCGCTATTACGCCGCATAAAATGGCTGGTGTATATTCAGTCATGTATTACCCTCGCCTTTCTTTTACGTGTTTTTCTCTTAAACCGTTCCATGTATACTGATGCTTTTGCAATCCAAAACAATATTGCCATGAATAATGTAGAAATGGCGACGATATCAAAAAATGCTAAACTACCGTAATCATATGGAAAATTCAATTTCCTAAAAATAAATGTCACTAGCAGCTCTCCTTGTAACATCCCTACATATAGAGAACATAATCGTAATATGCGATCCCCATGCAATAACACCGATGCATACACAAGAGCACTACTTAGCAGAAACACTCTATCCACCACAATCCAAATCGGATCATATATTTCTAACAGATGAAAACTTGTATATAACATTGCAATAATAAGTGCCGAAAGTAAGCTATACAATTTTTTCCAGACGGAATATAGCGTGATCCCTATAAAAGAAATAATACAAAGTAAAAGAGCATTTACTGATACCACGAATGAGGCAATCGTTACATGTAACGGAGAGCAAATTATAAAAATCAGTATACAAGCGCCTAACTTCCACCGGATAGGGTCCTTTTTCATAAAAAAGGTTACAATGATCCACCCTATCCAAGCTACAAAATAAAAAGTACTTCCATCCATCAACTTCACCTCCTATGTTTTCCATTATGGGAACTTTTTATGAAAGTTAATCCACTTTATTTACGCATAGTTTTTTCTTATAACAGCAACACTTTTAACAAGGAGGTGTTATTCATTATGGGTAAAGATCGCCAAGAACGAAAACTACGAGAATCACGCCGCGTTGAATCCGATCGTGATCAATCACTACAATATCCAGGTGCAACTGGACTTGATACACCAGAACAGGCTCGAAAACAAAACCAGCACTAATTAATACAAAAAGACGGTTTCTATATTGTACGAAACCGTCTTTTACATAATCAGTTTAATGATTTCTATTTATATCGAAATAATATTTCGCATACTATATCTTCCCATTACTTCTTTTTACCTTCACCTATTCCCATTAAAAATTAAGTTCTCTCCAGTAATTCGACAACACACCATCTACATTTTTCAACCCTTTTTCAATTACAATTTTTACGAAATGATATTTTTATATAATACTAATTCCATTCTCCACTTTATATTACGAAAAAGAATAGAACAAAAAAAATCAACCGAATGGTTGATTTTTTATCTCCTACTATAATGCGCAGTATCAATACCACGCTGCATTAACCAATGATATGTTTCACCCTTTACAACAAGAGGTACAGATTGCAACTCTTCTATCGTCTTCGCACCAAGAGCTGTCATTATAAATTTCAAATCTGTATGTAGAAGCTCAATTTCATCTACTAACTTCTCGATACCATCTTGCATTAAAATACGTAAAAAATAACCAGCAAACGCAGTTGTATTCGCCCCTAATGCGATTGCTTTCGCTACGTCAAGCGCTGTTTGTATACCCCCAGATGCAATAAAAGAGAGGTTATTATTTGTAGAGGTTGCTTCAATAATCGAGGTTGCTGTTTGTATGCCCCAGTTATTAAAATAAGAAAGCATTCGCTGTCTTCTTTCGTTTTCAACAGCAGCAAAATTCGTACCACCTTGCCCACCAATATCAATTGCTGTTACACCTACGTTCACTAACTGTTGCATTGTTTCCTTACTCATCCCAAATCCAACTTCTTTTACAATGATAGGAACTTTACTATTTAAAACAATTTTCTCAATGCGCTGAAGTACTCCAGTAAAATCACGGTCTCCTTCTGGCATCGTTAACTCTTGTATGACATTTAAATGAATTTGTAATGCATTCGCTTCAATCATATCAACGGCGCGCTCTGCCTGCTCGATAGTTGCCTCACTACCTAAATTAGCAAAGAAAATACCATTTGGGTTTACCTTTCTAATCACCTTATAAGAAGCAGCTTCACTTTCATCTTTTAACGCCGCCATTTGCGAACCTACAGCCATAGCAAGGTTATGATGTTTCGCTACATATGCTAATTGCTCATTAATATGTAACGTTTTCTCTCCTCCACCACCAGTCATCGCATTGATAAAAATCGGCGAACTTAGTGAAAGTTCGCCGATTTTTGTTTCACATGTTATTGTGTCATAATTTGAATTTGGCAAGCTTTGATGCACAAAATCAATATCATGAAAGCCATGCGTACGAGACTGACCAGTAGAAAGAGCGTATTCAATATGATCTAATTTACGTTTTGCCCTTACCACTTGTACCCCTCATTATTTCTTTAATTTTTTCAGTTGTTCACCAATAATATCACTTAATTGGAAAGTAGCAGAATCAGCATTTGGCTCATACTGACTATAATCTTCAGTTACATTATTTTCCTCAAGCGCTTCTTTTATACTTAAAGAAATACGTTTCTCTGCTACGTGAACTTCAAGTACTTTCACTTTTACTTCTTGTCCCATTTCCAATACTTCATTCGGATTTTTCACGTGACGATTTGCAATTTGAGATACGTGTACAAGCCCTTCAACGCCCGGTAAAATCTCAACGAATGCACCAAATGTAACAAGGCGTTTTACTACTCCCTCACGAATATCTCCAGCTTTTATTTCGCCAGCAACGTTTTCCCAAGGTCCTGGTTGAGCTGCTTTAATTGATAAAGAAATACGTTGTGTATCAGCATCAACAGATAACACCTTTACCTTAACCTTTTGACCTTGCTCTAACACTTCAGAAGGTTGCTCTACACGTTCGTGTGAAATTTGTGAAATGTGAACTAAACCGTCCACTCCACCAACGTTAACGAATGCGCCAAAGTCAGTTAATCGTTGTACTGTTCCTTCAACAACGTCCCCTTCTTTTAATGAAGAAATTGCTTCTTTTTTCTTAGAATCTAGTTCTAATTCTACTACCGCTTTATGCGAAAGGATTACACGATTTTTTTCACGGTCTAATTCAACAATTTTCACCGCTAATGTTTTACCTTTATAGTCAGTAAAGTCTTCTACATAATGTACTTCTACAAGTGAAGCTGGAATAAAACCGCGAACACCAAGGTCCACAACTAATCCGCCATTCACAATATCTTTTACAGTAACATCAAATACATGACCAGAAGTAAATTTCTCTTGTAGTTCTACCCATGCTTTTTCTGCATCAACAGCACGTTTAGATAAGACAAGATCATCTTCTTCTAATTTAATAATTTTCAACTCTAGTGTTTGATCTAATTCTACAACATCGCTTGCTTTTTCAATATGAACGTTAGCTAATTCACTAATTGGAATTACGCCATCTGTTTTGTATCCAACATTTACAAGCACTTGTTTCTCTTCAACCTTCGTTACAGAACCTGTAACAACGTCACCAACTTGTAATTCTTTTGAATCCATAACTTCTTCATTCATTTTCTCTACCATGGAAATACCTCCCTACAGAATTGACAAAGCATTTTTTATGTATATACGAAATGAAAACAAAGTTTTCATTTGCATGTTTAAGAATTTCTCATCACATACTCTTTTTCAATAACATTCACAAGAAAATATATTAAACCTATATAAATAGTATACAGCAAAACCAGCTTGAAAAAAGTATGTTTTGAAATATAATAGCGAATATATTCTGACAGTTTTATTCCTCTTTAACTAACTTCTTACAAATCAGCTCATTTGTCAAGGAAAGAGACTCACAATTCACGTATCCTTTACATTTCTATTTAAACAAAAAAAGAAAGAGGACTATCCCCTTTCTTTATTTCGCAAACACTCCAGAAACAATGCTCATAATTTTTTGGACAACTTCTTCAATTGATAAAGAAGTCGTATCTAATTCCAATGCATCATCAGCCTTTTTTAGTGGAGAAACTTCGCGTTCTGAATCTAATTTATCACGCTGAGCAATTTCTTCTTTTAGCTGCTCTAAATTAGAATCGAAACCTTTATTTAAATTTTCTAAATGTCTTCTTTCCGCTCTTTCTTCAACAGAAGCAAGCATAAAGATTTTCACTTCAGCATCCGGTAATACATGTGTACCAATATCACGGCCGTCCATTACAACGCCGCCTTTTTTCGCTAACTCTTGCTGACGACGTACCATTTCTTCACGAACAAGGCGATGTTTCGCTACAATAGATACTCGATTCGTCACATCAGGTGTACGAATTACTTCAGAAACATCTTGTCCATTTAAAAATACAAGCTGTGTATTTTCTCCTTGCTGAAACTCAATATTTACATTCTTTACAACTTCCATTAACTGCTCTTCATTTTCAATGTCTACTTTTTGTTCAAGGGCTGCATATGTAAGCGTACGGTACATTGCGCCTGTATCAATATAAACGTAAGAAAGTTCCTTCGCAACAACTTTTGCCACTGTACTTTTCCCAGCAGCTGCTGGACCATCTATAGCAATTGAAATTCGTTTATCCATTGTAACACCTCATTTTTTCACTTATAAAACAAAACGAAAAGCAGGTGTTCACCCTGCTTCTTCTCATTTGCTTCACGTCATTAAATCCTCAATTATTGTAGCATAATCCTTCATAGAAGAAAATGAAAACTACCTATTCACCTGCAAGATTTCCACTTTGTTTTTTACCATGACACCCTCATAATAAACAATTTTAGATAAATATTTCACTGATGACTTATGTATAAATAACAATTGCACAACAGAAAGACAAATGAATTGTATTATTAATATACGAATAAAAATTCTTTCCATCTTTTTCACCGGAATTCTTCCCTCCTATACTATATTTGCACATTTCGTTTCATGATTTTATACATCGTACATATAGCAGTTAATTTTATTGTCATTTTCGAGGCATACTTTTATACATTTCCATTGTCGAATTTACTCAAAACATGTTATGTTCTAAATGTATTTTTTTACTTGAAAGGGGTATAAGCATTGAAAAGAATCCTAGTTTTACACACAGGTGGAACAATTGCAATGGAGGAAGATAAAGAAACTGGGGTCGTACAACCAGGTGAAAAAAATCCTCTTTTAAAATTCATTCCTGATTTAGAAGGCGATGTTGATTTAATCGTTGAAGATGTGTTCCACCTACCATCTCCTCATATGACACCGAGCGAAATGTTACAATTACAAGTCATCATTGATGAAAGAGTAAAACAAGACAACATTCATGGCGTAGTCATTACGCATGGCACGGATACATTAGAAGAAACAGCTTATTTCTTAGATTTAACAGTACAAGCAACTATTCCGATCGTAGTGACAGGTGCAATGCGCTCTAGCAATGAGTTAGGTGCTGATGGTCTATATAACTTCTTATCAGCTGTAAAAGTTGCTAGTTGTGATGAAGCTGCAGAAAAAGGTGTTTTAGTCGTATTAAACGACGAAATTCATTGCGCTACAAATGTAACGAAAACACATACAAGTAATGTTGCAACATTCCAAAGCCCACAATACGGACCAATTGGAATGGTAACAAAACGCGGCGTTGTCTTCCATCACGCTTTAGTACATCACGAAACATATACGATAAACAAAGTGTCTAAAAATGTAGTTGTTCTAAAAGCATATGCTGGCATGGATGATACATTATTAGCAGCAATCGAAAATCTTCCTGTAGACGGCATTGTTATCGAAGCTCTTGGACAAGGTAATCTCCCTCCAAGAACACTACCTAGTCTAGAAAGATTATTAAATAGAGGTATTCCTGTCGTATTAGTTTCTCGCTGTTTCAACGGTATCGTTCAAGACGTATATTCGTATGAAGGTGGCGGTAAACACTTAAAAGATATGGGCATTGTATTCACATACGGCTTAAATGCACAAAAAGCACGCATTAAATTACTTGTTGCATTAGAGAATACAAATTCTCATGAATCCATTCAAAATATGTTTATGCACGAATAAAAAGGAGCTGTCGAGGTTTTCCCGACAGCTCCTTTTTATTTTTCTCTTGATGCAATGGTTTGCGCAATCGCATCTCCATGAAATCTTCCGTTCTCGATAAATATTTCATTTGCATTATTTCCAGCAGCAATGACACCTGCAATGAAAATATTTTCAGCATTCGTTTCCATTCTATCCTCTGTATAAATTGGACGTCCTGTTTCTTCATCAATCTGAACACCCATCTTCGTTAAGAAGCTATGATCAGGATGATAACCAGTCATCGCAAATACAAAATCGTTTTTGATTGTAAGAGCTTCACCATCAACTGTAAACGTTAATGTATGCTCAGTAATTTCTTTCACATGAGCCCCAAAATGCATTTGAATTGTACCATTTCGTACTAACGCCTCAAATTCCGGCAAAATCCAAGGCTTTACGCTTGGTGAATACTCACTTCCACGATACAGTACCGTTACACGTGCACCAGATTTAACAAGTTCTAACGCGGCATCTACACTCGAGTTTTTCCCACCTATAACTACTACATCTCGATCAAAATAAGGATGCCCCTCTTTAAAATAGTGAGCTACTTTCTTCAATTCCTCACCTGGAACATTCATATAATTTGGATTATCATAATATCCAGTTGCTACAACAATATATTTCGCTATATATATTTCCTTACTTCCGTCACGCTTTGTCGTCTCAACCTGAAAAGCTTCTCCATCTTTTTGAACTTTCTCCACTCGCTCAAAAGCATTTACACGTACAGATTTACGTCTTACTACTTCACGATAATACGCAAGCGCTTGATTTCGAACTGGCTTACGATTTTCTGTAATAAAAGCTACATCACCAATTTCTAATTTTTCACTAGAAGAGAAAAATGTTTGATGAGTTGGATAATTATAAATGGCATTTACAATGTTTCCTTTTTCAATTACTAACGGATTTATCCCTACCTTTTGCAACGAAATTGCAGCCGCTAATCCGCACGGACCGCCTCCGATTATAATAACTGTTTCTTTCTGCATACTCGTCCACTCCTAGTCTTCTACCAATACACTATTTATAAAAACAAGAAAAAACCTACTTACAGCAGTAGGCACCTATCTTTATTGTATTCATTTTTCATATATTTGTCATCTAAACGAAACGTACATCCGATAGACATCTGCTAAAAACTGCTGAAATTTAATACCTTGTTTCCCTAATACATTCTCAGGATCAATCTTTCTAGCTGGATCAAGCGTTTTATGTGACACGATATCTTTTTTCGGATTTAAGCCAAAGTTTTGGCATAAATACGCATGATACCATGTAAAACGATTATATGCTTCCCAAAAGTTAACATCACCACCATAACAAAGTTCCACTCCAATGGCCGCCTTATTCGCGTCATAGCCATATAAGTCATTATCCGTCGGCACACCATATCGAACATGATACGCAACTTCATTTATAGGAATAATCTCCAATATTGTTTTATCATCTATAAATGTATGCGCCGAAGCTTTCGGTTGTAATTCATTAAAGTAATCTCGATTCCCTATCGCATTGCTTCCAGGATTCCCCGTATCATGGCTTACAATAAATCTCACTTTAGTCAGAGGAATCCCCGGTCGTGAACTTCCATATCCAATATAGTTGCGCTCTATAGGAAACATCGCCATTGCTACCAACTCCCGCTCTAGAAGATTACCTTACTTCCTTATATATGTATTCGGTAGCAATGTCCTTATCGCATATTTCTTACGCGAAGAGAAAATCGAAAATATTTGAAGTGAACACCATAAACAACAAGATACTTACAGCCACTCCATAAAAACCGTAAAACCAAACACAATCTTCTTTCGTATCTAAACCGAAAAATTTATTTACCGATTGTAATAATGTGCCACGCTTGCTTTGTTTGTTTCGTAATACTTCCACTCGCTCTACAACATCTGCTGGCATCATAAATCTTTGGTCTACTGTCATTTTCATCATTTATCTCTCCTTAAAATCATTTCCGTTTTGTTTATCTAAGGAGAGTATAGCACGTTTGTTCGTATAGAACAAGCGTTCTTTTTATTTTTATTTTATTTTATTTTTCAGCAAGCCAAGTAAAAATCGAGATTACAACGGCAATAATCGGCCCTACTACAACCACACCAAATACCAAAAACAGTAGCCCTTCCCCGAACATCCGAACGGTACTTATTTTTCGAGCTTTCATCGTTCTTGCAAGTTCTCCCTCTAACCTCTTAACCTTCTCTTCTAATTGTTCTACTCGTTCCAGCATTTCATTCTCCATATACAACACCTCATTTAATACTTCAACAAAAAAACGTGATTCCCTCGAAAGGAAATCACGTTTTCTCAAGATATAATATTTTATACCCAACCTCTGAAGCGGCTTGCTTCAGCCATTTTACGAACACCAACCATGTACGCCGCTAAGCGCATGTTCACTTTACGAACTTGTGCTGTTTCATAAATAGAATCAAATGATCTTACCATTACTTTTTCTAAACGTTGTTCTACTTCTTCTTCAGTCCAGTAGTAACCTTGGTTGTTTTGTACCCACTCAAAGTAAGATACTGTTACACCACCAGCACTTGCTAACACGTCTGGAACAAGCAAAATTCCGCGATCTGTTAAAATTTTAGTCGCTTCTAATGTTGTTGGACCATTTGCAGCTTCAACAACGATTTTTGCTTTAATATCATTAGCATTTTCTTCTGTAATTTGGTTCTCAATTGCAGCTGGTACTAAAATATCGCAATCAAGTTCTAACAATTCTTTGTTTGAAATTGTATTGTTAAATAGCTTTGTTACTGTACCGAAGCTATCACGACGGTCTAATAAATAATCAATATCTAATCCGTTTGGATCATGTAACGCGCCGTAAGCATCTGAGATTGCAATAACTTTCGCACCTGCATCATGCATAAATTTAGCTAAGAAGCTACCAGCATTACCGAATCCTTGAACAACAACGCGTGCACCCTTAATATCAATACCACGTTTTTTAGCAGCTTCGCGAATACAAATTGTTACACCTTTCGCTGTTGCTGTTTCACGTCCATGTGATCCACCTAATACAAGCGGTTTACCTGTAATAAATCCTGGTGAATTAAATTCATCAATACGGCTATACTCATCCATCATCCACGCCATAATTTGAGAGTTTGTGAATACATCTGGAGCTGGAATATCTTTCGTCGGACCTACGATTTGGCTAATTGCTCGTACATAACCGCGGCTTAATCTTTCTAACTCACGGAATGACATTTCACGTGGATCACAGATAATTCCACCCTTACCTCCACCATATGGTAAATCAACAATACCACATTTTAAACTCATCCAGATTGAAAGTGCTTTCACTTCATTTTCTGTTACATTCGGATGGAAGCGAATTCCACCTTTCGTTGGACCAACAGCATCATTATGTTGCGCACGATATCCTGTAAATATTTTAACAGTCCCGTCATCCATACGAACTGGTATTTTCACTGTCATCATACGAATTGGTTCTTTTAATAATTCATATACTTCGTTTGGATAACCCAATTTTTCTAACGCTTCACTAATAACAATTTGTGTTGAATTCAATAGTTCAAAATGTTGTTCCCTTTGTTGTTGTGTTTTTGTTTGAGTTCCCTTTTCGGCTACCATAGTAAGTAAACCCCCTGTAATTTCACTTGTTTAGTAAACCTTCATTGCCTAGTATACACCCTTAAATTTGGAATGCAATAGAAAACGCTAACAAATATATACAAACTATTTTCTGTTGCAAGCGTTTTCACTATTATTATAGTCCTTTTATTACTTTTAGAAAAGTAAAATACTTAAATATTTAAATATTTTTTATTTTCATCAACCACACTCCCATAAAACTGCATATTTTATTTTCAAAAAGTATGTTCGAGTATTTACAATCATCCCTTCCCTTCTCCAAATAAAAACAAAACCTCAGCTATGTTGTATTAGCTGAGGTTTTGTTTTTTCACAAAGTAATTGTGTATTTGTTCTATCGCGTTAACATCCATTAATTCTTTACCGTACTCCATGATGCGATAAATGGTTGCTGTAGACGGATTACCGTATTCCGCTAAAATAGCTATAAAATCCGCCTTTAACAATTGAATTTGTTCCTCTTCTTCCACCCAAAGATAGAAGCGCTCATCCCACGTATATAGCTTTCCGCCAGTTACACCAAGGTTATATAAGCGATTCGACAGGTTAATTACGTCATCTAGCGTAGCAAACTCATATAATATATGCTCACTTTCATCTAGAGTCACTTGCATTTCAATAAACTCGTCACGGAACTCATCATCTGTATCCATTTCTTGATTTTCTTTCGTTACAATTACAACCATCCCTTGTGCTTGTAGAGAAAACACTTCAACTGCAATCGGACCATCTGCTTCAAACCCTAATTCCTTATTTGCTTCTTGCATCATATCACGAAATAATTGCTGTACTTTCGGTGCATTTCTCCATAAATCTTCTTTCGTTAATCCTCGTTCAGATAAATCATCAAATGTTAGAAAAATTTTTATCTTATTGTAATTTAATCGTTCCAGCCTCATCTCATACCCTCCCTACGTAACCAATGCATCTAATTTTTATTATATGAAATAGAAAATAGATGGTTCTTTTCGAACAACTATTCCGACATTTTTAACCATCCATCCCATTCTTCTTTCGTATCACCAATTAAGATTGTTTCAATGTCCAACTGGTTTAGAACGCCTAGCTTTCCGATAAATCCAACAGAAAGAGATTCCCTTTTTTCTTGTAATAAATTTATAAAGTTCATCGTCTTTTTCATTTCTTGTTCGTCAGCAAAAGATATAAATACATATTTCGGCTGTATTTCCTCTACCGCTGATAACATACCATCTTCAGCTAAGCTTGTCCTAATATATATCGCCTCATATCCTTTTAAGCGTAAATAAGTTGAAAAAATAAATCCTTTCAATGCATCCTTTTCTAACACAATAACTTTGTATAAAGAGGAAAACATTGAGGCATTGTGATACACCATCCCTAGACGCGTTTGTAAAAATGATAGTGCATATTGAAATTGCACCATTGAAATCTCATTATTATTTTTTGACGTTAATAATTTGTCTGTCACTCGAAGAACGATACTAGCAACAACCTTTTCTGTTGAATATATACTAAAAGCTTCGTTTAATAATGCAGCAATTGTAATTTCATCAAATTTTAACAAAGCTTGTAGCAAATCGTCCACTAAAACAACTTCTTTATCGAAATGTATCTCTTTTTGAACTGTACTCTGCAAACGATTCTCTTCTAATAACTGAACTGCTTGTCCAATCATCATACCGGAAGAAACTTTTTCCATTAACCATTTTAAAATTTGAATATGCTCTTCTGTATATAAGCGATGCCCAGCTTGATTCCGCTTTGGGGCAATAATTTGATATCGTCTTTCCCATGCACGAAGCGTACTCGGCTGAACTCCTATTATATTCGAAACGGCTTTTATATTATATTTCCCACTAAGAGTTGGCATCATTTCCCTCCGCACAATGTAATGATATGTGTTTGAGCAGGTGCTCGGAAACGAAGTGGTATCAATGTTGTTCCATACCCATTACTAACAAAGAGAATCGTATTCAAATGGTTATATACGCCACCTTTTAAATATTTTTTAGATGGGAATAATCGGATTTGTCCTCCATGCGTATGTCCACTTAACACAAGTGAAATCTGTTCATTTCCAGACATTTTTTTTATTATATCAGGGTTGTGACTAACTAGGATACGAAAACCCTCTTCTTTACAATCCGCCAATGCCAAATCTAGACGATCACGGTGCAATCCAACATCATCTATACCGAGCAAACAAATTTTCTCTCCTAATTCAGACTCAAATACCACTCTTGTATTATCTAAAACTTTTACGTTATTTTCTAATAATAACGCATCTAATTCATGATATTCTATCTCATAATCATTGTTTCCCCACACAAAATATACAGGACCTATCTCTCTTAACTTTTGAATATTCGCAGAGATTTTTGATAAAGAGACACCTTTCTCTGCTAAATCTCCTCCGATAATTACGAGATCTACTTTTCCTTTTACTTGTTCAATTAACAAATTCGAAATGACCCTTCTATGAATATCAGAAATAAAAAACACATTTACTTTTTGAAAACTTTTCGGAAATTCTTTAAATACTAAAGTATGTTCCAACACCGTATTACGCATCGCTTCTTTATACATCACAAAAAGTAATAAAATCCCCATGCCTATGAGAGTACTGAATAATATAATCCATATCATATTTTTGACTCCCTCCTCATAAAGATAATCCTAGGCTTTTATAACAAACTATGATCGCTTAACTCGCTAGCTTTCTTGCTTTGTGGACTTATCTTTTATCGGAATTTTTAATTCTTGACCTGCACTCACTTCATCTTCCTGCAAGTTATTATACTTTTTAATTACTTCAATTCCATTTCCATCTGAAAAATATTGCTTCGCTATACTTTCTAAAGTTTCTCCCTCTTTCACAGTATGCGTTATTACTTTTTCAGAATGTTTCTGCGACTCAGATTTAGCTGAATCAAAGAAGATTACTTCAAACGCACTTTTTCCAGCATTATTACTATCACCCTTCACCTGAATATATTTATCCGTGTACCACAAAATACTAATCGGCAGAAGAATGAATAGAAATGTTAAAACCCGGACGAAAATGTGATTTATTTTAAACTTTTGTTTTTTCTCTTTATTTCTATGAATTTCACTACGCGGCGGTAAACTTTCTTTTTCTTCCACTCGCTCAACTTCTAATTCCTCTTCAAAATCAGGAATTCGTTTCCTCATGTTGTTCACCACCACCTTCCATTTATTTTCTTAATTGGAGTCCCATTATAAAATCAACAAGAAAGTGTGCAAAGATTGTTATAAACAAATTTCCTGTCCATTCAAATACATAACCAAAGACAAAACTAATGAAACAGACGAAACAAAATAAAAATGGCTTTGTTATATAACGAATATGTAACACTGCAAATACGAAGCTCGCAATTACAATTCCAAAATGAGTCTGTACTACACCTCTAAATAAAAATTCTTCTGCAAAACCAATCAAGAACGTAATAACGAGTAAGTGTAGAACGGACATTCCTCGAAACATCTTATCGTTAATACCACCATCATCAAACCATGACTCCGGAAACACTCGCATTGCAACATAATCTAATAACACAATACCAATCGCTAACAAACCACCTATAATAAGTATAGATACTGGTTCCCATTTCCATAAATTAAAGACTTCTTTTACATCTTGAAATAATATATATGCCAGTAAACAGCCAATACCGATAATAATTAACTGTGTTATATATAGATTCAGCCTTATTTCCTGCGGACTCATATCTTCAACATTATGCCTTTGAATGTTCATCATTCCTCCATCTTTTCTAGGCCGAAAAGCTTTTGTAACTCTGTTTCCCAATTATAGTCGAAATCCGATTGTTGCGCTCGTCTTTTTTTATAATCTTCTTTGGTAATACCGCAATAATCGCAGCAATTAATTAACTCTTGCTCTTTCCTATAACCGAACTGTTGCAGCACATATTCACGTCTACACCCTTTAACTTGTATCCATGACTTCATATTTTCTAGCTCACTATATTTATTACGCAACCTTATTTCTACTTCAGCTATTAATCGGTTCATGATTTCATCTGACAAACCTTCTAACAATAATCTTCGTTGTTGTATAATTTCAACCTGTTCGAGATGATAACGAACGAAACGCCAATATTGCTCATTAAATCTTGCTGCATTATAACAAATTTCTTCTACATCTTCTATTGGTAATTCCTTCGTTTGAAATATTCTTTCTTGTAGTAAAGAAAATAAAAATTTTATTTGTGACTTACTTGGCAATTCATCCTCAATGATTGAAATTGGTAAATCATGATCCAACGGACTACATAATAAAATAGCTATACTCGGTTCGCCATCTCTTCCAGCTCTTCCGATTTCTTGTAAGTAAGAGGCTATATTAGTTGGATAATGAAAATGAATAATATATCGCGTATTCGCCTTATTTACCCCCATACCAAATGCACTTGTGCATATTACAAGTTGCAATTGATCGTTCATAAACTGCTGTTGAATTAACATACGCTCTTCATGTTCCATACCACCATGATAAAAAGCTACACCAGTAACACCTTTCCCTCTCAAGTATTCCGTTAACCTTTCTGTCCACGCTCTACTTGAGCAATATACAATCCCCGGCCCTTGTAAATACATCACCTGCTCTAAAAGCGCCTCTTTCTTTTCTTCTATCGTCTCTACAAATTGCACATCCATTGCAATATTAGGACGATCAATAGAGTATACATGTTCCGCGGCACCCTTTAAATTTAAACTATCTGCGATATCCTGCAGTACCCCTTTTGTCGCTGTGGCTGTCAATGCTAATACTGTAGGAGAACCAATATTTTCAATAACTACATTTAGTTTTTTATAGTCCGGTCTAAAATCATAACCCCATTGAGAAATACAATGAGCCTCATCAACAACAAATAATGAAATATGAATTTTCTTCAATTCCCTAATTAATAACTCCGACTGCAACATCTCTGGTGAAACAAAAATAAATTTATATGAAGATAATTTTTTCATCGCTTCTCTTTTTTCATTTAATGTCCGAAAACTATTAAATGCTATCACTCGGTTTTTCACAACATACTTTAATTGTGTCACTTGATCTTCCATTAAAGATAATAACGGTGATACAACAAGCACTGTTCCTTCTCGCATAAGCCCCGGAAACTGATAGCACATAGATTTCCCTCTTCCAGTCGGAAGCATTGCTATCACATCTTTTCCTTCTAATAAATCTGTAATTACTCCTTTTTGACCTGGACGAAATTCAGAATATCCAAACCACTTATATAAATATTCTTCAAGTTTCATTTACACCCTCCATCCGCGCTAATACAAGACGAACTTCAAAATAAGAGATATCTTCTCCAACCGCTTGTTTCAAAACACGTAACTTCCGCGTTTGCAATGCTTCAATTACTTTTATTACTTTGTCTATCTTTTCTTTTTCCATAAACATTTCAATAGAAAAATCTTTTTCTCGCAAAGCAATTTCAACAAAATGATCTTCTATCGTTGCAACCTTTAAATTCCGAATCGTCGCTATTTCTTCTAAAGAACGTCCTTGTCTCCAAAAATTATATGTTTTTTTCGTGGATAAACTAAATAATTCAGCTCTCTCATTTGGATAAGATATAATTTCAGCTAATAGTGGAAATTCATTTTCTTTATCACGAACTTCTTGTATAAAGAAATGTATTGTACCCCAAAATAAAAAATACACCCTGAATATATCTTGTTTCGTAATTTCTGCTAATTGTTGCAATGTACAACCAATGCGTTCATAACCCGTTAATCGATATGTTACAATCGTCGCTTCTATCGCATTACTCTTTTCTAAAAGATTATGTACTTCCGTCCATAGTTTTCTCGCCAACTCACTTCTCTTATATGGCCTTCCTGTTAGAAAACGTTTCACCCACATCATTATTTCTGTATCTTGCTGAATTGGAATAAATCTCGTATTATTCTGTTGTAAATTTGATATGGTTTGAATAATTAATGATAATCTTTTCCAAAATGTTTCACCTAATTCACCATATTGTAAACCATGCAAATGCGCCGGAAAAGCATAAACTTCCTCCCATTTATGTAACTGCATTTTACCCGTAGGTGTTAACACATATGTATTTTCATGTATTTCTTGAATAAAATCCGCTTGCAACAACTTTGCAACTTCACCATCATAGTCATTTCTATTTAATGATTTATATATTCCGAACAAAAAAGAAATTCGGAACATATTTCCATCTTGTAAAGTTTGCGAAGAACGTTTGCCCTTTAGTAAATAATAAATAGAAGAAACGGTTCTTTCACCATTCAATTGTTTTAAACAATGCAACAAAGTATATTGTATTTGCATGACCGCTTCCACCTTCCAATCTTAACTTCATTCTTTTCAGTACAATTACACTATCTACTGTCGCTCATTAAACTTATCATATAAGAACTATATACTTGTATATATTCTATTGTATCAAACGAAATCATATTTACGTATTTTGAAAATCTTATGACATAATTCAAAAATAAGTTGACACTCTAATTGATAAGCATTATCATTATAATTTTATGTTGAAAAGTTTTACAAACCGTTTTACAATAAGGTTATAATTTTTATGGCGAGCTTTTCACATACATATTATCAGGAGGGAAAAAAGATGGCAAAATATACAATCGTTGATAAAGATACTTGTATTGCATGTGGTGCTTGTGGCGCTGCTGCACCAGACATTTATGACTATGATGATGAAGGTATTGCATTTGTAACATTAGATGATAACCAAGGTATCGTTGAAATTCCAGATGTATTAATTGAAGATATGATGGATGCATTCGAAGGCTGTCCAACTGACTCAATTAAAGTTGCTGACGAATCATTCGACGGAGACGCTTTAAAATTCGAATAGTCTTTTATTAACTTCAAAAAACGCCCCTCCTATTGATGAGGGGCGTTTTTTGTATCTAAATTTTATTTTCCTTAATAAAAAACCATTAGTAGTTTCACACTACTAATGGTTTTAGTATATATTATGCATTTTTCATTTTTGCAAACACCCATACTTTCAGGCGTGAAAATAATGCTACAAATACAATTGTTACAACAATCCCTTTAATTAAATTAAATGGTAAGATTGCCGTTACAACCGTTGTTTTTATAGCTTCGCTAGACATAGCTGGTGAATTTAAAAACCAAGTGTACGCCGGGAATATGATGATGTAGTTTAATACACTCATAATAAGTGCCATTGTAATTGTCCCTAGCATTAATCCTGTAGTTAAACTCTTCACAGTACGATACTTTCTAAATAAGAAAGCTGCTGGCCCAATAAATAAACATCCTGCAATAAAGTTTGCAATTTCTCCAACTGGTACTCCCGTTAAACTTCCTTGAATCCCGTAATGTAAAATGTTCTTTATCGCCTCTACAATCACTCCTGCTACTGGTCCAAAGATAATTGCCGCAATTAGAGCTGGTACATCACTAAAATCAATTTTCAAAAATGGCGGAAGCCCTGGGAACGGGAAATCCAACATCATTAGTAAATATGCAATACTACTTAGCATCGCTACACTCACCATCTGCACTACACTGTTTTTTTGTTTCATCTTTCTCTCTCCTTTTCCATCGATCATCTCATGGAAAGTGGAAAGGTTCTGCTATGCCTATTTTTTCATAGAACGAAAAAACCCTTTGTGTTTTACACAAAGGGAGAATTTAAGGCACATCAAACAGACGTTCAAATCCATATCTTTTTTGAACGCTTGAACCTCCATCTTCTCCCATCCAGACTATACTGTCGGCTTTGGAATCACACCAAATCCTGCCTTAACGGCTCGCGGGCTTAGAACAAAATCATAAATAGTTCATCACCGCCGGTCGGGATTTTCACCCTGCCCCGAAGATAGACCGATATTCTATTTTCCCCTTCATTATACAACAACCTCATAACATTGTGAACTAAAAAATTGTAACTTATTTAAAATTAGTTATTTATTTTTCGTAACAACAAATAAATTGCGAGATATTTTACAATACAATCCATATTTTTTATTATTCGGCATTTCTCTTTTGAATTACCTAGTCATATATAATTAAAAGTGATAAGATATTGAATTGTTAAGATAAGAACATTTTCTGAGTTATGGAGGAAATGTCATGAAAAAAGACAAGAGACATTCTATTCGAGAAGCAATGAAAAAAAACTTAAGAAAAGAATACTTTTACTTAAAAAAAGAATTACTTTTCTACTGCCCAATTGATTTAGGCACATTCTCAAACGAGACATACTATGCTACTTTCGATGAAGATGGCATCAGTATTTATCAGTATGATAAAAAAACAGAAAGTAAATTAAAATTGTGTGAGCGTCATCCGTGGAAGAGTTGGAATAAAGTGAAGATTGATCACTATTTGACAACTTCTCAATTTATTTTTCAGGGTGAGCGAAATTGGATCTTATCTCTTTTTCAAAAAGGAAAAGAAGCTCAAAAAATTATTGAAGAGCATACATCTTTACAAACAGAAGTTGTTTCCCGCTCTTTCTTAAAAAAACTTCCTGGTTTTCGTTCTAATACACCACTGAATAAATACATCGGTAGTATTTGTTACACTGCACTTATTGCATTTTTATTAAAATGGATGATTCCATTTCAAGCACCACAAATCGCCCTGTATTCTATCTCGATTGGTTGTATGCTTCTTGGCCTACTTTGTTTGACAATCGGTTTAATTGAACCGACTATCGTACTGTTTCGAACAAAAGAGAAAACAAGAACAAAAGTTTTTTACTTATATAGCTATTTAGCTATTTCTGGATTTATATGTGTCTTTATTTTTTGGTAAAAGAAGCCGTCCCAAAATAAATTTTGGGACGGTTTTCTTTTAGATATAGATGCTCTGATTCACTCAATAGTTCTAGCAAAAGCGCCCATATAATTTCATTTACATTGAATCTTATTTAAGAAGAACATAAATTTGTTCAAAGTTTAATTTTTGAAGCGTTTCCTTTACTTAACATATAATTGTTGATTAGGATAAATTAGCTCTTGCTGCAATCCATTTTTTTCTTTAATTTCCTTAAGTGTCATACTAAATTTCCGTGCAATACTAACTAAAGTATCCCCTTTTTGTACGACATATAATGACGAAGAAACAACTTCATTTCTTTGTTCACTTAAAACAAGCAATGGGTTCATCGCATTCTTTTTCGCCATCGTCCATCTTCCTTGATGAAGTTCTAGATGTAAGTGCGCACCTCGCGATTCTCCCGTGTTCCCTACTTCTCCAATTTTTTCTCCTTTGGAAATATAATCTCCTTGATCCACATATCTCTTATTTAAATGTGCATATACAGCCTCATATTCTCCGTGTTTAATAAATACAACATTTCCATAACTACTTGAATAATAAGACCTCGTTACCTTACCATCTTGGATAGCTGCCACAGGCGTTCCAATCGGCGCAGCTACATCAATACCATAGTGTTTTCCATGCCTTGTCCCAAAATAATCACTTATCTGACCTTCAACAGGCCATGTCCATCGATTTTCTTCTGCATAAACATGTAATTGAGATACAAACAGTATACTCAATAACATGACACCGCATTTTAAAACTTTCATATACATCCTCCGTTTTCTAATTACCACCATACCTTCTCTATTTTGGTATATTACAGAAAAAAGTATACAAAAAAAGAAAGTGAATTACTCCACTTCCTTCTCTTTCTTATCACGAAAAACTAATGCACTACGGTTATACTCCACATCTTTCACTTGTAATCGGGCATTTATTACTCGAGCTATCGCAAACAAATAATCAGATAATCTATTTACATACTTTAATACAACTTCATTTATTTTCACTTCTTTTTGCAATGATACTATAGAGCGTTCTGCTCTCCTTACAACAGTACGTGCAATATGAATAGTAGCCGCTGCCTCGCTACCACCTGGCAAAATAAAGCGTTCTAGTGGCGGGGCTTCTTCTATATATAAATCAATCTTTCTTTCTAAACTTTCAACCATCACAATTGTCACTTTATAAGGAATTTTTTGTTCCACTATTGCCAAGTCTCCTCCGCAATCAAATAGTTCATGTTGAATATTTTCGAGCTCATTGTAAATATCTATAAAAGCCCCGCCTTGAAGCTTAGTCATTGCATATCCAATATGAGAATTTGCCTCGTCTATTGTTCCATACGCTTCCACACGGATATCATCTTTATCAACCCTGCCACCTATTACACTTGTCGTTCCTTTATCTCCTGTTTTTGTATATAATTTCATTTCTTCACAGCACCTCTCTTGTTATTCTTTATTCGAGCAACATAGAAAAAAGTTCTACCATTCTTTATTTAATTGAGTTTACAAAAAAATAAAAAACAGCAGAACTTTATTCATTATCAACTTTAAAAACGCATATCTAAATTATACGATGCGGTAAATATACAGAGAATGTAGTTCCTTCTCCAACAACACTTGATACAGAAATTTTACCATCATGGCCTTGAACAATATTTTTCGCAATCGCAAGCCCGAGTCCTGTTCCACCCTTTTTCCCACGTGTTCTTGCTTTATCAGCTTTATAGAAACGATCAAATAAAAATGGAATATCTTCTTCTGGAATGCCTGCACCCGAATCTTGTACTTCAAAAATAAGACCGTTATTTTTCGTATCAATTACAAGCATTACATGTCCGCCTGCATTCGTATGACGTATTGCGTTATCAATTAAATTCGTCAATACTTGTTCCATACGATCTGCATCAAACGGGTATTGTTCAATTGGACCTTTGAAATCAACCGTTAACGCGACCTCTTTATCCTTTGCAATCCCTTGGAATTTACGACCAATTTTTTCAACAAACGGATGTATATCCACTTCACCAATATGTAACTCTACATGACCGCTTTCCATACGAGCTAAATCTAACAATTCATTTACAAGTTTACCTAAACGAACAGATTCATCATAAATAATTTGAACAAACTCATCTATTTCCTCTTTCGTTTGCACAATATCATCTAAAATCGCTTCACTATACCCTTGCAGCATGACCATTGGTGTACGAAGTTCATGTGATACATTCGCAATAAAATCTTGACGCATCTTTTCAAGACGACGTTCTTCCGTCATATCTCGCAGCACTGCTACAGCTCCACGAATTTTCGTTTGATTGTAAAGCGGCGTCATAAGAACTACATAGTTTCCTTTTTGTAAATTAATTTCAACAACTTGTTGTTGTTCGCTTTCTACAACGAGATGGAATAATTCCACAAGTTCAGAAGGTAGTTTTTTACTGAGCTCTATCTCTTTTTCTTCTTGCCAAACTTGTAAGAAATGTTCGGCCGGCGGATTGATTACAACGACTTCACCTTCTTGATTTAACGTAATAACCCCATCTGCCATACTACTCAAAATACTTGCTAACTGCTCTTTTTCTTGTTGCAAGGCGTTCATATTAAACTTCAACTGTTTTCCCATTTGATTTAAGGCCGTTGCAAGCTCACCAATCTCATCCTGAGATACCATAGGAGCCTTTGCATCAAACTTCCCACGTGACACTTCAAAAGCAACCTCACGCATTTTACGAAGCGGTGCTGTAATCCGAGTAGATAAGAAGAACGCAAAGAAAGTTGTTAATATAATCGCAATTCCAGCCGATAAGAAAATAAAATCAGTTGTTCTTTCCATACCTTGTATCGGTACTTGTAAAGATTCATATACGAACACTGCACTTTGATTTTTTGATTGCACTGGTTTTCCGACGATCATAATATCATTTTCGGTGTTTTTATTCTTCCTACTATTAGACGCTTTTCTAATATTATTCTTAATTTCTTTTTTGTCTGTAAACACAGCCGCTAATTCTTTATCTTCTTTTAAGTCATCCATTGTAAGAGTGACTAACCCTTCTTGTTTCGGTGAAGAAGAGATTTCTTTACCATCTTCTACAATAATAATCCTTGAAAGTGGGTCAGAGAATTTGTAAGCGATATTCTCAATCGTTTTTACATCGGCACCTTCTTCAATTAACTCTGAAACACTTGTTGCAACTTTTTGAAGCCTAGCTTCACTCATATCAACATAATACGTTCTAAAAAACTGTGAAAGTAAAATCGCAACAAATCCAAGAACAAACGAAACGAGAAGTAATATGGTCATCCATAACTTCCCTACTACACTTCTCCAAAGCATCAGTCGTTCACAACCTCAAATTTGTAACCTACACCCCAAACAGTAACGATCATTTTCGCTGCATCTGGTGATTTTTTGCTTAACTTCTCACGTAAACGCTTTACATGTGTATCAACTGTACGTAAATCTCCGAAGAATTCATATTGCCATACTTCTTTTAACAGTTGCTCACGATCGAATACTTTATCAGGAGCTTTCGCTAAAAATAATAGTAACTCATATTCTTTCGGCGTTAAGTTTACTTCATTACCATCTGCAGTAACACGGTGTGCATCGTTATCAATTGTTAAGTGCGGGAATACAGTAACATCTTTTGTCGTTGTATCTTGTGTAAAGAATGTTGTTGGTACAGCACGACGTAATACCGCTTTCACACGTAGTACGACCTCACGTGGACTAAATGGCTTTACAATATAATCATCTGTTCCAACTTCAAATCCTTGTACTCTATTTACTTCTTCACCTTTTGCTGTCAGCATAATAATTGGTGTCGCTTTCTTCTCACGAACCCCTTTACATACTTCAATGCCATCTTTACCAGGCATCATAAGATCTAATAAGATTAAATCGTAATCATTTTGCAACGCCATTTCTAAAGCTGTATCACCATTATCTGCTTCTTCAATCGTATATTGTTCTCTTTCTAAGTACATTTTCAATAAACGACGAATACGATCCTCATCATCTACAATTAAAATTCTTGATTCATTTTCCATCTCTACCCGCTGCGTACTCTCACCTCAGCGGTTCACACCTACCCTTCTTTAACTATTATGTTGCGCTATTCTCGTTTATTTAAGCAATCTTCTAAATGTTTCACTTCCCATATTATGCTTCACAAGAATAATAAATTTTGTTCAATTTTTTTCCAAAACTATGTATTTTTTTTGAACAGCATATAATGTCCTCGACATCATTTTACAAAATCAACCGCTACTTTGTCATGTTTTTCTCAAAAAAGAAGAAAAGTTGACAAAAATAAAATAGGAAAGTGACATGCACTCCCCTATTTTATTTCTCTATGCATATGAATGTAAACCGGCAATAATTAAGTTTACTACAATAAAGTTAAACATAATGATTGCAAAACCAATTACTGCAAGCCAAGCTGACTTCTCTCCATGCCATCCTTTTGATAGGCGTAAATGTAATACTGCCGCATAAAAGAGCCAAGTGATAAGTGCCCAAACCTCTTTTGGATCCCAGCCCCAAAAACGTGTCCACGCTATTTGTGCCCAAATCATCGCAAAAATTAATGCACCTAATGTGAACACTGGGAATCCAATTGCAATAGATCGATATCCGATTTCATCTAGTAAATCACTATTCGTATTCTTTACTAACGGCTGAAGTGCCGCCGATACTCGCTTCCGTAAAACAAGTCTTAATACAATATACAGTAATGTTCCAACTAACACTGACCAAATAACAGTATTTAATTTTTTCGCATTTACAATCGCTGGAACTTCAACTGCCGGTTCTAATTTATTTTCTGTCAGTAACTTCCCTTCGTGCGGTCCAACTAAAGCCGGAAGATTGTATTTCATTTCCACTTGTTGTTCATTTTTATCAATCCATTGAAACTTCGCTTCATATTTCATACTAGAAAATACCGTTGTTACTCCAATAAATCCAACTGTACAAACAAGTGTAAATACTACCGTCTCTAGCCAAAATGTACGTTTACTTCTCGTCGATTGATCTACATTTTTCAATAAATACATAACACCTGTAATAAAACTAATCGCTAAAATGGCTTGTCCTGCTGCTGCCGTCGTCACGTGAATATGTAACCAATTACTTTTTAAAGATGGAATAAGCGGAGATATTTCCCTCGGAAACATACTTGCATAGGCAATTAATAAAAGCGCAACTGGTAATGCAAATAGTCCGATTATGCTTACACGGTACATAAAATACATGACAATAAATGCTCCTACAAGCATCATGCCGAAAAATGTACCGAATTCAAAAAAGTTACTCACTGGCGCATGTCCTGATGCAATCCACCTTGTAACAAAATATACTGTTTGTGCAATAAACCCTAAAATTGTAATCGTTATTCCTACATTTGCCCATTTATGACCCTTTTCTTTAATTGCTCCCCCGAAAAATAGAGTGGCAATTAAATATAAAATAAATGCGGTAAAGAGAAAGTTACTACTTATTTGCACCATATCGTTTCCCCACCTTAACTAATTTTTTTATCAATTACTTTATCATTTGGCTGTGGAATTGCTGTACCTTCTAGTACTCTTTCAATATCTTTCTTTAAACCGAACCAATTTTTATTTGTATGCCCTGCAATCCACCATTCATCATTAACACGTTGTATCCAAATACGGCGATGATTCCAATACATACCTTGAATGACACCAACCATAAATATAAATCCTCCAATGCCGAGAATCCAAAGCGTTAAATCTTTTCTTACAGTAAGTGCTGTTGCATTTTGCATTTCAACACCTGCAAACGACATTTTATATTTGTTGTTTCCATCTGGTTCTATATTTTGCTGAATACCAACAAAACTCACTTCACCATCTGGTGTTTCAGGTGTAAACATTTTAAATACAAATGCAGGATTGTTTGGTAATTTCGTTTTTGTATTTGGTTTTCCATTCTCATCAAAATAAAAATCAGGGAAATAGCTTAATAGTTCTAGAGAATAACCATTTCCTAAATCATATTTTTCCTTAGGATTCGTTAAATCTACTTTAATTGGTCCCCACTTTTGATTATTTTCTTTATTTTGCAAGTTAAAGGACATACTTTTAAATTCACTTTCTTTATAATCCACTTGATACACTGCAAATTGATCAAATTTCAGTGGTTCATTCACTCGAATTTCCGCTTCTTTTACTTTTTCTAATTTCGGTTTTTGTCCTGCTATATTTTCTCCTACTGCTTTATATAATACGGCATTCGTTTGGAAGTTTTTCGCAATCATTTTATCGCCTACACGATCAATCGCTTCATCAAAAACTTCCTTGTCCTTACTTTTATCATAAACTTCTTTTATAAATTTCTCGTTTTTTAAGTAGTATTGTCCATCCGTCCCTGGTATTTCTTTCGTTTCACCGTCACGTAACCAAAGTGCTTCGTCTACGTACATACTCGGTAAAAAACGAAGCATCGCACCGAATAAAAAGATAATAAGACCGATATGATTTACATATGGACCCCAACGCGAGAAGCGTCCCTTTTCTGCTAAAACGTTTCCGTCTTCCACTTTCACGTTATAGTTTCTTTTCTTTAAATTCTCTTGCACTCTTTCCAGGTCACCTTCTTGCGGTGTACCAGTCCCATATAATCTCTGTCTCTTTAAAAAACTAGGATGTCTTTTTACGCCTTGCTTTTTTAAAGCTTTATAAAGTGGAATAACGCGGTCTAAACTACATATCACAAGTGAAATACCGATAGAAGCAATCAAAATCATATACCACCATGAACCGTATAAATTATTAAACCCTAATTGATAGTATAATTGTCCTAAAAATCCATATTCTTGTTTATAATATTCAGCTGGTGCAATACCTGGAGTTATGTACATTTCTTGCGGAAATATAGTTCCTATCGCTGATGCAGCTAAAGTTATTACGATTAGCCATACACCTACTTTTACAGAAGAGAAAAAGCTCCAAATTTTATCGACTATCGTTTTTGTCTGCGTGAGAGATCTCCGTGCACTCCCCTCATAGCGCATATCCAATAGTTTTGCATTTTCATTGCTTTCAAATGGTTTCCCGCAAGCTTCACAAAAAACGGTTCCTATCGGATTAACATGTCCACATTCACATTTAATTTCTTTCAACACTCTCACCGCCCCTGTATCTATATGTACTATTGTATATTCTAACCTTGAGTTACCGCAATACTCAGAATTTTTAAACCAGAGGCACTATAAACACGCACCCCTTATGTAAAGGCTTTCTTTATTACGGAGTAATTTTCTTTAAATACCCTTCTAACTGTTCTTTCGTTTGTTCCCCTATAATTTGCTCCACTACTTTTCCATCTTTATCAATCAAAAAGCTTGTCGGTAAAGGACCTACTCCATATGTTCCTATAATCTTTTGTCCTTTATCAATGGCAACTGGGAATTTCAAACCATATTGGTTCACAAAGTTCTTTACTGCAATATCCGTTTCATCTGCATCTAACGCTATGATTTCAACGCCTTTTTCTTTATACTTTGGATATAATTCATTCATATAAGGCATTTCTTTTTCACAAGGTTTACACCACGTGCCCCAAAAGTTTAAAAATACACCTTTTCCCTTTAAATCTTTTAGTTCAATTTTCTTTCCTTCTAAATCCGTCACAATAAAGTTAGGTGCTTCTTTTCCGATTTGCATTTTCTCTTTATTAGCAAAGAATCCTTGATAAAGGGTAAATCCTACAGCACCACATAAAATGAGTAGAATAATAACGCGAAATAATAAGCGATTTTTCTTCATATTACCTCTCCTCTCCTCGGTAAATGTTATGTATTATCTTCTGTAAATGTTATGTATTATCTTCTGTAAATGTTGTATTGAATAAATCACCAGCAGAGCACTCCACTGGTGAATTTTTAACTCTATAGCTTATCTTGGCTTTGTAGAAGCAAGCGCGCGTAATTGTTTCACCTCATGTGGTGTCAATTCTCTCGCATCACCAGGTCGCAGGCTTCCTACTTCTAAGAAAGCATAACGTTCACGTTTTAATTTCACTACTTTACAGTCTAACGCTTCAAACATACGACGTACTTGACGATTACGTCCTTCATGAATTGTTAATTGTACAATAGCCATTTCTTTACGCTTGTCCCAAGAAATAATTTTCACACGTGCTGGTGCTGTTTTACCGTCTTCTAACGTAACACCGCGTTCTAACATGCGAATTTTCTCACCTGTTAATGGCCCTTTTATTTTTGCAACATATGTTTTTTCAACTTTATATCTAGGATGCATTAATACGTTTGCGAAGTCCCCATCGTTTGTCATTAATAATACGCCAGACGTATCATAATCTAAGCGTCCGATTGGGAATAAACGTTGTGTAATTTCCGGGAAAAAGTCCGTTACAACACTTCTTCCTTTATCGTCTGATACACTTGAAATTACGCCAGTTGGTTTATATAGTAAAAAATAAACAGGTTCTTCTTTTTCAAGAGGGATATTATTTACTTCTACTTTATCTTGAGGAGTTACTTTTGTCCCTAACTCTTTCACTATTTTTCCATTAACTTTCACTTTTCCTTGCTGAATTAATTCCTCAGCCTTTCTTCTCGATGCAATACCTGCTTGCGCAATCACTTTTTGTAATCGTTCCATTTCTTTTTTTCACCTCGAATTTATCTTACCTTACATTAGAAAGACTTGGCAACCGCATACGCTTTACGGCTATTCGCTTCATCTTACTTAAACAACATAGCGATGATAATAAACATATAAAGGTCAAATCATGTTTTTACCCTTTATTATTGTCCATATTTTTCATATTTCTCACAATAAAAGTTCATCATTTTGTCAAAAATACCACATAAAAAAACCACTATTAAGCTACACCTTAATAGTGGTCGTATACGTATTATAAGCGAAATAGCGTAAAAAATGAATAGTATTACTGAAACAATAAAGAAACGAACACAATTGAGCATATAATCCCGATTAAATCTGCAAAAAGTCCTACTTTTAGTGCATCCCCCATTTTTCTAATCCCAACCGCTCCAAAATATACAGTTAAAATATAGAAAGTCGTATCTGTGCTCCCTTGCATCGTAGAAGCCAATCTCCCAATAAACGAATCTGGCCCATATGTTGCAATTAAATCGGTCGTAATACTTAAACCAGCAGAGCCTGAAATAGGGCGTATAAGTGCTAAGGGTACAATTTCTGCTGGAACATGGATCAAATCTAACATTGGCTTCATTACCGATATCATTGCATCTAACGCACCTGAAGACCGGAATATAGAAATAGACACAAGCATTCCAACCATAAACGGTAAGATGGAAATTGCAATTTGAATCCCTTCTTTTCCTCCCTCAACGAACGATTCATACGTCGGCACTTTCTTTATTGTGCCATATAAAAGGATAAAACCAATTACACAAGGGATTACCCATAAGGAAATTGTATTTACAATGCTCATTTTTTCCGCCCCTTTCTACTCCTTCTTCGGTAAAAATAGCGGTCAATCCAAATTGCCCCAATCATAGAAAGTACTTGTGCAATAAATGTTACCCCAACAATTTCAGTAGGATTCGCTGATTCATACGTCATTCGAATGGAAATGACTGTCGTAGGAATTAATGTAATAGCTGATGTATTTAATGCTAGAAACGTCACCATAGAACGGCTCGCCGAATCCTTTCCTCCATTTAACTCTTTCAGTTGTTCCATCGCTTTAATACCAAGAGGGGTCGCTGCATTACCTAGACCAAAAAAGTTTGCCATCATATTTGATAGAATAAATCCCATAGACGGATGATCCTTTGGTATTTCTGGAAACAACCTTTTTACTATCGGCATAAAAAGTGTAACTAATTTTTTTAACAATCCGGCTTCCTCTGCAATTTTCATTAAACCGAGCCAAAATACTAAAACACTAATAAGTCCTATACAAATCGTTACCGCATCTTTTGCTCCGTCAAATACAGCTTTATTCACTTCTTCCATCGTTCCATTTATCATGGCGTATACAATCCCAATGACAGCCATCGCTACCCATACGAGATTAACCATCGTTCCCAACACCTATCATGTAAGAAAAAATTTCTTTCACATTATTCCAGTAAAGTCCCGTTGTAGCTACTAACTTTCGTTTACTATAAAATAAATTCCGTTCTCCAACTTTTTCATTACCAACATAAATGTCTGTCTTCCCAACCTTTACTCCATCCGTAAGTTTTGTACTTTTATCGAGTTCAACTTTTAATACTACGTTCTTTTTTTCTTCTTCAGTTAACGGTACCGAAAAACTATTTTTCGTATAAACATGGTTGGCATACTTCTTTTCATTTATTTCAGCAATTGCTCCTTGTCCTAAAACTTTCGTTTGTTTGAAACGGTCAAAACCTTTATCAAACAAATTCATATGATCATCCCAATCACTAGAGGCACTCAAAGTTACGACAATTAAATCTAGTCCACCTTTTGATGCCGTTGTAACAAGCGTTCGCCCAGCTTTCTTCGTAAAGCCTGTTTTTCCCCCTGTTGCAAATTCATAATAAGACGTTACCAGCTTATGTTTATTTTTCCACGGGTAATCCCAAGAATCTGATTTATATGTTTTGGTTCCAAAGATTTTCTTAAATGTCTCGTTTCCCATTGCATATTTCGTTAATAATGCCATATCGTAAGCCGACGAATAATGTGATCCATCTCCATCTAAGCCATGAGGGTTTGAGAAGTGCGTATCTTTCATTCCAATTTCTTTCGCTTTTTGATTCATTAAATATACGAATCCATCTATACTCCCACCCACACTTTCAGCAATTACTTGCGCTGCGTCATTACCAGATCTAAGCATGAGTCCGTATACTAAATCTTCTAACTTCACTTTTTGTCCAGGCTTTAAATAGATTGCCGATCCTTCCACCCTCACCGCTTCATTACTAACTGATACCATTTCTTTCATCTTCCCTGATTCAGCAGCTAATAAGGCGGTCATAATTTTTGTTATACTAGCAATTTTTTGAGGCTCATGTTCTGCCTTTCCGTATAATACACGACCAGACTGTTGCTCCATTAATACAGCATTTCGAGCACTAACATTGCTGTTCATCTTTGCATATGTAGGAATCGGCATAACGCTTGCATACATCATAAGAAGCGTAATGATTACACAAATTCGTCTCATATTTCCCCCCCACGTCCTTTTGGCACTTTTTGTACAAGTGTATGCTTGGCCTTTTAAAATATGAACGAAATCTTCCTTCTACTTCCATTAAAAAAGACGCAGAGAATTTGCGTCTAATATGGTGTCCATTCAATTTGTTTCGCAGTTTCAAACCTTTTTTCTACATCAGGCCAATTTACAACATTCCACCAGTTTTTAATATATTCATCTTTTCGATTTTGGTATTGTAAATAATACGCATGTTCCCAGACATCTAGTACAAGGAGCGGTATCGTATCCCATTGTGTAAATAATTGATGAAGTGTACTTTGCAAAATTTCTAACCTTCCAGACCGGGGTACCCAAACGAGAATTGCCCAGCCTGAACCTTCTACTTTAGAGGCTGCTTCTGTAAAATGTTTTTGGAAACGTAAAAAGCTCCCAAAATCTTGTTCAATTTGTTGTGAAAAAGTTCCTCTTGGACTTCCACCACCGTCTTTTTTCATGTTATTCCAAAATATCGTGTGTAAGTAATGACCTGACCCATGAAAAGCCGCTTCCCTTTCCCAATGCTTAATTAAATCAAATTTATTTGTTTTTCTCGCTTCTTCCATCATCTTCTCTGCTTTATTTAATCCTTCCACGTAACTCCGATGATGTTTATCATGATGTAACATCATAATTTCTTTAGAAATATACGGTTCTAACGCATTATATGGATAAGGTAATGGCGGGAGTGTATGTCCTCCAATTGGGACAGCTCGTTCACTATCCCCTCTTTCATATAATTCATATTCCTCTTCTTCTTGCATAAATACTTCCTGCAAGTGATGCTGAATATGTTCTACATCATCGCTTATTTCATACATAAACTCTGCATCTGTTTCATACTCATGCTCTTTCATACGCTCTAATAACGTCTGAATTTTATAAGCAAGCATATGGACATCATACACTTCCATTGCGCGACTATCTAATACGTGAAGAACACTTTCACACCAATTTTCTACTTCATGAAAGTAATCTGTAAATACACCTTGCTGATTCATGTTGCACCTCCCTAATGCTATCCACTTAACTATATTCAATGAAAATCCCTTATATAACTGTACAAAAGGAAAAGAAGCTAAGTCACCTTAGCTTCTTTTCCTCAATCAATATTTGTGTAACATCTTTGTCTGATAATCCGTCTCATAATATTCTAGTTCTTCACGCATCAATTGAAATTTACCTTCTAAACTCTTCATCACTTGCTCTAAAGATGCAGGTGGTGTTTGTTGAAAAACGATAGAATTTTTCCCTGTATATGCAGACCGACTATTTTCATACCAATGATCACTCTTCGGTGAAAAAAACTCTGCAATTACTTGATGGTAAATCTTATATAAAATTTTTTCAGCTGCTGTTTTTCGAAATGGCTGGCTATTCAACAAAACAAAACATGCATCCTGTCCTTCTTCGCAAAAAACGAGAAGTCGTCTCATTGATGCTAATAACCCTTTATAATATCGCTCATTCCCTGCTGGTGTTTCCTCTAATAAAGAAGGTAACGTATGATAATTTACATAATTGGTTATCAAATTAATAGCATCTTCTAAAAATATAGAAACTTGTTCTGTTTGATTTTCAACCATAAAATTAGACATTTTTTCTCTCTCCTTTGCCATTTCACGCTATTTCTACCCTTTTATTTTTATGTAATTCAGCCAATATTTCTTGTACTTTCGACACCGTTCCCTCATCAAAATATTGTTGAAATTCTTCCATATTATTTAAATACAAACGTTTTTGCGCACGAAGCTCCTTATCTTTCATTAAACAACATATCGCTACAATATCGCGCAAATATATGTTTTGTTCTTCTACTTTATACACTGGATTTCCTTCAAAAGGAGTAATTTCTTGTAAAACTTCTTCAAAATATCGAACGTATAAAACCGAAAAAGTTTTCTCTTTACCATTTAATATATATGTCACTTCAGATCTGTTAAAAAAATCTTCTGATGTATTAGGTTTCTCTTTTTCTAACTCATATCCTACGTAACCTTTTATAATCATATACTCCCCCTCACCCTTCTTTCACCTTATTCTAACTTAATTTTCTGATAAACAAAACATTCTTTTAAATATACCTATATAAAAAATAGCTCCCCTATACAGGAAATTACCTTTTTATTTTTCTTGAAGTTTGTCATAATAATATTATTGTCTCAGTTTTCTTATACAAGGAGAGTTGTATTTATGTCGTTTTCATGGAAACGTTTCTTACAAATCGGGAAAATTATCTTCCCATTTGTTGTATTAACAATTGTATTCTTTCAAGCAAAAAAAGAATTAGCGGGCATTTCTTTTTTAGAAGCGATTGATACAATTAAAAACATTCCAACTGGAGGAGTCTTTTTAGCAATTACACTTGGTGCATTCGCTGTATCAACAATGTTCTTTTATGACTATGTTATGCTTCGTTACTTAAAAGCTGACATTCCTGTCCAAAAGATTTTCCGTATCTCGTGGATTGCTAATACTTTAAATGGATTTATCGGGTTTGGTGGTCTTGTTGGAGCCGGCGTACGCACAATGCTTTATCGTCCATATATAAAAGAAAATGGAAAACTTATTAAAAGTATCGCTTGGATGACAACTGCCTTTATTAATGGATTAGCCATTCTTTCATTTCTTGGTCTTATCGGAATATTAGACACGAGATTTATTTTGCATGAAAAACCATGGCTATGGCCTGTTCTTATCTTCTTCGCTCTTTTCGTCCCTATATATATCGGATTTTCTAAATTAAAAAATAGAAAAGCGACGCAAACAGAGGAACAAGAAGAAGAGGAGAGAAACCCAACTGTTTTATACTCATTAGTTTCATTAGTCGAATGGGTATCTGCTGGTATTGTTATGTACGTCATATTACTATTATTTGGCATTGAAATCGAATTCCAAAAGTTTTTAGGCGTATATGTTATTGCTGCTTTAGCTGGTGTCGTTAGTCTTGTTCCTGGTGGCCTTGGATCATTTGATCTTGTCTTCTTAACTGGGCTTGGGCAATACGGCATCGATACAGGTGTTTTACTCCCTGCTATGTTATTATATCGTCTCGTCTATTACATCTTGCCCTTCTGCCTTGGTCTCATTTTTGCAGCTTTTGAAATGACAGGAGTAGCCATTAAAAAGTTTGAAGATAAACCTTTTATTGCGCCTGCATTAGAGACAACTGGTGTTATATGGACTTTGCAGCGTGACTTTCTAGGAAAGTTAGGTTCTTGGGCATCTGCTGCTTTAACAGTATTTGCTGGCTTAATGGTTATTTTATCAACCATTCTACCGACAAGTATAAATCGGGCACACGCCTTACATATTCTAGCTCCAAAACATCTTATTCAATTTTCTTTTAGCTTATCGCTAACATTCGGTATTCTCCTCCTCATTCTTTCGCGGGGGATATATTACGGAACAAAACGTTCTTATTATATGACGATTGTATCTTTAATTGGAGCGGCTATTTTTAACACACTAAAAGGAATTGATGTTGAAGAAACTTTTATTTTATTAATCGTACTCGCTGTATTGTATATGCTTCGTAAAAGGTTTGTACGTGAGAAAATGGAAGTCTCACTTTCCGATATCGTAAAAGTTTTTATATTCCTACTTGTAACGTTATATTTATATAAAAACTTAGGTATTTTATTTGCAGGTGCAAAAGAAGCTTTCAAACCTGATTTTGTCGTTCGTAATATTACACAAGTAAAACGAAGTGCATTAGCAGCTGCCTTTTTTGTTCCTACTTTTTTACTAATTGGTTCACTCATTGCAAATCGTTATCGAAATGAATTTCCCGGGCAACCAGCTAATGATAAACGATTACAAAACTTCTTAGATGAACATGGTGGAAATGTACTTAGTCATTTAGGTTTTTTAGGAGATAAACAGTTCTTTTTCAGTAGTGATGGAAAAGCACTCATTCTCTTCTCAATAACTGGAAAACGACTTATTGTACTGGGTGATCCAATTGGGGACCCTTCCTCCTATCGTACTGTATTGCAAGAGTTTTTAGCTGAGGCTGATCGATTTGGATACATTTGTGTATTCTATCAAATTGAAAGTAAATGGATGAGTTTATACCACGATTTTGGTTATAACTTCTTTAAGCTTGGTGAAGAAGCTGTTGTTGATTTAAATACCTTTACAATAACAGGAAAGAAACGCGCTGGCATGCGAGCTACTTTCAACCGTTTTGAAAGAGAAGGCTATACATTCTCTATTCATGAGCCATCTTTCTCCGACGAATTATATGAAGAGTTAAGAAAAGTTTCAGATGCATGGCTTGGTGGAAAAAAAGAGAAAGGTTTTTCACTCGGATACTTCGATCGTGAATATATTAGTCGCGCTCCTATCGCAACATTATCTGATGCGGATGGAAAAATTATTGCATTCACAACATTCATGCCTGTATATCAAAACGGATCATTATCTGTCGATTTAATGCGATATTATCCAGATGCGCCTAGCGGCATTATGGACGCAATTTTCATCCACTTATTCCAGTGGGCAAAAGAAAATGAATACCACTCCTTTAATATCGGTATGGCACCACTTTCAAATGTTGGTTTATCCACACAGTCTTTCTGGTCTGAACGAGTGGCTGCTGCAATCTTTAATAACGTTCGTTATACGTATAGTTTCAGCGGATTACGACATTTTAAAGAAAAATATAAACCAGCATGGAGCGGTAAATATTTAGCATTTAGGAAGAATCATTCTTTACCAATTACAATGCTCTCTGTAACAAAATTAATAGGAAAAAGAAAAAACAGCTAAATTCTTAGCTGTTTTTTCTTTTTTGAACTTGTACAATAAATTCTTTTTCATACTTCTTACCATTTATATAGAAATTCCCCCACATTTTATACGTGCCCTCGGCAGGAAATGTAATTCGGTATTGTAATTGCTCATCCGTATCTACAGGCATAGCGTATAAAAAATTCTCCTTCGTTTCATCCACTATATAGAGTGACTCTACTTCTCCTCTCTCTGAATGCAATTTCAATTTTTCACCCTTTTTCGCTTGAAACTGAAATGTTAACGTAACTGGTTCATTCGGATGTAATGCGCCAAATAAAAGAGAAACTTCATACTCTCCTATTTTTTTTGTAAGTACACTGTCGATTGGAAATTTCACTTTTTTCTTATTGTTCTCCTCTTTCGTTCTACCAAAATTCTTCCTAGCGAATGACTCTACGGACTTATTTTTGTCTTCGTATAAAAATATTGTATATTCTTCGTCTTTTGCTATTTTGGAAGATAACTTATATGACCCGTTCCCTGCAAATGTGGGTTTAATTTGTTGTATGTTTTTTAACTGTCCATCTACAATCACTGCCCGCATTTGATCATTTACACCACGAATTTCATTATTCTTGTTGTTTAACAACTGAAATACAATATCTACTTTCTCATTTCCCTTTCCATTTGAAACATCCCACTTTACTTCCTGAACATCTCCTACAGTCTCTTCGTTTTCTTGATATTTTTTTATGTAAAATCCTCCTGCCACAATAAGTACTAACGCAATAAGCCCAATGACAAGATTTTTCAAAACATCACCTACCATTTTTATTGTCTCTATTCATACAAAACTTCTTAAGATATATATTCTAGATTATGATTTATGAAATCCTCCTATTTTGCACATATTACAAATAATAAAAAGATTTTAATTGAAAGGATTCGTAGTGTATAATGCAAATGATATTGATTTCTATCAATACATTATAAGGAGGACTTTTTTATGAGTGTACATATCGAAGCAAAACAAGGCGAAATCGCTGAATCTATTCTATTACCTGGTGATCCATTACGTGCAAAATATATCGCTGAAACATTTCTAGAGGACGTTACTTGCTATAATAATGTGCGTGGTATGTTAGGTTTCACTGGAACTTATAAAGGAAAACGTGTATCTGTTCAAGGTACAGGTATGGGTGTTCCTTCTATTTCTATTTATGTAAACGAATTAATCCAAAGCTACGGAGTTAAAAATTTAATTCGCGTTGGAACTTGCGGTGCAATTCAAAAAGATGTAAAAGTTCGTGATGTTATTATCGCAATGACGGCTTGTACTGATTCTAATATGAACCGTTTAACATTCCCAGGATTTGATTTTGCACCAGCTGCAAACTTTGACCTTTTAAAGAAAGCTTATGATGCTGGAACTGAAAAAGGATTACACGTTCGTGTCGGTAACGTTTTAACAGCAGATGTGTTTTATCGTGAAAGCATGGACATAGTTAAAAAACTTGGAGATTACGGTGTATTAGCAGTAGAAATGGAAACAACTGCTCTTTACACATTAGCAGCGAAATACGGTGTAAATGCATTATCTGTATTAACAGTTAGCGATCACATCTTCACTGGCGAAGAAACAACATCTGAAGAGCGTCAAACTACATTTAACGAAATGATTGAAATCGCTTTAGATGCAGCAATTCAACAATAATACACTAAAGAACTTGTCATACGTCTGGCGAGTTCTTTTTATGTGACTTTTTATAAATAACTACTTTATAAAGAGACAGATTTCTCCCCTCTACTTTCTTGTAACGTTTGTTATAATGAAGTGAAACTTTAATCAGTGGAGGGTTTTTCCATCCCCCACTGATTATTAGTTGAACCAATCGGATTTAACGGGATAAAGAAATCATTTACAGTATTTCTCATAAGAGGTGACGCAGTGAAAAACAGAAGTATCGTCTTTAAACTATTTTTATTAACATCCACTTTATTTACAATCATATTCCTACTTTTTTTCCTAGGACAATCTCTATTTTTAGAAAAATTTTATATTAACAAGAAAGTAAAAACAGTCCAAACTGCTTTTGAAAAATTCGTAGATAATTACGATAAAAGTGATAAAAGTTATGAGCAGGTTAGAAAACTAAAACAAGAATTTCATGATAAAACAAATGCAGATATGCAGTTTTTGGATTCCAACGGCATTATTAAAAGTGATAATAATTACTATATCGATGTCATTAATCCCAAAAATGAAAAACAGTATTCCATACCACTCAATAATCTTTTAACACCAGAAGAATATAATAAATTCGAAAATTTAGGCTTAAAAAAAGATGTAATAATCAATGTTGATGGAGTCGTACAAGAGAATAATATAATCACACCACAAAAATTAGGAACGAATTATAATCAATGGCAGAACGAACATTTCTATTCGGATTTTCAGTCAATTAATGGTAACCCTTCTAAGAACAGACTTGCAAGCCGATACAAATCTACAACTCGAATCGTCTTTACAGGTGTTATAACTAAGTTACAGCTCCCATCCAAAGCGGAGGTTCGTCTTGCAAATGATATTGAAACATTACAAGCCGTTCAATATTTTGCAGATATGATTAGAGAGGGAACTTCTAACTCGAACCAATTAAGTACTTTCATATTAGATGGCGGAGAAAATATAAAAAATAGTATCTTTGTAAAACCGATTATAGAAAATGGAAGGATTACAGAATACGCTTTTGCGATAGCATCTTTGCAGCCTGTTAATGAAGCGATGCTCGTTTTAAAAGATTATTATGTCTATGCCTTAATCATCGTGTTTCTCGTAATTATTTTGTTATCCTTCTACTACTCAAAAATCATTGTTAAGCCATTAATTAAAATAAATCGTGTTACAAAAAAAATGGCTAATTTTGATTTCAGCGAGAAATTACCTGTTACAGCTGACGATGAAATTGGCGGGCTTTCTGGCAGTATCAATACATTATCTGTAAATTTAAAAGATCGAATCGATCGATTAAATGTTGCTAATACAAAGTTACAACAAGATATTGAACGTGAACGTCAATTAGAAAAAACAAGAAAAGAATTCATTTCTGGCGTATCACACGAATTAAAAACACCGCTAAGTGTAATTAGAAGTTTTGCAGAAGGAATTAAAGATGGTGTTAGTAAGGATACTTCGTATTATACTGATGTTATTTTAGAAGAAACAGAAAATATGAACAGGCTGATTGTTGAAATGTTAGAATTAGCAAAGTTGGAATCTGGTACTTACAAACTAGATATGACGACGTTCTCAATCGGTGAATTAACGCAACAAGTCTACACAAAATTATTATTTAGCATGGAAGAAAAACATTTACAAGTGAACATCGATGCAGACCCTTCTATACTTGTTAAAGCAAATCGCAGTCGCATTGAGCAAGTAGTTGTGAACTTACTAAGTAATGCAATCCGTTATACGCCAGAGGGAGAAAAAATACAAGTCTCCATTATAGAAGCAGAAGATACCGTAAAAGTCGAAATCGAGAATACAGGAAACCCTATCCCTGAAGAAAGTCTTGAAAAAATTTGGGATCGCTTCTATCGTCTAGATGCATCACGTAGCCGTCACACTGGAGGTACCGGTCTCGGATTATCTATTGTAAAAAATATTTTAGACCTCCATCATGCCGAATACGGTGTGTATAATACGACTAACAGTGTTGTATTCTATTTCAATTTACAAAAAGTAAAAGAAGTCAAATAATTTGTCTTAATTTCACTAGGAGTTCACATGAAATTCACACTCTCCCTTTATAGTAAGAAACAAGTTAATCCTTTCCTTTACACATATAAAAGAGGAGAGTGCGTGAAATGAAACAAGCAGGACAACCTATTCAAAATGAAAAACAATTAGAAACTATCAAAAATATACTTTTACAATCTTCGAAACGTGATGGCTTATTATTCGTATTAGCTGTAAATTCTGGCTTAAAAGTAAGTGAAATCTTACAATTAAAAGTTAGTGATGTAATCGATGAAAATGAAAATGTTCGCCATTCCATTTTATTTTACAATGAAAAAGTAAAGAAACATAAATGGTTTGCTGTAAATGAAGACTTACAGCACGCAATCGAAGACTACATGAAAGAACGTAAAACTTGGAAACGTAATGAACCATTGTTAAAATCTCAAAAAGGAACAAAATCTATTACGAGACAACATGCATGGTACATTTTAAACAAAGCTGCAAAAGAAGTTGGATTAGAAGGGATTAGCTCACATACACTTCGAAAAACTTGGGGTTATTGTGCATACAAATCAGGTGTTGATATTGCATTTTTACAACACTTCTTTGATCACAGTACTCCATCAAAAACTTTAAAGTATATCGGTATTGCTTAATAACTCTTATACATAAAAAAGGTTACCATTTGAAAATTTGGTAACCTTTTTTATATTTCATATTCTCTTTTCTTGTCTCTCCTATACTGTAGTGGTACTCTAATAATAAGGGGGAGAAATTATGAACACACTTACAATTGAATTACCAAAAGAAACGGCTGAAAAACTTGATTTATTAAAACAAGCTTATGAAAAGAAAACAGGTGCTTCTATCTCTGAGAGCACTCTCGTTCAAACACTTATCTCAAAAGAATTTATCCAGGCGATAACTCCTTTTGATTTACAACAATTCGTCAACGGAAAAGAACAGCATTAATGCTGTTCTTTTTTTATCTCTATTTAAAATATACAAAGTTTTTTATATATTTTTAGAAAAACCATTGACAATGATAATGATAACCATTATCATTCATTATGAAGCCAACAATTGATGAATCAACCAAACGCTCAGTAACATTGTTACCCCTCTTTTTCATATAGAAAGGCACTGTACATTCCCCCTGTTTGTACAGTGCCTTTCTTGTTTATTATCATTCAAAAAAATTTAATTGCTCCGGCTTCGGCTCACCATATGTAATGTTCATCATTTTCATAAGCTGTTTCGCATTATCTGCTGCATCCCCACCTGAATTGTTGTTAAACAGTACGTATATATCCTTTGTTTTCTTTTTTAATTGCTCTAATCGTTCAACCCATTCTTCCAGTTCTTTATTGTTGTAGCGATATAAACAGCGAACCGCTCTCCAGTTTTCCCCTTTATCAAGCCAACCATGAACATTTCGACCGTGAAAACGTATTAATGCCATGTCTGAATTCGTAACCTCTAACACGAGTGGCACAGAACCTATCCCAGCCTGTGGTTCATCACAAATTGTATGAATCCATTTCTCTTGTTCTAGAAACTGTAACGTCCTATCTCTCATTTCTGGATAAAACCATGTTTGATTTCGAAATTCTATTGCACATGGTAAACCTTCCATTTTTTCTTTCGTATATCGAAGAAAATCTACATTTTTCTTTTTACAATCAAACCATGGTGGATATTGAAATAAAATCGTTTTTAATTTACCAGCTTCAATTAAGGGAAGAATAGATTGTTTATATACATCAAACATCTCATCGAACGTAGAAAAAGGAATTTCACCTTTCATATGTCCTGTCATTCCTTGATATGCTTTTACGATAAAAGAAAAATCTTTCGGTGTTTCCATTGCCCATTTTGTATAGTTTCGTGCAGGTTGCATCGCATAAAATGAGCTATCCACTTCTACTATAGGAAAATACTCGCTGTATGTTCGTAATTTATTTCTATTTTCATAGGGATTTATGTATAAAGAATCATGATCTCCCCATCCTGTCAATCCAATAAACAGCACATATACCCCTCCCTTTTTAACTTCATCTTCTATTCACTTTCCAAACACTTTGCATCATGTAGCCTTTTCTTTAAGAGTATCCTTATAAAAATATGATATACTATATGGAAGAATTTTTAAAATGAGGGGTTATTTATTTATGCTTCCAAACGATGCTACTGTATCTCATGAAAAACGAATTGAAGAACTAGAAAATAAAGTACGTTTTTATGAAGAACTTGTGAATCAATTACCACATCATTTCACATACAAAAATCCACATATTGGTTTACGAATAAAGAAAACTAGAACAACCCATTCCATTCAAGAAATACCAAAAGAGAATAAAGAGGCTCATTTTCAACTTACTTGTGATTCATTATTTTTATTTGAACAACTCGAAAAACACTTTGTACATATTTTTGATGCCTTTTCACATCATGTAACCTTTATCGATAATAAAGGGAATATTACTTTATGTAATCAAGTTGCTGCAGATGATTTCGGTGTAATACGAAATGATATTATCGGAAAACCGATTCAACAATTACTAAACTTGCCGGAAGAAAAAATTAAAGCGATTGAAACATTAAAAACGGGAACAGAAATATATAATGAAGAAGTTTTAGACAAAAACTATGGCATTATAAATAACCGAATTATTCGTGATTATAACGGGGAGATTTTTAGAGTTATTAGTGTCTTTCATTATTTAAATACAGAACGTGATGCAGAGAAGTTTTCGTTAGCAGGGCGAATCGCAGCTGGAATTGCACACGAAGTACGAAATCCTCTTACAACAGTACGAGGATACTTACAATTTTTACAAGAAAGTGTTTCTCCATCCAATAAAGAACTATTTAAAAATTTACTTATTCCTGAATTAGATCGAGCAAATAGTATCATTACAAAATTTTTATCTCTTTCAAAAACACGTGAATTTAAAAGAGAACCCTTTCCCATTAATACATTTTTACGTGAGTATATTCAACAGTTACTAGCTAGCGAAGTCTTTTTACATAACATTTCAATTGATTATAATTTTTCTACCGAATTAGATGATATATTAGTTCATATTGATCGTCATGAACTTGTGCAAGTTTTTTTAAACTTATTCCAGAACGCTGTCGATGCTCAAGGAGAAAAAAAACTTTCTATCCAAATCACTAGTTACCGCCTAGATAATTTTGTTCGTATTACTTTCACTGATAATGGGACTGGTATTCCACCAGCGATTCAAGACTATATCTTTGATCCATTCTTCTCAACAAAAGATTCCGGCACAGGTTTGGGCTTGTCAGTAACGAAAAAAATTATTCAAAATCATAACGGTACATTAAAAATGACTAGTAATGAAGATGGTACTACTTTTACTATTTCAATTCCAATCTTACCTAAAACAGCCCTTGAAAGATTAAATCAATACAAATAAAATCCAATCCACGAACTGCATGTCAATTGTTACATCCTTCAACAATTGACATGCAGTTTTTATGTTGAACTTTTCTTCTTTACATTATATAAAACCTTCTCTATATTTTACTTATTTTTTGCTAGCTGGGCCGATTTCTTATTTTTTTAGAAATGGTAGTTTGTCCAGCACGGATTTAGTAGAAATTTCATTTTAATATATAGTAATGACTATTGATTCTATGAAAGAAAAGAATGAAAAGATGAACAATAAAAATAAAGGAAAAGTATTTTATGGTAATGATTGTTGTGAAGTCAGAACTTGCAGTCACATTAACATCTCTAAGTCCGAACTTACAGAATTCGTTAGACTTCTTCAAGCTCTTGGCCAAGCTATTCTAGTTCAATATGGATCTGGTTGCCTAGGCGGAGGAACTACGGGGACTACTGGTGCTCAAGGGCCTCAACAAGGACCTGCGGGCGATACAACTGCGACACTATCTGTCTTCCGAATTTACTAACCACAATTTCCGAAAATATTTTGGGAGGACTAAGCACATTTATAAGTAATAGATGTGATTTTGATTGACTATTAAATCTCTCTTTTAATAAAAAGGTGCACTTGTTTGGGAGGATAAGTGCTCCTTCTTTACGTTTCTTTACCTCAAATTTACTCTATCTTAATCCTCATTTTGTATGATAAATAATGAAGTCAAAGATATGAAAGAGGGATGAAAATGAGAGTTATGTCACTAATACGCATTTGGTTTGCTCTTATGGTATGCATTATTTTCTGTGTAGGATTTTTTTTAACTCTAAAATATTCCACTATATCAAAAGCAGAGAGAAAAACTGTTCCATACAAACTTTTGTATACAAAACAAAGCAACATCCCTTATTCCAATGCAACAAATAATGAAAAAAAAGTTATAAAAGGAATGCTTATTACGAAAGCTTCTAGTTCCGAGGCGTTACTCCAAATTGCTGAAACGATTAAAGATCAGTATACAAATAAAAAAATCGATGAAATTACACTTTCTATCCACAATGAAAATAATGGTAATTACGAAGAAGAATTGCCTTACGAACCTATTAGTAAAGGCAAAATAATCGTCACATACGATTCCGAATCCTTTGGCAGTACGAATATTGTACTTAATGAGTAATATCATGTATCTCAACGGATATGGATTAATAGCTAATTAAGATAGACAAAAATCTCTACCGATTAAAATTTTATTTTGTTTTCATACAAAAAAAGAGGCGAATTTTTTTATTCGCCTCTTTCTTTTACCAAAATGAAGGAATCCATTCTTTCACTTTATCAAGCCACTCTTGTTGCTCTTGTTTTCGTTGTTGTTCCTCTTCTTTCCTTCTCTTCTCTTCTTCTTTTCTTCGTTTTTCCTCTTCTATTGTAGTCAATTGTTTTTTATAATCAGCCTCAGATATGAGCGATAACTGGAATGCTTTTTGAGCTGGATTTGCGTTTGCTTTTTTCATAATATCCCGGAACATTGTCGTCGTAATTTGACTACCACCCGGAACATAATGATCGCTATCTGTTTTATCATATCCTACCCAAATCGCACCTACCAAATCTGGCGTGTATCCAACAAACCATGAATCCTTTGCACCGGTGCTCGGGCCATTTACAATTTGAGTAGTTCCTGTCTTACCTGCCGTATCAACATTATTAACTTTCGCCTTTTCACCCGTTCCCTTTTCGACAACACCTTTTAATAAATATGTCATCTTTTGAGAAATTTTCTCGCTCGTCACTCGTGTCTCTTTCTTATACCACTTTCCAAGTGTTTCACCTTCAGCATTTTGTACCTCCCTAATTGCATGAGCTTCCACTTGGACTCCATCATTTGCGAATGTACTGTATGCTTGAGCCATTACAAATGGAGATGTCCCCACATGCATACCGCCTAAAGCAATCGGATACGTACGATCTTCTGGCACTAATGGGATACCAAATCGCTCTAAAGATTTCAATCCTTTATCTAATCCAATTTGTTCTAATAGCCACACAGCTGAAACATTGTACGACTTTGCCACAGCTTCATACATTGTCACATCACCGTGAAAAGTATGATCGCTATTTTGTGGTTTATATTCTTTAATGTTAAATGGTTCATCTTTTAATATATCGTATACTTCATATCCTTGTTCTAACGCTGGTACATATACAGCCAAAGGCTTTAACGTTGAGCCAGGTTGTCTTTTTAATTGGGTTGCATGGTTAAACTGTAAAAACTGATACGGCCCTCTGCCTCCAACTAGAGCTGGTACACCACCTGTTTTTGGGTTCATAAGAACTACACCCGTTTGCATAAGTTGGTCTGAGCCACTATCTTTGAAATAACTATCATTATTCACAACGTCTTCTACAGCCTGTTGTTTTTTCGGGTCAAGCTCTGTATAAATACGATAACCACCCGCTAAAATTTCATTTTGTGTTAATTCGTACTTTTCCATCGCCTCTCTAACAATATAGTCTACATATTGAGAGTATTTTCCCTTGTATTTATCATCAACGCCACGTTTTAACACAAGTCCGCTCTCTTTTTCTTTATTATACTGTTCGTCAGAAATATACCCTTGCTCTTTCATTAAACTTAATACGACATTACGTCTTTCAATTGACTTGTTAAAGTTTTTATAAGGTGAATACGCAGATGGTGCTTTAATCAAGCCCGCAATCGTTGCAGCTTCTGAAATTGTTAAATCTTTTACATCTTTATCAAAATAAGATTTAGCTGCCCTTTTTATACCCCAAGCCCCTTCACCAAAATAAATTTGGTTCATATACATTTCAATGATTTCATCTTTCGTATACGTGCGCTCTATTTTTTTCGTTAAAAAATATTCCTTTATTTTTCGGGAGTATGTGCGGTCTTGTGTCAGAAATACATTTTTCGCAAGTTGTTGTGTTATTGTACTTCCCCCTGCTACAACTTCTCCTGCTGTAATATTTTTAAAAACCGCACTTATAATTCCACTATAATAAATACCATGATGGTTAAAAAATTCCTTATCTTCTACTGCAACAATTGCCTGAACCATAATATCAGGAATATCTTTTCTTTTAACGCCTTCTGTTTTCGAAGAAGCTAATTTAGTTGCGACCTCATTATTTGCATCATAAATTAAAGTCGGTTGTGGAACAGCTTGTTTTAATTCAGATATGTCTTGAATGGAAATTATTATATTTACAGCAATAAATAGAGTAACGAATACACTTCCCAATACAATTAATGAATTACGAAGTTTCTTCCTCTTATTGAACCACTCAAGCATTTTTTTAAAATGAGTGTTCTTCAATTTCATTCGTTCACTTCCTTCATTTATTTACACTCTTCTTTTTAAAAGGAAGAATATACCGCCTTTTAAATTTATTATAATAACGTAGTCATTCCTATAGTGTAAAGCTTTTCTTTTGCATTCATACTTTTTGCAAGAAAAGGACATTCTACAAGTAAGATATTCACTATTGGATATTAATATTATTAATAGAACAACGAGAGTTATGTTAAGTTTTTGTAAACTTTTCGATAAAATGTTTTAAAAAACGACAGTTTTTTGTTAGAATTGATTAGCCAATATATTTTACATATATTACTTTTGTGGGGGTAACAATAATGGTCTTTAAATCAAAAAAAGATAAATTTTCTGAAATGTTAATGAATGTTTCCGAAAATTTAAAAGAAGGCGCGCAGTTTTTCGTGGAGTATAAAATTAAAAATGCTAGCGATTTAAAAGAGTTTTCTATGCGCATGAAAGAGTATGAGTCAAAAGGTGACTCATTTATTCACGAAATCATTATGGAGTTAAACAAAGCGTTTATCACTCCGATTGAGCGTGAGGACATCCTACAACTTGCGATGAGTATGGATGATGTATTAGACGGATTAGATCACAGTGCTGGTCTATTCGAAATGTATTCTATTACAGAAGCTGATGAATACATGATTAAATTCGTAGAAGCAATTAATCAATGTGCGATTGAGATTGCAAACTCTGTTGAATTAATGTCTAACAAAAAATTAGTCGACATTCGTACAAATGCGATTAAAATTAAGGATTATGAATCACAGTGTGATGATATTCGCCGTCATGCGATTAAGAACTTATTCTCTCGTGAAAAAGATCCGATTAAGATTATTCAATTTAAAGAGATTTACGAAGAGCTTGAAGAAGTAGCTGATAGCTGTCAAAGCGTTGCAAACGTATTAGAAACAATTATTATGAAGAACGCGTAAGGAGTTTGATCATGGATACACTCTTGATACTGACCGTTTTAGTAGTCATTTGCGCTTTAGCTTTTGACTTTATCAATGGATTTCACGATACAGCAAACGCTATTGCAACGGCTGTTTCAACGAAAGCTCTAAAGCCTAGACATGCCATTATTATGGCGGCTATTATGAACTTTTTAGGCGCAATGACATTTACAGGTGTAGCAAAAACGATTACAAAAGATATCGTTGATCCATTCGCCTTACAAAATGGTTCTCTTGTAATTTTAGCTGCTTTGCTTGCGGCGATAGCTTGGAACTTAATTACTTGGTACTACGGTATTCCAAGTAGTTCTTCGCATGCAATTATCGGCTCAATCGCAGGTGCAGCAATTGCGGCCGCTGGGATTAGCTCGCTAAATCTTAAAGGATTTATTAAAATTATTGAAGCTTTAATCATTTCACCGATTATCGCTTTCGTTATTGGTTATATCGTATACAGTATTTTTAAAGTAGTATTTAAAAACTTTAACTTAACAAAAACGAATAAGAACTTCCGTATATTCCAGATTTTCACTGCAGCATTACAAGCCTACACACACGGTACGAATGATGCACAAAAAGCAATGGGAATCATTACGATGGCTCTTATGGCTAATAACTATCATACTTCTAGCGATATCCCGTTCTGGGTACAATTATCTTGTGCTATCGCAATGGGGCTTGGTACTTCTGTCGGTGGATGGAAAATTATTAAAACTGTCGGTGGACAAATTATGAAAATTCGTCCTGTAAATGGTGTAGCTGCCGATTTATCATCATCACTTGTTATTTTCGGTGCAACATTCATTCACTTACCGGTTAGTACGACGCACGTTATCTCTTCTTCTATTTTAGGGGTTGGTGCTTCTCACCGTGTGAAAGGGGTAAAATGGGGAACTGCAAAACGTATGTTAATTACATGGGTTATTACACTTCCTATTTCAGCTTCTTTAGCTGCTCTGTTTTACTACCTATTACATTTTGTTTTCTAATCAAAAGTCGTCTTCCTTATTTTTCTAGGAAGACGACTTTTTTGTGAACAAGCCTATTTCTCATTAAAAAGCGTGTATAATAATTGATGGATAAGTTATTTAGAGGAGTTGGCAATTTTGGAATACATCATGTTACTTTTCATCGGACTAATCGCCGGAACAATCGGCAGCCTAGTTGGGCTTGGAGGCGGAATTATTATTGTTCCGTTATTAATTGGATTACACAGTTTATCACCACAACTTGCAGTAGGGACTTCTATGGTAACAGTCGTTTTCACAGGACTATCTTCCACCCTTACTTACATGAAGCATAAGCGAGTAGATTATAAAAGTGGACTTATTTTATTTATCGGAAGCGGCCCTGGTGGTATTATCGGATCATGGGCAAATAAATTTTTAAACCAAGACACATTTTCTTTATACTTTGGGATTTTCCTTATATTCGTCTCAATTCTACTTATGCTTCGAGACAAATTAAAACCTCTTTCCCTCTCAAATACGTCTGTAATTAAGCGTTCTTTTACAGATAATGATGGAAATACTGTACACTACCAATTCCCACCGTTTCTTGCTATCTTTATCGCTTTTATAGTTGGGTTTATATCTGGATTATTTGGAATTGGTGGCGGTGCCTTACTTGTTCCAGCAATGATGCTTCTTTTTGCATTCCCAGCACATATTGCAGTAGCAACTTCAATGTTCATCGTATTTCTATCAGCAATTGTAAGTTCTGCAACTCACATCTCACTTGGAAATGTCAGCTGGATTTATGCATTAATCCTGATTCCGGGTGCATGGATTGGCGGAAAAATCGGGGCTTACATTAATACAAAACTAAGTGGTAACGCCGTAATTAATTTATTGCGTATTACGTTAATTATTCTTGGAACTAGATTAATCATTATTTCCCTTTTATAACGTATTCTTTTTAGAATGCGTTTTTCTTATACACATGAATATAAAAATCCTCCGAGGAGAACAAATAAAATTAAACAAACACATAATAACATATAATTTGAAATATGTACTTTCTTCAAGTTGACCACTCCTATAACTGCGACTGTTATCTTTATGATAGCGAAAAAATAGTTCACTTGCAGTTACAGAGTGCTAACAATGCAAAATCAATTATTACAAATTTTATCCTTATATTTCATTTCTTTGTATATTCTATCGATTTAATAAAAAAAGATGTCATATTGACATCTTTTTTAGTGAAGAAGTGACCATCCCATGAAGTCTTCATGTACTTGGCACGCCCTCTTATCCTTTCGATCATATAATTCAGCATAACTATCTGTTTCTTCATCATAAGCCATCGTATAAATAATTTGGCCGTCTACTTCAACGGATAAAACGACTCCACCTTTCATCTCTTCTACATGAATGATAGCATTCGCCGGAATTCTCATATCCGTCATTCTCATCGCATCTAACAATATACTAAACCCCCTACAGCGTATTCATTGCTAGTACTATTACACACTAAATAGTATACTACTGTAATAGCATACATTTCGTCAATGAAATTGCTGTTGAAATAGCATATTGTCTATATACATATACGCTAAAATAGAAGAAATAGAAACATATTAATGGGGGGCTAACATTGATTCTACACAAAGGAGATGTACTATTCCGTCAAGGCGAGGACGGTCCTTTATACTTTATAAAAACAGGCTTATTAAAAGTAGTTCGGCTAGAAGAAAACGGAACACCATTTTTATTCAACATTATCGTTCCAGGTGAAACGATACCTCATCATTCTTTAATTTCACCGAAAGAATATCACGGTACAGCTATCGCTTTAATAAAAACAGAAGTGGAACCGATCACTAGTAGTGAATGGTATGAGAGACTTCAAGCAAATCCCGAATCGTATGCTAACATTGCTATGCAATTACAATCTAAATTAAGAATGATGCAACAACGAATTGATCAATTGACAACCGTCTCCCCGAAAGAACGTCTTCATCGTTTACAAGAATGGTTCACCCTATATTTAGGTGACATTCCTATATATGAAATATTAACACAAACCGAAATTGGCCAACTGATAGGTATACGCCGTGAAACAGTAAACCGTTTATTACGAGAACAAATAAAAAACGAGGTAAAATAAATACCTCGTTTTTTTGCTTATTGTAAGCTTGTTGCTGGGCCGAAAAATTCATAATGAATATGCTCTTGTTTCACACTTAAATCAGTTAGTGCAGCATTTATATGCTTCATAAATGCTACTGGACCACAGAAATAGAACTCTGCTTCAGTTGTCGGAATAATAGTTTTTAACCATTCACTTTCAATGAAACCTTCTTTATCAAAGTTCTTCATTTCTAAATCTTTTTCAGTCGGTGCAGAATAACAAGTATATGCTTTAACTTGTTCATATTCATTTTCTACTGCCTTAACGTGTTCTTTCATTGCATGTGTATTACTATTTATTGCTGCATGAACAAAATATACATTACGTTTTGAATCTTGTTCAATTAACGTATTTAACATACTCATCATCGGTGTAATCCCTACTCCACCACTAATTAGTACAACTGGTAATGTTGAATCCATATTTAACACGAAATCTCCCGCTGGTGCACTTACTGGTAAAACATCTCCTTCTTTTACATGTTCATGTAAGTAATTAGACACTTTACCATCTGGTGTATCTACACCTTTTTCTTTTTTTACACTAATACGATAATATTCTTTCCCAGGAGCATCGGATAAACTGTATTGACGATTATGTGTATATGTCTCACCTTCAATATTGATTTGAATCGTTACATATTGACCTGGGATGAATGAAGAAACTTTCCCTCCATCTTCAGGTTTCAAATAAAATGACGTAATAACATCGCTTTCCTTCACTTTTTTTACAATCACAAAGTTGCGGAAGTCTTTCCATCCACCTTCTTTATGTGCAGCTTCTTCATACATCTCTGCTTCAATGCTAATGAATGCATCAGCAATTACACCATATGCTTCTCCCCATGCATTTAAAACTTCATCTGGTGCACCTGCGACCTCTTTAATGGCACGTAGTAAACATGTACCTACAATCGGATAATGCTCAGCTTTAATCCCTAAACTTCTATGCTTATGACCAATTTGTTTTACAACTGGAATAATTGCTTCTAAATTATCAATGTACGTTGCAGCTGCATAAACAGCATTCGCTAACGCTTGTTGTTGTCTTCCCTTTTTCTGATTCGTATGGTTGAAAATATTCAACAATTCCGGATGTTCCGAAAATAAAATTTGATAGAATCTCGTTGTAATTTCAACACCTTTTTCTTGTAATAATGGTACTGTTGACTTTACGATTTCAATTGTTTTTGCACTTAACATTGTATCCCACTCCTCTATTTCCTTAACTGTTTTTAGTTTAACTGAATCTTATAATGCAGATTGTGATTTTAATCACTATTAACACGGTGTTTTTGTGAATAATATATGAACATTGCATTTACAAAAGAAAATAAGCTAACTAGAATTTGAACTGCACCCCAA
>NZ_QOSA01000028.1:0-83578 GCF_008368795.1 Bacillus sp. BF2-3
TTCAGTTTTCAAAGAACTAAAAGCGGGTGAAGAGAATCGAACTCTCGACCAGAGCTTGGAAGGCTCTTGTTTTACCACTAAGCTACACCCGCGTGGTCGGGAAGACAGGATTTGAACCTGCGACCCCCTGGTCCCAAACCAGGTGCTCTACCAAGCTGAGCCACTTCCCGTAATAAGCGCGCCCGAGAGGAGTCGAACCCCTAACCTCTTGATCCGTAGTCAAACGCTCTATCCAATTGAGCTACGGGCGCTTATTCATGATGTTTTTTCGTCGTTGTAATTTGGCGACTCAATTATCTTATCATGCTACATTTTCAAATGCAAGCACTTTTTAAGATTTTTTTGATGCGGCCGAGAGGACTTGAACCTCCACGGGGTTCCCCCCACTAGGCCCTCAACCTAGCGCGTCTGCCGTTCCGCCACGACCGCGCGGAAAAAACAAAAGTGAGCCATGAAGGACTCGAACCTTCGACCCTCTGATTAAAAGTCAGATGCTCTACCAACTGAGCTAATGGCTCGTAAATGGCTGGGCTAGCTGGATTCGAACCAGCGCATGACGGAGTCAAAGTCCGTTGCCTTACCGCTTGGCTATAGCCCATCGAAATAATTATCTTATTTTCAAAGACAAATGTTATTGTAACATAATGTCTAATAAAAAACAACTGCTATATAGCAGAAGTTAAAATGGCGGTCCCGACCGGGGTCGAACCGGCGATCTCCTGCGTGACAGGCAGGCATGTTAACCACTACACCACGGGACCATTTGGTTGCGGGGACAGGATTTGAACCTGCGACCTTCGGGTTATGAGCCCGACGAGCTACCGTGCTGCTCCACCCCGCGACAATACTATTCATATAAAATTATATGGTGGAGGATGACGGGATCGAACCGCCGACCCCCTGCTTGTAAGGCAGGTGCTCTCCCAGCTGAGCTAATCCTCCGAAGTGGTGACCCGTACGGGATTCGAACCCGTGTTACCGCCGTGAAAGGGCGGTGTCTTAACCACTTGACCAACGGGCCAATATGTATGGCAGAGAAGAAGGGATTCGAACCCTCGCACCGCGTTAGCGATCTACTCCCTTAGCAGGGGAGCCCCTTGAGCCACTTGGGTACTTCTCTGTATGGCTCCGCAGGTAGGACTCGAACCTACGACCGATCGGTTAACAGCCGATAGCTCTACCACTGAGCTACTGCGGAATAATGAAGACAATTTGTATCTTATAAAAATTCTCTCTGTAAGTCAAGAAGTTTTTAACAACATCTTGTTCAAACGTGACATGTTTATAATATACTGGATTGCGTTTTTACTGTCAAGATGTTTTCGATATCGGTTTGAGTTTCCCTTTACACTTTCCACAGACATATCTTTTTATATTTATTTGACGCCTTCTTACATATTGAAGTGAACACTCCATACATTCATACTTATAAATCTTTTTTTCCTTCTCTTCATTAATCATTCGTTTACAAAAACGTGGTGCATCAACTTTCTTTAACAACTCACGAAAATCCCTGTCCCTGTGCTTATACCCTCTTCCTGCAATATGTAAGTGATAATGACAAAGCTCATGTTTAATAATCCCGACTAACTCTTCTTCACCATACAATTCGTAATATCGATAATTCAGTTCGATATTATGACTCTTCAATAAATAACGCCCACCAGTTGTACGTAATCTATTATTAAACACCGCTTTATGTAAGAACGGCATCTCAAAGTATTGTAGTGACACTTCTTCCACTAGTCGCTGAATTTCTTGCTCATCCACTCTCATTCCTCCTAAACAAAAAAATATTTTTACACTTTTCTCCCTTCTTATACATATATTAAATAGTACATATACCCATCCTCATGTAAGAAGCGTGGTTTCTAAAAATAAAACATGAATAGAAATCCACTCACCAACCTCTCATCAATAGCATTTTAGATTTTTGAGAGCAGGATTAAACAAGGAGGGATTCCTATGCCTACGTGGCTAAAAAAACAAATGCAACGTGCATATTTTGAAAAAAACCGGTATCAAATTAAGTTATTAAATGAATGCTGGTTTTATTATAGCAAAATACATCAAAGCTCATAATCCATTACACTTTTTATTTCATAAAAAAAGAGCAGTTTCATCTGCTCTCTTCTCTTACTATTCAATCGGCAACATAGATAGTGCAACGCGTCCTTTTTTTGTATCAATATCATCTACCCATACTTTTACAATTTGCCCTACTGATACAACATCTAACGGATGCTTTACAAACTGTTTGCTAAGTTTAGAAATATGTACTAAACCATCTTGCTTTACACCAACATCAACAAAAGCACCAAAATCAACAACGTTACGAACTGTTCCTTCTAGTTCCATACCACGTTTTAAATCTTCTAATTTCAAAATCCCTTTTTTCAAAAGTGGTTTAGGCAACTCATCCCTCATATCTCGTTCAGGACTAATAAGCGCATCTATAATATCAACTAACGTCGGCTCCCCAACTCCTGTTTCTTGAGATAACTTAGAAATCTCTACTTCTTCCAATCTCTTTTGTAATTGCGGTTGTCCTACGTCATCTATCGATAACCCTAGACTCTTCAATAACAATTCAACATTTTTATATTGCTCTGGATGAATACCTGTTCGATCTAATGGATTTGCTCCTTCTAGTATACGCAAGAAACCTATACATTGTTCATAAGTCTTTGCACCTAAACGTGGGATTTTCTTTAATTCCGTGCGCTTCGTGAATTTCCCATCTTCTTCTCTCTTTGCTACAATATTTTTCGCAACAGTTTTCGATAAACCTGAAACATATTGTAACAATGCAACCGAAGCCGTATTTACATTAACCCCAACTTGGTTAACAGCTGTTTCTACTACAAATGTTAATGACTCATTCAGTCTCTTTTGAGATACATCATGTTGGTATTGTCCAACCCCAACTGATTTAGGATCAATTTTCACAAGTTCAGCAAGTGGATCTTGCAGACGTCTCCCAATAGAAACGGCACTTCTCTCTTCAACTTGTAAATTTGGGAATTCCTCACGGGCTAAATCAGAAGCTGAATATACACTAGCACCCGCTTCATTTACAATAATATAAAAGACATCTCGGTTCACACTTTGTAATACATCTACTATAAACTCTTCTGTTTCTCTAGATGCTGTCCCATTACCAATTGCAATCATTTCAACTTGATATTTATCTATAATAGAAAGAACTTTCGTTTTTGCATCCTCATATTTACGAACAGGTGGATGCGGATAAATAACATCGATATGTAGTACTTTCCCCGTATCATCTACTACAGACAATTTACAACCAGTTCTATATGCCGGATCTACCGCTAGCACGACTTTCCCTTTCATCGGAGGTTGTAATAATAAGTTACGTAAGTTCTCAGAGAAAATATGTATTGCTTGTTCTTCAGCTGTTTCTGTTAATTCTTTACGAATCTCTCTTTCGATTGAAGATTGAATTAATCGTTTATAACCATCTTCAATCGCTAATTGTACATAATGTGCACTTTTCGAATCGTTATCACGAATTACTTTCTTATTTAAGAAGGTTACTATCTCATCTACTGGCGGAACAACAGCAACTCTCAATATATCTTCTTTCTCGCCACGATTCATTGCTAATACACGATGTGGTACTACTTTTTGCAACGGTTCTTCATAACTGTAATACATTTCATATATATTCTTTTCATCTTTTTCTTCATCTTTCACGGAAGAAGACATAACACCTTTTCTAAAAGTAACATTTCGAATCCAACTACGATACGCAGCTTCATCTGAAACCATTTCTGCAATAATGTCTTGTGCACCTTGTAAAGCTTCTTCTGCAGATTGCACTTCTTTCTCTACATTAATAAATTCCACCGCCTTTTTAGCCGGATCTTCTTTCTTATATAACAATAACCATTCAGCTAATGGTTCTAATCCTTTTTCTTTAGCAACTGTCGCTTTCGTTCTTCTTTTCTCTTTATATGGACGATATAGATCTTCTACTTCTTGCAACTTTGTAGCTTTAACAATTTGCTGTCGTAGCTCTTCTGTCAGTTTCCCCTTCTCATCAATAAGACGAAGAACTTCTTCCTTCCTATCTTCAAGTTGCATCATATATTGCCATCTCTCTAAAATCGTACGAATTTGCACCTCATCTAAAGAGCCTGTCCATTCTTTTCGGTAACGAGCAATAAATGGAACTGTGTTACCTTCTTCTGTTAATTGAATAACATGACGAACTTGCTTTTCGGTAAAGCCTAATTCTTTCACTAACATTTTCATTAACGCTTGTCGATTATCTACCATTTCCATATACAACCGTAACCTCCTCTATAATAAAAAAAGTTGCCCTTCAAAGAGAGCAACTTAAACTGCCGATTTAAAAATCTATTAGTCCTAAACTAATTTGTAGCGCTTCATCTACACGAATCATCATCACTTCATCTAAGTGAGTGATTTTGTCCGTTAAGCGCTGCTTATCGATTGTTCGAATCTGCTCAAGTAAAATAACAGAATCTCTCTCAAAACCGTACTTTTTCGCATCAATTTCCACATGAGTGGGTAATTTCGCTTTTTGAATCTGTGCAGTAATAGCCGCTACAATCACCGTTGGACTAAAACGATTTCCGATGTCATTTTGAATGACAAGAACCGGACGAACGCCTCCTTGCTCAGAACCAACAACTGGGGAAAGGTCTGCAAAATACACGTCGCCGCGTTTTACAATCAAAATATTACCCCCCGCTAACTAAGCGTTCTACTGTATGAGCTGCTTCATACTCTGCTAAGAAAGCTTCAGATGCAATACCAAGATTAATTTTTCCCATTTCAATGTACCCACGTCGCATTGATTCATGTTGGTAGCGTTTCTTCGTCTTATGTTGACGCAATAACAATTGTGTTGCCTGGCAAATTAGTTCATGGCGATTCTTATTCTCTTGTTTTCCAATTCCGTCCAATTCCGTTACCATTTGCTTTGGCAACCGAACCACGATTTCAGTAGTTACACTTGATTCGGACACAAAAATACACCTCCACCGTCAACTACACACCCAAATATATATATGACACCTATTGTAATAATACCATTGTATGGAGCCTGTTGCAAAGACTTCCTTATTCCTTGCTTATGTTTTCCAATTCACAAACAAAACATTCATCTTCTTAAATTTTTTATCTCATAACTAACTAAAAACAATAGAACTCCTCTTCAAAACTTACGTGCAACTTATATAAAAAATGATTATAAGTAAAAAGCTTCTCATCAAAAAGAGCTTATTATCCAGCAATGAACAGTCACTCCAATGACAAGAAGCAATCATACTACCTTCTATATATTGTTCAAGTAATTAATTATCTCTACAACCTTACCATTCCGTATAAATATTCTTGGCACACGGAAACTGATCGTTGCAATAATTTCATAATTAATAGTCCCTGAGTATTCCGCAACCTCTGTAGCGCTAATATACTCATCTCCTTGCCTTCCAATAAGCGTAACTTTCGTACCAAGTGGCACTTCACAAGGAAGATGAATCATGAACTGATCCATTGTTACTCGCCCTACAATCGGTACCCTTTTACCATTTATAAGCACTTCAAATCCTTGTAACCTCCTAAGCCACCCATCTGCATAGCCAATCGCTACAGTCGCAATCCATTCTTCAGTTTTCGTTCGGTAGGTGACGTTATAACTAATTCCATCACCTTTAATTACCTGTTTAATATGAGCGACTTTCGTATGAAGTGATAGCGCCGGTTCTAATTCAAATGGTAAAAAAGGACGTATTTCTACAGAAGGAGATAATCCATACATTGCAATCCCAATTCGCACTGCATTAAATGTAATCCCTTGAAAACGTAACGTCGCAGCACTATTAGCTGTATGAACAAACTTAGGATCCACTCCGAATTCTTTCAACCAACTTAACTGCTCTAAGAACGTGTTATATTGCTTATCAAAATACGAAGTCTCAACCTCATCTGCCGTTGCAAAATGCGTGTATACTCCTTCTAACTCTAAAAACGGTGCACCCTCTAAACTCTTTAAAAATTCTTTTAGCTCTTTTCTTTCACGTATTCCAATTCTCCCCATACCACTATCAAAGTTAATATGGAATTTCATTACAGATGAACCATCCCAAAGTTTAATTGCTTCGTCCACCCATTCTTTTTGAAAAACAGTTAGCGCTACATCATTTTCAGCAGCTACATTTACATCACGCGGCGGCGAGGGACCTAACACTAAAATCGGCTCAGTAATACCAGCCCTCCGAAGCACTAAAGCTTCATCTAAAAAAGCAACAGCTAACCTTGTTGCACCTGCTTCTAATGCCGTTTTAGCCACCGGTACATAATCGTGCCCATATGCGTTTGCTTTAACTACAGCAAAAATCTCTACATTACTTGGGATGAACTCTTTAATATGTGTAACGTTGTTATAAATGGCATCTAAATCCACTTCCACCCAAGTGTCACGGTAAAATGGTGCTTCTTCCATAAATACACTTCCTTATACACGATATGCGAAGCTTATTCTTTTATATGCTTCTTTTATGAAATCCACCTTCAAACTAAGAAAAGACGTGGTGCACATATATCACCACGTCTAAGAAGTTTACTTCACCTGCTTCGCTGTAACTGAACGAGCAACCATTAACAGCTCCTTCGGCTCTAAACCTTTAGACACGAGCATATATTCTACTCCGTTATGCGACCACGTTACAGAGTCTTTCGTTAATGCACCAATCGTAAATCCAAGATCAACTGGTTCTCCACTTACACTTACCGCTGATGATGCCTCTGCAACTTTTGCCTTTTCTTGTATTAAAGTAAAGGATTTCTTATTTCCAGTGTATGTGAGTATCGCACGCTTGCCACTGTCTGTCTTCAACTCTTTTTCATCTTGCAGAGTCATACCTTGTGGTGTATCAAGTGGATACAAAATAGCAAACGGTTTGTCTTCTTTTGCTGTTGTTTGAACATCTACCTGCGCTCTAGACATATTTTGTTTCGTATCAAATGCACCTTTATCAAATTTCGCATCGAATTTCACTTTAGAGAAATCTACTTTCACAAGAACATTTTGATCATTATCCATTAACTTCACTGAAACTGGAGTCAAGTCGCTCTTATTCAATGTAATCTCTTGTCTCGGCAACATATTTTGATGTTGATAGTTTGTTTTTGTTTTAAAAATATAATACTTATCTGTTTTCTCAAAAGTAAGGTTTTTCTTGTCCTGCAAAATATCTCTTACAAGTGATTCATATAAATAAGCCTGGCTACTATTTTGCGGCCAATCACTTTGAAAACGGAAGCTCTTATTAAGTGCTGGCGTTAATACAAATACACCTTCTTCATTTCTCAAAATAATTTGGCTCTGATCTTTTTTTGCATTTTTTAAATTCACACGATAAAAAGACGGTTCCTTATGCCAAATCTCTACGTTATACTCTTGAGGCTCATTGCCTGTTTTAATAGATAATTTTGCCTCAGCTTGATAACTTTTCATCCCTTTTACTTTTGATTCTAAATCTCTCACGACATCATCTTGCTTCTTTTCCATACAACCCGCCAACACAAAAACGGTCAACAAACCGACAAGAACTAAAAACAGACGCCTTTTCATCAATTCAGCCCCTTTGCCCCTATAAATGAATGGAAGATGTACCTTCCTTATCGCTACCTCAAATATATGAGACAAAGATATAAAATATGCAGACTAGCGTGACAAGCTTTCTAAAACAACTTGAGCAACAGCAAATTCCTTACTATGACTAATTGATAAATGAACAATATACTCTGTACTTGTAATCAGAATTGGCTTACCTCTTTCATCATTTTTCACTTCAATATCTAAAAAACTCACTTCTTTTCCGATACCAGTACCTACAGCTTTTGAATACGCCTCTTTCGCTGCAAACCTTCCAGCTACAAACTCTGTAAGGCGACTTCCTTTCAGCTCCATAGCAACATTACGTTCATTTTCCGTTAAAATACGTTCCATAAATTTAAGCTTTCCATCTAGCATTTTTTCAATACGATTTAATTCAATAATATCGATACCAATCCCTATAATCATTTCAAAATCCCCTTCTTCTATTTAACTTTCTTCTTTCATATTGATAAGAATAACAGAGAATCTTTCTGATGCAAAAGGGGTGATAGTAACCGTATGCTAATAAGATCCACTCATATTTCTTTACAACCGACTATTCTTACCTTACTGCTTATTCATTTAGTCATGATGATATTAGGCGACTTTTTTCTCTTACCACTGGCAGCCTCTAATGAATATATCGCGAAAGGAGAATGGTGGCGTGTCATAACTTCTCTTCTCGTACACGTAGACTTACAACATTTTCTTTCTAATAGTATTTTTTTGTTTGCTCTTGGTTCTTCTATCGAAAAGCAACTCGGACACTTTTCTTTTTTTATTCTATTTTTTCTCTCTGGAATTTCTGGAAATATTTCTTCTTATATTATTATGCCGCTTGAATATATTCACGCAGGTGCATCAGGTGGTATTTTCGGACTATTAGGTGCACAGTTATTTTTATTGTACAATCGATACCGCTCTTCAAAACCAAAAGAAATTGCCATTTTCTCAATTATGATACTTCTATTACTGCTATTTACTTTCTTTAACCCTTCTGCCAATCCGATCAGTCATTTAACAGGTTTAATAACCGGTGGCATTTTAACCCCTTTTTTAACAAAAAAAAACGATGGTGCAAAGCTTATTTAATATAAAAGCTTGCACCATCGATAATTTCTACATCTACTTGTTCACTTAAATCTCTCATTAATTGAAATAAAGACTCATCCTTCATCTTCGCCTCAATCATACAATCAATTTGCGGAACACTTCCCTTTATCCTTCTTAAAAAAGATAAAAATGCGTCTACATTAATATAATCTGCATGAGCTCTTGGATCTTTTCCCTCTCTAGGGCTAGAGATATGCATTTTAATCGGCAACAAAGACGTTTCCCACGTATGAACAACACGTGCCCAATCTTCATACCAATCTTCTTGCTCATTATTCATCATATGGTGATGCAAGTCAAATACGACGGGAATATCTAATTTTTCTCCTAAATATAATGTTTCCTCTAACGTAAAGGTTGTATCATCATTTTCTAATATAATCATTTCTTGAATACCCCTTGGGACATTCGACCAATTCTCTATAAAGCGCTCTAATGCAAGTTCTTTATCTTTATATCCTCCTCCAACATGCAGTACACATCGTTGCTTATGTTCAATCCCCATGCCTTTTAATAATTTTTTGTGCATCTGCAATGTTTTTACAGATTGTTTAAAAACACTCTCTTCAGGTGAATTTAGTACAACAAAATGATCTGGATGGAAATCAATTCTCATATTCATATGAACTGCATATTCACCTAGTTTTTTTAAATTTTCTTTTAACGGACGAATATAGTTCCACTCTAGCAATTCCTCATGATTCGCTAAAGGAATGAGCTTTGAACTGAGCCGAAAGAAAGATATGTCATGCCCTTTATTATGCTTTAATAAACGTAAACAATTTTCTAAATTGGAATTAGCAATTCTTTCAAGCTTACGAATTGCAGCATCACGATCATCTAATTTCTGAAACTGTGCATACGTCATCGTTTGAGATGGAGATGCATTCTTCAAATGCACACTCATCGCAACGTAACCAAGCCTTACAAGCATATAACAGCCCCTTTTCTATCATAACTATTATGTAGTATGCACAATTATAGAAATAAAAAAAAGAGAATGCCGGCATTCTCTTTTTTTTATTAAGCTTGTGGACGGCTATGATGTTTTCTTTCGCCGCGTCCATTTGAAGACTTATCTATCATAACTATTATGTAGTATGCACAATTATAGAAATAAAAAAAAGAGAATGCCCACAAAGGGCATTCTCTTTTTTTTATTAAGCTTGTGGACGGCTATGATGTTTTCTTTCGCCGCGTCCATTTGAAGAACCAGGGCGACCTTGGCCTTCACCTCTACGACCACGACTACCACCATCACGATTACGATCGCGGTTACCATCACGATTGCGATCACGGTTTCCGTCACGATTACGTCCATCACGGTTACGGTCACGATTACGTCCATCGCCACCGCCGCGTCCATCACGACTACGATTACGGTTACCATCACGGTATCCGCCTCCGTTACCGCCGCGTTTTTTAGAACCGCCGCCTCTTGAAACAACAGGTGGTTCTGATGTTAAAGCGATCGGAGTTGTATCCGGCTCTTTAGTCATCATTTTTAAAGCAGCAGCTACTACTGTTACAGAGTCATTTTCTTCTAACATTTCTTCTGCAATACGCTTGTAGTATGCTAAGTTTTCATTTTCAATTGTGCTTTGAAGCTTTTCAGCGATTAAACGTTGTTGACCTTCTAATGCCTCGTCAAGTGTCGGTGCATCCATACGGTCCATTTTACGTTTTGTTGTACGCTCGATATTTTTTAATTGTCCTGATTCACGTGGTGTTACAAATAGCATTGCAATACCTTTTTTACCTGCACGACCAGTACGACCGATACGGTGAACGTATGATTCTGGATCTTGTGGAATATCGAAGTTATATACGTGCGTTACGCCTGAAATATCAAGACCACGCGCAGCAACGTCTGTTGCAACAAGAACTTCAATAGAACCTTCTTTAAATTTACGTAATACAGACATACGTTTCGCCTGAGTTAAATCACCGTGAATACCTTCTGCAGCATAACCACGTAAGTTTAATGCTTCTGATAATTCATCAACACGACGCTTTGTACGACCAAATACGATTGCAAGCTCTGGAGATTGAATATCTAATAAGCGTGTTAACACGTCAAACTTTTTCTTTTCTTGCACTTCTAAATAGAACTGCTGAATGTTTGGCATTGTTACTTCTTTTGCTTTTACTTTAATGTGTTGAGGCTCAGTCATGAAACGCTCAGCAATACGGCGGATTGGATCCGGCATTGTCGCTGAGAATAGTAATGTTTGATGTGTTTCTGGCACATCTGTTAAAATTGCTTCAATGTCTTCAATGAAGCCCATGTTTAACATTTCATCCGCTTCGTCAAGAACAACTGTCTCTACGTTTTGCAGACGAAGTGTTTTACGGTTAATATGATCTAAAATACGACCCGGCGTACCAACAATAATGTGTGGGTGTTTTTTTAGAGCACGAATTTGGCGGTTAATATCTTGACCACCATAAATCGGTAAAATACGAACGCGTTTATGCTTACCAATTTTGTATAATTCTTCTCCAACTTGAATTGCTAATTCACGCGTTGGCGCGATAACAATACCTTGAACCGATTCTTTATGTGTATCCACTTTATCTAATAGTGGTAATCCGAATGCTGCTGTTTTCCCTGTACCTGTTTGCGCTTGCCCAATAATATCTTTACCTTGCAATGCATGTGGAATTGTTTCAGCTTGAATTGGTGTAGCCTCTTCAAAGCCCATACTTTCAACAGATTGCAGTAAAGAATCACTTAATCCTAATTCTCGAAATGTTGTCAATGTTACTTCTCCTTTTCTATCCTATACTTATCATTTAAAAAAAGGCGTTTTCCGAATTTGCGGAAAAGCCCTTTTCCTGAATGCTCACGTATATAAACGGGCGTATATTCTTCACGAAAATACTTCTAAACGTTATTACACTTTATCAATTATAAGTTTTGTATGTGTAAAAAGCAAACCCAACTGTTACCTTATTTTCATATTCAGAGTTTTTTTCTTCACTTTTATTTTTTTATATTTACTGTAAGCGCTTATTATAAGTTTCTTCTATTTTCGTAACTATCATCCCTATTTATATACACCAATTATTTCAACATCGTAATTACTTCTTCTAATTTCATACCGCGAGATGCTTTTATTAATACAACATCTTTCACATCGAATACTGCTTGTAAATCTTTTACTAACTCTTCTTTATTATCATACGCCTTTACACGTTCATTAGGGAAATTAATTTTTGCTCCTTCAGCAATTTGAGCCCCTAATCTACCGTATGTGAATACATGTGAGATTTTTGCTGGATCGATTAATTTTCCTACCTCATAATGGAACTGTACTTCTTGATCTCCAAGTTCTAACATATCACCGAGCACAACGATTTTTTTAGCAAAACCATCTAAACCATTCATTAAATGGAATGCTGCTTCCATAGCCGTCGGGCTTGCATTATAAGCATCGTTGATAATTGTTAAACCACTATTTGTTTTCACAATTTCCATACGCATGCCCGTCATTTGAAGTGTTACTAAACCTTCTTTCATCTCTTCCCACGTTACACCAAAATGTTTCGCAATTGCCATTGAAGCAAGTGTATTATACACATTATGTTTTCCTAACACCGGTAAGTAGAATGAAATATTTTCATCTCTATTCATTTTGAAATATGTCCCAGTTGCTTGTAATGTTACAGTCGTTGGATAATAATCGTTTGCTCTTGCATCACCAAACGTAACCGTTTCTGCTGCTAAATTCATTCCAGGAACACGATTCGTTAATAAAGGCTCATCTCCGTTATATACGAACACGCCACCTTCTTGTAATCCTGTAACAATTTCTAATTTCGCTTCAGCAATTGCCTCACGAGATCCTAAATCCATTAAATGTGCCTCACCAATATTTGTAATGATAGCTGCATTAGGACGAGCTAACTTAGATAAGAATTCAATTTCGCCTCGGCTTGACATACCCATCTCTAATACTGCTACTTCTGTATTTTCTTCTAAGTTTAAAATGGTAAGAGGTAATCCGATATGGTTATTGAAGTTCCCTTCTGTTTTTTGCACTTTGAATTTAGTCGCAAGAAGACTTGTTACAATATCTTTCGTAGATGTTTTACCGTTACTACCCGTTACACCTACAACTTTAACATCCAATTGATCGCGATAGTTTTTCGCTAACATTTGCAATGCCGATAGCGTGTCTTCTACAAAAATAACCGGAAGATTCTCAGGTGGATTCGCTACATCTTTCATCCATAATGTAGCCACAGCTCCATTTTCAACAGCTTTATCTACAAAAGCATGTCCATCGAAGCGCTCCCCTTGAATCGGAACATACAAGTTTCCTTTTTCAATTTTTCTCGTATCAATAGACACGCCTTGAATAGTAATTCCCTCATATTGCTCTGCTAATTCAGTACCATTTACCATCTGTTCCACTTGCTTTAACATTCGCTTTATCATATATAAACGCTCCTTACATAGAGGAAGCACTATTCCTATGAATAGTGCTTCCTCCTTTTTTGTTAGATTGTATATTTAATTTTTTGTTTTTCTTCGTGACGTTCAATCGCTAAACGAATTAGCTCTTCGATTAATTCTGGATACGGTAACCCAGTATGTTGCCATAATAGAGGGAACATACTGAACGGTGTAAATCCTGGCATTGTGTTTACTTCGTTAATATACACTTCTCCATCTTTCGTTAAGAAGAAATCAGCTCGCGTTAAACCTGCACCGTCTAATGATTGGAATGCAATAATCGCATCACGCTTAATTACATTAGATTCTTCTTCTGTCATTTCAGCTGGAATAATTAGCGCCGTATCACCATCGATATATTTCGACTTATAATCATAGAAGTCCTTTTTCGGAACGATTTCACCTACAACTGAACATTTCGGCTCATCATTACCTAGTACCCCAACTTCTACTTCACGACCTACAATATTTTCTTCTACAATAATTTTGCGATCAAATTGGAATGCCTCTACAAATGCATCCTCAAGTTCTTCACGATTTTTACACTTATTAATACCAACACTTGAACCAAGGTTCGCTGGTTTTACGAAGCAAGGATATCCTAACTTATCTTCTACTTTAGAATAAGCTTCCTCACGATTTTTTTCCCATGCACTACGAATGAAGGATGCATATTTTGCTTGTTTTAAACCAGCCTCTGCAAAGATGTTTTTCATAACAACTTTATCCATACCAGCAGATGATGCTAGAACACCATTTCCTACATAAGGGATATTCATTAATTCTAATAGTCCTTGAACCGTTCCATCTTCACCGTTTGGTCCATGTAGTAATGGGAAAATAACGTCAATAGCGTTCTCCTCAGAAGCTGCAGATGGGATAATTTCTGTACTTAATGATAACGGAGAAATCGCATTTTCTGCACCGCTCATTTTTAAAGCTTCAACATCTGTTACTTCGCCTTCAATACGCTCACCACGTACCCATTGACCTTGTTCTGTAATATAAATTGGATGAATCTCGAATTTATCTTGATTTAACGCTTTAATAGCAGCAAGAGCCGTCTGTAGCGAAACTTGATGCTCAGCTGATTTTCCACCATATAATAAACCTAATTTAATTTTCGTCAATGAAATCACCCTAACCAATTGTTTTCATTTTTCTATTTTAGCACTTTTTATAAAAATAGGTAGTTCCTATTTGAAATAAAATGTAACTTCCATAAATAATTAAATAACATCACTTATTGGTTTTTCATTTCATTTTCTATATAGCTACACAAAATAAAATGGCAATCTAATCTAGTTATGTACCTAAAATATGTAGAAATCCCCTTTTTTGTGTATGTCATCTATTCACTAAGAAGATTGTTTGGTTAGTGTGTCTTTTTGCCTTTGCTCAACAAGGCGATCTAAAGAAACATATACAATACCTGCAACTACACATCCTACAGCTAAAATTGTAAATAGAAAGTGACCAAGTAATCGATCTAATAAAAAACCGCCCAAAAGTGGACCAAATGCGCTTCCTGTAATCCACTGCAAACTTGCAGCTCCCATATAAGTCCCTCTCAAATGCTCAGGGGCCAAATTTGCTACAAATGTCATCTGTACAGGCGACATAATCATTTCACCTAACGTATATAAAGCATAAACGAACAGTAGTGTTATTAAAATAATTGTAGCATTTGTATTAAATTCTCCAAACCACTTCGGTAACCACCCTATAAAAAATAATCCAATCCCGAATAAACATGCACCATATAACATCGTCTTCCCGACCGGTTTATCCGTAGCCCATTTTGAAATTTGAAACTGGAATAAAACAACTAATAGTCCGTTTAACGCCATTAAATATGGATATGGATTGTTCGTTCCAAAAATACGCTTCATTTCATTATCAAAATGTAGTGGCAACATGCCTTCCGTTTGAGAAAACCCCATCGAAATGATAATACCTGCTAATAAGTAAATCATTAATGCCTTATCTCGCATTACAATTTTCCAAACTGCCCCAGATTCCTTTTCTTTATGTTCTTCCTTATCTGTCCTCTTTGGCATCGTCTCTTGAATAAGAAGTAATACAAGTAACGCATAAAATAGCATTGTAGAAGAGGCAATAATAAACACAAGGTTCTTTGACAACACAACTACTGATGCTCCCATTATCGGACCAATCGCAGCACCTATATTGTGTCCCATTCGTAATAAACCATATGCCTCTGTTCTTTTTTCTGGTGCCGTTACATCCGCGACCATAGCTGATGCAGCTGGGTGAAATAAAGAATTACTCAACCCTAAAAAAATAGATAAAATTGCATATGGAATAAACCCTTCTATAAATAGAAAACCGAGCATTAATAATGCATTACTTGCCATAGAAAATATCATAATAGGCTTTCTTCCATATATGTCAGCAATTCTCCCTCCTATAAGTGATCCAAAACTTGCAGCAATTGGAGAAAGCGCCATAATAACCCCAACTTCCAACAACGAATCTACCTTATCTTTTAAATATAATGCAAAAAAAGGCATTAACATCATCATTGCAATTCCATTTAACGTCTCTCCAATAAATCGAATCCATACGTTACGGTCCATCTCCCTTAACTCACGCCACGTATTTTTCATCATTTCACCCCTTTAGTTAGCCAACAATTATCTTATAATAAGTTCAGAAAAATGTAAATTTTCAAATAAAAAAATCCATTCTAACAGAATTAGAATGGATTTTTTCGCTTATAAATTTGCAACATCTTCTTCTTTTTTACTATTATTTAAAGCACTATGTTTTCGGCTATATAAGAAGTAAACCGCTATACCAATAACCATCCATATCCCAAAACTAATCCATGCTGTCCCCGATAATTGAAGCATTAAGTATAAACAGAAGATCACTGTTAATGCTGGTAAAAATGGTACAAGCGGAGCCTTAAATGCCCTTGGTAAGTCTGGATGTGTTCTTCTCATTACGATTACCGCAACAGCTACGAGTGCAAATGCTGACAATGTCCCCATATTTACAAGATGTGCTAAAACATTTAAATCTATTAATCCTGAAATCAGTGCCGCAATAATTCCCGTTGTCCATGTATTTAAAAATGGCGTTTTAAATTTCGGATGAACTTTAGCAAGACGCTTCGGCAGTAAACCATCTCGGCTCATCGCATAAGAAACACGAACTTGCCCATACATCATAACTAGCATTACTGTTGTAATTCCTGTAATTGCTCCTACTGAAATTACCCCCGCTAAACCATCTTGTCCAATAAATTGAAGTGCAAAAGCAACTGGATCTGATATATTTAGCTGTCCGTATGGAACAATTCCTGTCAAAATAAGCGAAACAACGATATAAAGAACTGTACAAATTAATAACGATGCAATAATACCAATTGGTAAATCACGTTGCGGACGTTTCACTTCTTCTGCCGCTGTTGAAACTGCATCAAATCCTATAAATGCGAAGAATACTGTAGCCGCTCCAGCCATTACACCATCTAAACCAAATGGCATAAAAGGCGTCCAGTTTTCAGGTTTCACATAATTAAAACCAGCAAAGATAAAAATAAGAACAACTGCTATTTTAATAAATACCATAATGTTATTTACTCGTGCACTTTCACGAACACCCCTAGATAAAAGAACTGTCATCACTAAAATAATTAGAACTGCAGGTAGATCAATTATTCCACCCTTACCTGTACCAGGAGCCGAGGAGAGAATAGTCGGAATATGAATTCCAAACCCCTTTAATAAAGATTGAAAATATGCAGACCAACCGTTCGCTACAGCAGATGTAGCAAGTAAATATTCCAGCATTAAGTCCCAGCCAATTAAAAATGCGAATACTTCCCCCATCGTCGCGTATGTATACGTATACACACTGCCCGAGACAGGAACTGAAGAAGCAAATTCAGCATAACAAAATGCAGCAAAGGCACAAGCTAGAGCGGCAATCGCAAATGATAATATAATAGCTGGCCCAGAATGTTTCGCTGCCACAACACCCGTTAGAACAAAAATACCAGTTCCAACAATTGCTCCGATTCCAAGCATAGTTAAATCTAGCGCGCCCAATGTTCTTGCTAACGTTTTTTGCTTACTTTCTTGCATTAACTTTGCAATTGGCTTCTTTTGAAAAATTTGCTTCATCTTTCACTCCTCCAAGTTTTAAATTTTCTGAAAATTTTTAATTCGCTTTTTTATTTTACTCATTACGCTTTTCCTAGTCAATACTTTTGTCGAAACAAGTAGAAATTCTTCTGAATATGCACAATCCTTATTATTCTTTCTATATATCTTCCCATTATTTTTTTGGTATTATTATACATGTCGATTCCGTGAAAAAGGCATGCCCCCTTATTGAGAGCATGCCTTTTTTACTTATTTCACAGTATATGAACCTTGTTCAATCCAGCTATACATATACTTTTCATCTTCTGTTTCATGTGCTTGTTTTACAATACGAAGCGGACGGAATGTGTCTATCATAACAGCTAATTCAAGCGTCTCTTTCTTCCCTATACTTGCCTCTGTTTTCCCCGGATGCGGTCCATGGGGGATCCCGCTCGGATGAAGTGTAATAGAACCTTCTTCCACACCTTTGCGACTCATAAAGTTTCCTTCTACATAGTAAAGAACTTCATCACTATTAACATTACTATGATAATATGGTGCCGGAATTGACTCTGGATGATAATCGTATAAACGTGGTACGAAAGAGCAAATAACAAAATTATGTCCTTCAAATGTTTGATGTACTGGCGGTGGCTGATGAATGCGCCCTGTAATTGGTTCAAAATCCTCTACATTAAATACCCACGGATATAAATAGCCATCCCATCCCACAACATCTAACGGGTGGTGTCCTAAAACATGTTTATGCATATAGCCTCTTGATTTTGTCATTACGACAAACTCGCCTTTTTCATCATATGTCTCTAATTTTTCTGGACCACGAAGATCTCTTTCACAAAACGGACTATGCTCTAACAATTGTCCGTATTCATTTCGATAACGACGCGGCGTTGTAATTTGGCTATTCGCCTCTACAACAAGAAACTTAGTCTCTCCTTCATCTGGAATAACACGATAAATCGTTCCAATTGGAATCGTTACATAGTCGCCTTTTCTATAGTGAATCGTTCCAAACATCGTTTCAATTTTCCCTGTTCCATAATGAACAAATAACATTTCGTCGCCATCACCATTACGATAGAAATAATCCATTTTTTCTGTTGGACTCACTACTCCAATTAATAAATCTTCATTTCCAAGTATGAAATTCCGTCCACTTATTGCATCACCACTTTTTTTACTTTCTTTCGTTCGAAAGTGGCGATGAGAAAGGGCAACATCCTCTTCATACTGCAACTGACAAGAATGCGATAATGCAGAATGACCTACTTCTGTCGGCATATAATGATGATACAAAATAGACTGCGTACCAGAAAAACCTTTTGTTCCCATTACCTGTTCACGATAAAGCGATCCATCTTTTTTACGAAATTGTACATGTCGTTTATGAGGTAGTTCTCCCATGTGACGATAAAACATGCCCATCACCCGCTTCCTTTTCTTTTTTGATCGTATTACGTAGTGTACCTAAACCAGTAATCGACAGTTCTACAACATCTCCATCTTGTAGCCACTCTTCTGTACCCAGTTCTAAAATACATCCTGTTCCTACTGTCCCAGAACCAATCACATCTCCTGGATATAACGTAACGTCCTCTGAAGCACGTTCAATCATTTCAGCAAATGTATAGTAAATATCTTGGAAGTTTCCTTTTGATAATAGTTTTCCATTTACATGAGCAGTCATTTCTAAATTATATCGATCACCATTACGATAAACGTCTAATTCCTCTTTCGTAACAAGATGTGCTCCTAAAGAAGTTGCAAAGTCTTTTCCTTTCGCTGGACCGAGACCTACTTTCATTTCTGTTGCTTGTAAGTCTCTCGCACTCCAGTCGTTCATAATACAATAACCAAAAATATATTCCTCTGCTTGCTCACGAGAAATATTTCGCCCTTCTCTTCCTATTACGCAAGCAATCTCCAACTCATAATCAAGCTTTTTAGACTTTTTCGGACCAATTACAAAATCACTGGAACCAATTACAGCACGATGATTAGTAAAATAAAAAACCGGAATATCATACCATTCAGGCACAACATCTAATCCTCTTCGTCCGCGAGCTGTTTTTACATGTTGTTCAAATGCGTAAAAATCTCGAATACTACTCGGATTAGGAAGAGCAGCTGTCAATTGTACTTCTTCTAAAGCATATATACCCTTATTTGGATTCTTAATATTCCGCACTACTTCTACATACTCATCCGCTTTCTCTAAAAAAGCAATCATAGAAGAAGGGATTTTCCCTTCACTAGCAAGATTCATATCTATTACTTTGTCACCTTCAAGCCATCCAGCCCGTAGTTCTTTTGAAGGAAGACGAAATGTAACAAATTTCATCCTGATTCCTCCTTATAAAAATGAAATTTCCACCAGCAAAGGGACTTTTGCTGGTGGATACAAATCTTATAAGTTTCCGCGACGCTCTTGTTCTCTTTCAATTGATTCGAATAACGCTTTAAAGTTTCCTTCACCAAATCCACGAGAACCTTTACGTTGAATGATTTCAATAAATAAAGTCGGGCGATCTACAATTGGTTTCGTAAAGATTTGTAGTAAGTAACCTTCATCATCACGATCTACTAAAATCTTTAATTCTTTTAACTTATCAATTTCTTCATCGATTTTTCCAACTCGTGCAGTTAACTCATCATAATAAGTATCAGGTGTATCTAAAAACTCCACCCCATTTGCACGAAGCGCTTCAACTGTTTTAACAATATCACTTGTTAATAAAGCAAGATGTTGTACACCAGCTCCATTATAGAATTCTAGATACTCTTGAATTTGTGACTTTCTCTTTCCATCTGCTGGTTCGTTAATAGGAAACTTAATACGACTTCCATTCGTCATAACTTTCGACATTAACGCCGAATACTCTGTACTAATATCGTCATCATCAAAATGAATCATTTGTTTAAAGCCCATAACATTCTCGTAATAACTAACCCACTCTTCCATTTTTTCAACATTACCAACTACATGATCAACAGCAATTAAACCAGACTCTTCAAATGGAATATTAAATTCTACCTTTTGGAATCCTGGCATAAATGCCCCTTTATAATTTTTACGCTCTACAAGCGTATGAATTGTATCACCATACGTACCAATAACTGCTTTTTTCAATGTACCGTCCTCATCTGTTAATTCCTGCGGTGGAGCAATTGCGACGGCACCACGTTTCACTGCTTCTGAGTATGCTTTATCAACATCATCAACAAGTAGTGCCACATCCTTCACGCCATCACCATGAGTCTTTACAAACTCTGCAATACGATTTTCACTACTTAAAGCTCCAGACACAACGAAACGCATATTTTTTTGCACAAGAACATAAGATACCTTTTCACGGTTTCCAGTTTCTAATCCAGAGTAAGCCACAATTTTGAATCCGAACGCTCTCGCAAGATAATAACTCGATTGCTTTGCATTCCCTACGTAAAATTCCAAATGATCTACATCACGTACTGGAAAAAAGTCCTCCATTTGTGCAGCTAGCGTATCCATAGATTTTTGTTTCATAATATCTTCATCCCCCTGTAAATAGATTAAATGGTCCATACTTAAAACCAACCGAAAACGCTTCCAACGTTAATTAATAGAAATTAGTTAGCAAGCTAACAAATTCTGACCTTTAAAATTTTCTATCTTTTCTGTCAAATTCCTCTTTTTTTCTTACATATAAAATTCGACTTTTTTCTCTTTGAAATAAAGCGGGATTTTATTCAGTGGATTTTTGATTATTCGTTGAATCAAGTTTCAACCGCAACATTTAATTAGCCATGCATGCTGGATAATGAGGTAACTTTAATACTTGAGGGGATATAAGAAGAATATAAAAAAGACTCCAACATATTAACTACTTACTAATACGTTAGAGTCTTTATTTTTTTTGAATGATTGTATTTATATATCTCATACTAATACATTTGCAAGGAATAGAATAAATGATGTTAATATTACCGCTCCACCTAAGGATCCTAATAAATCTGTTTTTGTTACTTGAAACACTTGTTCACTGTTCATATCCCTCATTCTCCTTCCTTTTTTGTTTGATTTAAAACTTCTATTATACTAATACACTTGATAAAAATACGATTAATGCTGTTAATACTACCGCTCCACTTGCTGATCCTACGAAGTCACCTTTTGTTACTTGTAATACTTGCTCTTTCATATCTTTCATTCTCCCTTCCTTTTCTTTTGTTACAAAGCTTCTATTATACTAATACACTTGATAGAAATACGATTAACGCTGTTAATACTACTGCTCCACTTGCTGATCCTACGAAGTCACCTTTTGTTACTTGTAATACTTGCTCTTTCATATCTTTCATTCTCCCTTCCTTTTCTTTTGTTACAAAGCTTCTATTATACTAATACGCTTGATAGAAATACGATTAATGCTGTTAATACTACCGCTCCACTTGCTGATCCTACGAAATCACCTTTTGTTACTTGTAATACTTGCTCTTTCATACCTTTCATTCTCCCTTCCTTTTCTTTTGTTACAAAGCTTCTATTATACTAATACGCTTGATAGAAATACGATTAATGCTGTTAATACTACCGCTCCACTTGCTGATCCTACGAAATCACCTTTTGTTACTTGTAATACTTGCTCTTTCATACCTTTCATTCTCCCTTTTTATAAGTTATCTATATGTAATTTCTAAGAAATGTTTATTTCATAGTTTTTATGTTAACGTTACATTAAATTTGATAACGTAATGTTTGTAACATTAATGTAACATAACTATTATTACGTTGCAATATAATTACGTAAAATTTATTACACTTTTTTTACGTTTTTTTATAATAATCCTCAAAAGCCTTTATTTAATGCGTTTTTCACTAAGTTCACGTTTGTAACATTCGTGTAACATTACAGTCATAAAGTGAAATGTAGTCATATTCCTCTCTATTTTTGTTACAAATCGTTTATTTAGTGACACTAAACCTATCTAATCTTTACTTACTTTTAATATGAGATAAAATACCGTCTTTCCAAGATAAGTTTATATGTTTCCTCTATATAACTATGTATAATAAAAACAAAGAGGTGGTCATTTTGAAATTAATCGCATTAGATATGGATGGTACACTACTATCATCTAATCTTGAAATCTCCAAAGAAAACCTACAAGCAATCCAAACTGCACAAGAAGCTGGTCATATTGTAATGATCTGTTCTGGTCGTGCGAAAGAGGATGCTTTAAAGCTATTGGAAGAATATAAATTATCTCTTCCAGTCGGAGCAAGCAATGGGGCTATTGTTTATGTGGATGGAAAAGTAATTAACTCGCGTTGTATACAAAACGACAAAGTGTACAAACTTGCAAAATTACTAGAATCTGAAGGTTTCCCATATAAGCTATATACGAATAAAGGAGTTTATTCTCCATATACATGGCAAGATCAAGTGATGCAAGCATTCGAAGAAAATAAGCATGCGCTTGATGTTACATTAGAGGAACTTGAACGAATTACAGAAAAGCAAAAGAAATCGAACCTAATTACTGATTTCAAAAAAATAGAAGATGTTGTAAATAACCAAGAACTAGAAATATCTAAATTCTTCATTTTAACGTTTAATGCAGCGCATCGCGCACAACTATTAAGTATATTACAAGAAGATGCTGATATTATGGTTACAGCATCGGCTCCTACTAACTTAGAAATTATGGATAAGAATGGACATAAAGGAAACGGGATACAGCAGATGGCAGCTCATTTTAATATCCCTATTGAAGATACAGTTGCTATTGGTGATAATTTTAATGATGTACCGATGTTAGAAGTAGCAGGCTTATCTGTTGCAATGGGCAACGCTGAAGAAGATGTAAAAAAGCTATGTGATGTTGTAACACTAACAAACAATGAACATGGTGTTGCTCACGCAATCGAGCAATTTGTATTGAAACAAACTTCATCTATTAAATAAAAAAAGGACTCTTTCAATTTGAAAGAGTCCTTTTTTATACGTGATGACAAGCAACAAAATGCTCTGCACCAACATTATGGAATTCTGGTACTATTTTTTTACAAACATCCGTCGCAAATGGGCAACGTGTATGAAAACGACAGCCCGAAGGTGGATTTGCTGGACTTGGAATATCCCCTTCTAGTATAATTCGCTCTCGCTTCACTGTTGGATCTGGTATTGGAACAGCTGATAACAATGCTTTCGTATAAGGATGTAGCGGATTGGTAAATAACTCATCACGCGGTGCTGTCTCCACAATCGTACCTAAATACATAATTCCGATTTTCGTACATAAATGTTCTACTACACTTAAATCATGCGAAATGAATAAATAAGATAATCCCTTTTTCTCTTGTAACTCACTAAATAAATTAATAATTTGTGCTTGGATAGATACATCTAGTGCCGCCACAGGTTCATCAGCTACAATAAATTCCGGATTTAATACCATAGCTCTTGCGATTACGATACGCTGACGTTGTCCACCAGAAAACTCATGGGGATACCGGTCAATATGATAAGGAGCTAACCCACATAACTCCAATACTTCAATTACCTTTTCACGAACATTTTCTTTCGTCGCTAATCCGTGGGCCAACATTGGCTCTCCAAGCGCTTCTCCAATTCTCATTCTCGGATTTAATGAGCTAAATGGATCTTGGAAAACGAGCTGCATATTAGGGCGATGTTTTCTTAATTCATCCTTGGATAAAGAATGAACATCTTTCCCTTTAAACTTCACTTCTCCCTCCGTTTTTTGAACGAGGCGTAAAATTGTTTTTCCTATTGTTGTTTTTCCGCTCCCTGATTCGCCAACGAGACCAAACACTTCACCTTTATTAATAGTAAAACTTACTCCATCAACCGCTTTTACATGCCCAATTGTTCTACTAAATACGCCACCCTTAATTGGAAAATATGTCTTTAGATTTTTCACCTCTAATAATGGTTCAATCATTGTTCCGCACGCTCCTCATATAGCCAGCAAGCTACTTTATGATTTTCATCATTTACATTTAGATTCGGGGCTTCTTTTCCACATATTTCCATACAATGCTCACAACGCCCACTAAAGTAGCAAAACTCACCTAAACCAACTAAATTCGGAACTTGCCCTGGAATAGAATATAGTTTATCTATTCGTTTTCCCATTACTGGTTTTGATTTCAATAATCCTTTCGTATAAGGATGTTTTGGATTTTGGAATATCTCTAGTACTGGGGCTTCTTCAATAACTTTCCCGCCATACATAACGACAACATAATCAGCCATTTCCGCTACGACACCTAAGTCATGTGTAATTAATAAAATCGACGTTTTAAATTCTTCTTTCACTTGTCTTAGTAGATCCAATATTTGAGCCTGAATAGTAACATCAAGAGCTGTTGTTGGTTCATCCGCAATTAATAACTTAGGATTACAACTAAGTGCAACAGCAATCATAATACGTTGTAACATCCCGCCACTCAGTTCATGCGGATAAGAATGGACGATTTCATCAGCGCGGGCTATGCCAACTTTACGAATTAACTCAATTGCCTTCTTATATGCTTCATTTTTACTAAGTAATTCATGCTCCCTTAACGTTTCTACAATTTGCTCTCCTACAGTGAAGACGGGGTTTAGCGATGTCATCGGTTCTTGGAAAATCATCGCAATATCATTCCCTCGTAAACTACGAAGCTCTTTCTCTTTCATTCTTAAAAGACTTTTTCCTTCATATAAAATATCTCCACCTACTACACTGCCTGATTCAGCAATAAGTCCCATAACAGATAACGCCGTTACACTTTTTCCGCAACCAGATTCACCTACAACACAAACAGTTTCACCTTCTCGAACAGAAAAACTAACATGATTCACAGCTTTTACTGTCCCTTCTTCTGTCTGAAAGTGTGTTTGTAAATCTTTCAGCTCTATTACCGCTTTACTCATATCTCCTCACCTACCGTCTCATCTTTGGATCTAATGCATCACGAAGTGCATCACCAAGTAAATTAATTGATACAACTGTTATAAAGATTGCAAAACCAGGCGGAATCCATAACCATGGACGCTTTTGGAAATCGATTAATGAGTTAGCTGCGCTAATCATGTTCCCCCATGATGGTGTAGGTGGAACGACTCCGAGACCTAAGTAACTTAGTGCGGATTCTCCCAAAATAGAACCTGCAACACCTAATGTAGATACGACAATTAAAATGGGTAAAACATTAGGTATTAAGTGATATATAATTTTCCGGTAATCTTTTATTCCTAACACATCCGCAGCTTGCATAAATGCTTGCTCCCTAAGTGATAAAATTTGCCCTCTTACAAGGCGTGCAAGCCCTGGCCAACCTACTAAACTTAAAATAATCATAATGACATACAAACGATAATCAGACGGTACTTTCCACTCTGATAAAATCGCACCCATTATAATAAGTAACGGTAATCCTGGCATCGACATTAAAATATCTGCAAGTCGCATAATAATATTGTCCACAATACCACGATAAAAACCTGCAATCGCTCCTAATAAAGCTCCAAGTATAACCGATAAAACCATTGAAGCTAAACCAATGGTTAATGAAATACGTCCCGCTTGCATAAGCCTTGTTAAAATATCTCTTCCTAATTGATCTGTACCAAGCCAATGAGAAAAACTAGGTGGTTTGTTAATGAGCGCAACTTGTATTTTTCCTGATGCATATGGAGAAAAGAACGGACCGATAAAACAAAATAAAAACATAAAAATTAATGCATAAAACCCTACAAGTGCCATCTTATTTTTCTTTATCTTTTTAAAAGCTTGTCGCCATGGTGATGATTCATTTCTTCTCTTTTTTTCTTTTTTTTCTGTAATTACTGTAACAGTCTCCATTTCTTTCCCCCCTTACTTCAACCGAATTCTTGGATCAACAACTGCATATACGATATCTGCTAAAAAGTTTGAAACGATTGTTAAACAAGAAAGAAACATCGTAAATGCCATCAATACTGTATAGTCACGGAAATTTAATGCTTCTAATTGAATATTACCAATCCCTGGCCAGTTAAAAATTTGTTCAATAATAATTGCCCCAGAAAACAATCCAGGTAATTCAAATGCTAATAACGTAATTGCCGGTAAAATTGCATTTTTTAATGCATGCTTATAAATAACCGTCTTCTCCTTCAAACCTTTCGCTCTTGCTGTTCGTATGTAATCTTGTCTTACAACCTCTAACATACTTGTTCTAAAATAACGAGTTAGCGAGCCGACCCCAAGAAGTGTCAAAATAAATACTGGTAAAATCATATGTTTTGCAACTTCTATCACGTAAGCAAATCCTGTTGAATTACTGCCAACATCAATCATTCCACCTATCGGTAATAACTTAAAGTCAACCGCAAACACCTTAATTAAAAACAAACCGATAAAGAATGAAGGGAATGACATTGCTGCAAAAACACCGATTGTTACAAGTTTATCGAATAAAGAATGTTGCTTCGTCGCCGAGAATACACCGATAATAAGTGCAATTAGCCAAATAAAAAACAATGCAATAATTGCTACACTAAAGGAATTCCAAATAAATTTATTTAATAATGACGTTACAGGCTCTTGATATTGAAGTGAGAAGCCAAAGTCCCCTTGCAATGCATTACCTAACCAATGAAAATAACGCTCAACAATTGGTTTGTTCAACCCATATAACTCCCTCAGTTCAGCTGCTCTTTCCGGTGTAATTTTCGGGTTTGAATCAATATAATCCCCAGGAAGAAGTGCGAACAGGACGAAGATAATAATTGATGTACCAAGCAGTGTAGGAATCATTTGTAACAACCTACGAACAATATATGTTTTCACCCTTTTTCTCTCCAATCTTATGCTTAAAATAGAAGAACATTTTTTCAAAGCGGCACATTACTAACCGAATGAAAAAATGTCTTCTACTTATACATTCTTATCGTTATTTTTCAAATGATAATACTGGTAAGTTTGCACTAATACTGTTGTACTTTTCAGGATCAATTCCTTTTATATTCCCGTTATAACCAGTAATTGTTCTACGGTAGTTTAATAGAATTACTGGTGGATCATCACTTAATTCTTTATACAATTCTTTATAAATAGGTTTACGCTTTTCGATATCTACAGTTTCAATACCTTTTTGAATTAGCTCATCTACTTTTGCATTCTTATAACCAAGACTAGTTTCATTTGCAGTAGACAAATATTCACCAGCTGTTTCACTCGGATCACTTGTAATCGGTGTCGAAACAGAAGCTAAATCATAATCCCCTTTGTTTACCTTAGAAAGCATCGTATTAAAGTCCATAAATTCAGGATTAAACTCTACACCTATTTCTTTATAATTCTCTTTCGCAATCGGAATTAATAAATCACTATCTTTAGCCGAACTTGGACCGAAATAAGAAAGTTTTAATTTTTGACCATCTTTTTCACGAATTCCATCCGAACCAACTTTCCACCCTGCTTCATCTAATAATTTTTTCGCTTTTTCTTTATCGTATTCGTATTTATTAACTCCTTCTTCCGTATAAGCCCAAGAAGTTGGATGAATTGGTACATTGGCTACTGTACCGTATCCTTTTAACGCTGTATCAACATATTTTTTGCGGTCTAATCCGTAAATAAGTGCTTGGCGAACCTTTTTATCCTTTAAGTAAGGCTTATTATTATTCATATAAATATAACTAAATGACGGTGCTGTTTCGATTTGGATATTGGCGAATTCTAAAGCCTTAGCCTGTTCAAGAACCTCATCACCAGTACCTAAGCCAGTATGGTCAACTTCTCCTGTTTGGAATAACTGAAGCTTCGTATCACCAGAAGTAATTTTATAAATGAAGTTTTGAATTTTTGGTTTACCCGCATAATAATTTTCGTTTGCTACAAAACGAACTTCTTGACCTGGAATATACTTTTCAAATTTATATGGACCCGCAGCTAATGGCTTTCCATATAAATCTTTTAAGTAATCTAAGCTTGTATTTTGCTTATAATCTTTTCCATAATAAGCTTTTGATAGTACTGTACCTCCTAAAACAAATATAGCTTGTGAATTCACTTTTTCAGTTGTAATTTTAATTGTTTGTGGATCAACAACTTGAATACCTTCAATTGAAGTTGCTTTTCCTTCCTTATATTCTTTACCACCTTTAACCGCATATTGAGAGATATCTACTTCACCTTCATATGCCTTATCATGTAAAAGCGTCAATGTGAAAGCTACATCATCCGCCGTTAATGGCGATCCATCACTAAATTTCAAATCTTTACGTAAATGGAATGTATATGTTAACTGATCAGAAGAAACGTCCCACTTCTCAGCTAATTCTGGAATTGGTTTCCCTTGTTTATCGGTTGATACGAGAGATGCAAAAATAACTGAAGTTACGTTTCCATCCCAACCATTTTGTTGGAAGTATGGCAAAAATACGCCGCCTGGCTTACTAATACCAACTACTAACGTATCTTTTCTATTCTTCGCTTTGTCTGGCACTTTCGTTTTATCTGTCGCAGCGATCTTTTCAATTTTCACATTTTTTAAATCCTGCTGTTTAACCGGCTCTGTAGAAGCCGCGTCCTCCTGTCCCCCACAAGCAGACAACACAAGCGAACTACTCATTAATACCGAAAATACACCAGCCCATTTTTTTGTCTTTTTCTTCATTGTCCCCACCCTAACTTTTTATGATTATACCCTCTGAACGAATTACCTTATGTATGCCTCCCACAGCAACATTTATAGCCAATCGGAAAAGTCGGTTTTAATCGTAAAAAAATAGACGTTTTTGAGGGGTAACAATCTTATTCCGACCTTTCCGGTAGACTTTATGGTTATTAGCTTATATCGTTCATTATGTTTTGTCAATTCTTTCTAAATAAATATTTTGAGAATTTTTCCAAAATTATCACTCTACATTTATACTTTAAGAAAACTCAGCTATAATTCGTATTAAAAAACTTAAAAATCTACTTCTATTCCTTCAACATGAAACATAGAATACTAATAACCAATTACCAAAAAGGGGGCGAAAATATGGACAACCTATTCCAATACGTCCTGCACTACGTATTATTAACAATTATGATAGTCGGAGCGCTATTACTATTCCCGTTCTTCCCAAAGTTCGTCCTCTTTTTAGCTTTTTTTATCATGCTCGGGATCGCTATTATAATTTCAACGAGAGAAGATGCCACGCAAAAAGAGAGCAGGGTTCAGCGCGTAAAGCTGTAACTTTGCTCTCTTTTCGTTTTCATTCACTAGTCTCTTTTATACATATTTATCCCGCTATTTGCCGGGCAGTAAGAACCCCACCTCAAAATTCAGCGAAAGCAAAAGAAGTTAGGTCGGGGTCGGGCTGCCCGTAAAAGCCCTCACTTTATCTCTCGGGAAATAATTAGCCTTTGTTTTTGTGATTACTCCTATTGAAAAGCCACTAATGACATTTATTTTTCACCTTATCATTTCATACGCTTCACAAGCTATGCAAATTGAGGAACACGGATTTATCTAAGTTACTGTTTCACGTGAAACACATCGTTTCATTTAATCTTTAAAGCAAAATATCATTATGAAAAAGCCACTTCCTCCAACAAAACTGAAAGGAAGTGGCTTTCTACTCTTTACTCCACAATATTCTCTAACTCACTATATAACTTCGCTCGTAACAACTCTTTCATCGTTTTTTCCTCATATAATTTTTCAAGTCTTTCAACATCAGCTACATGTTCCATTTCACATTCTATTGCATATATATCTTCTTCTACATGCATTAACTCATTTTCAATCTCTTCAAGATTCCTAGCTTTTTTCTCTTTTACTGGAACCATTTCAACACTCTTTCTCCCTTGGCGTTTTTGCTTTATTACTTGCTTCTCAAGCTTTTCTTCCCATTTTTGACGAGCCCATGCATAGTTTCCTGCAAACTCAAATAATTTACATTCATCAATCCAGTACGTCTTTTCAAATAACTTATTTAAAAAATAACGATCATGTGAAACAGCTAGGATTGTTCCATTATATTGCTCAAGGGCTTCCTCTAAAACTTCCCTTGATTCAATATCAAGATGGTTTGTCGGCTCATCTAAAATTAGAAAATTGATGTCTTGATACATAAGTTGCGCAAGTCTTAACCTCATTTTTTCTCCACCGCTCAGTTGCGTTACTTTCTTAAATACTGCTGGACCATAAAATAAAAACTTAGCCAATATATGTCTTGCTTCTCCTTCTGTTACAGCTACATACTCTCTAAACGCTTCCAATACATTACTCTTCACATTTCCATACGTATGCTGTGATAAATAACCAATTTTGACACTACTACCAATTCGAATTTCACCAACGTCTGGATTTATTTCTTCTAATAGTAGTTTTAATAATGTAGTCTTTCCTGTACCATTACGACCAACGATAGCCGCACGCTCTTGAAAACGAACATGTAAATTCGCTTGTTCAAATAAAGGTCGTCCAGCAAAACCTTTACTCACTTCTTTCATTACAACAACATCTTTCCCGCTTCTCTCTTGCCCTTCAAACTGAAGACCCATCTGTTTTCGTTCTAAAATTGGCCTCTTTAATTTCTCTATACGTTCTAACGCACGTTCCATATTTCTCGCTCTTTTATGCAATCCTTCATTCGGAGGGTTCGCTTGATTTGCCCATTCACGTAGACGCTTAATTGCTTCTTTCATTTTCTTTATTTTCTTTTGTTGCTCCTGATAAGCTTGAAACTCTTGAAGTAATCTTTCTTCCTTCTCCTCAACGAACTGAGAATAATTCGTATGGTACACGTGAATCTCTCCATCTTCCAAATCAAAAATTTTCGTTACAACTTCATCAAGGAAATAGCGATCATGTGAAATAACTATAACTGTTCCAGTGTATTCTTTTAAAAATTGCTCTAACCATTCAACTGCAAATAAATCTAAATGATTTGTTGGTTCATCTAATAGAAGTAAATCTGGTTTCTGCAATAGCATATATGCAAGGCTTACTTTCGTCTGTTCTCCTCCACTTAATTCCGTAAATACTCTTGAAAATAAGTCTGTCACTTGTAAGCCATTTGCTACCTTCATTATATTTGCCTCGATTTCATAACCACCGAGAAATGCAAATTTTTCTTGAATGACTCCGTACCTCTCCATTAGCTTTTCCAAAGCAGATTGTTCCTGTTCCACCACCATATTTTTTTCTAAAGCATGCATTTCTTTTTCTAATTCCTTTTCTACTTTAAAAGCAGAACTCAATACATCATATACAGTCATAACCTCATCAAACTTCGGAATTTGTGCGACATGACCAATACGTGTACCTTTCTTCATATGGATGGCTCCTGCATCCAAACTCTCCTTTCCCGTTAGAAGTCCAAAGATTGTTGTCTTCCCACTACCGTTACGACCAACTAACCCAACACGTTCACCATTCTTTATTTCAAGCGATATATTTTCAAATATGATGTTTCCACCAAAAGATTTCATTACATTATTTACACTACAAATAGTCATTTTCCGTACTCCTTTCAATATAAAAAACCATGAGAAAGAAACATTCCCCATGGTTTTCGGCATAGAAAAAGGAAGCCAAATAGCTCCCTTTTCACACGTTTATTAAAAATGGGTGAAGAGATTTCTATCGTTCAATAGTCACTATGCAATTGTTAAAAAAGGGCATACGTATCCCGTTAACAACTACATCATGAAAAATCGCACGACAAAAATAAATAAAATCTAAAAATTTGGCACGCGCAGCTAAAGAACGTTTCATCTCATTCACCCCTTTCGTACGGAATTTAATACTTACTTCTTTATTATACTTTCCAATTTCATGTTTGAATAGTCATTTTTCTGAAAATAATGAAGATAGACTAAACATTTCAATAAGTGACATCAAATCTTACAAAACTGTTATGTTCACGTAATGGAAAGCGATAGTACGAAAAGATGCCTCCCTATACAATAAAGATGTAAACAAGCGAGACAAACAAAAGGAGGCAACAAACATGATGAAAGAAATCGTAAAAGCAATCTTTGAGGTATTAGTGAACGGACAAGCAGTTGTAAAAGAACTAAATGAACTATAAAAAGGAGTGAAGAAATATGATGAACATGGTGAAAATGATTTTACACGCTTTAGTCGATGCAAAAGCAGTTAGCCAAGAATTAAACCAACAATAAAAAGGGGTATATGAATATGAAGAAAGCCATTATTATAATTGCAAGCACAGCAATTACCTTATACACAATAAAAAAGAGAAAAAAGAAAAATAATGAAAATGTTCTATATTATCCATACACACTATTAGAGAAAAAATAAAAGACAAGGTACCCTATCGTAATGAGGATATCTTGTCTTTTATTTTTCCCCTATTCCTTTAGAGGATTTCCTTCTCCTTTTCCCGAATGTATTAAGCGGGATTTTTACACATATTTTAAAGGGGCATATATACAAATGGATACACAACAACTATATTTTTTAAACGATATCGGTAAACAAAAACCAGAAAGTATTCGGAATAGAAGCGCTGCATGTCCATTTTGCGATAAAGAACAATTAACGGATATTTTAGCAACTGATGGTTCTATTATTTGGTTAAAAAATAAATTTCCTACATTACAAGATACATTTCAAACAGTGTTAATCGAAACCGATAATTGCGAAGATCATATCGCAACATATACAGAAGAACATATGAGAAAATTAATGCAATTTTCTATTCAACATTGGTTACACTTACAGAAGAACAAGGAGTTCGCATCTGTGATTTTATATAAAAATCACGGTCCATTTTCAGGTGGAAGTTTGCATCATGCACACATGCAAATTATCGGAATGAAATATGTAGATTATCTTGAAAATATTGAAGAAGAAAATTTCCAAGGGTTAATTGTTCAAAAAAATGAATGCATTGAGCTTAATATTTCAGAGCGTCCCATTATTGGCTTCACTGAATTCAATATAATCATTGATAACATTTCATATATAGATGAAATGGCAAATTACATTCAGCAAACTGTACGTTACATACTGACAGATTTCCATAAAGGATGCAGTAGTTATAACTTATTCTTCTATTACTTAAATGGAAAAATCATTTGTAAAGTTGTACCTAGATTTGTCGTTTCACCATTGTATGTAGGATATAAAATACCGCAAGTTTCTACAAAACTAGAAGAGGTGAAAATACAACTCACGCAGTATTTCACGAAAGAAAAGGATGAAATTATTCATAAAAAAACAGAGTAGGTATAGAAAACCTACTCTTTAATTACACCTTTATTTCGATAGTACACATCTTCTAATCCGATGTTATACTTCATGTTATTATCCGTCCACTCTGGCCCTAAATTCCCTGGCCATCCAGATGTATTCGCTATATATTTCAGTAATGCAAAATCAGTCAAACCTTTTTGCACCCCACGCTTATATCCTTTCATTAAATGTGGCATTGCAATTTGCGCATTTGTACGTGGATCTTTCAGCTCATCATCAGTTAAATGCTCTGGTGCAAGCCCGCCGCCGCGGTGTAGTTGAAACAATCCGAATGAAGTTCCATTATCTCCAACACTTCTTGGATTTAATCGACTTTCATGCTCGGCAATTGCAAGAGGTATCCATTCTGGAAGATTTACTTTCTTCGCTTCCTCTATAATGATTTGTTTCATCTGTTTTGCTTCTTCTGAATCAACATAGCTTGTTCCATTCACTAGCTTATCCATTCCTTCAGACTTTCCTTGGAAATATAAATATACTCCAAGAACAACTAAAAATCCTACAAAGAATTTCTTCACTACCTCTACCTCTTTCTCCGCTGAAATTTGTCCCCTTTCAGCCTTCCCTTTACAATTACCTACATTCTATTACTCTTTTATCATAGCAAATAACTATACATATTATCATCATGCTTTAGACCGATTTTGTGAAAAAACAGCTGGTAAATACGTACAAAAATGTAACTTTCATAGACTATAACGCATTTATTGTATATAATTGTAAACTGAACTCTATATATAGAATAGGAGCATACAAAATGAAAAAATGCCTAACACTCTTGTTCAGCATTTTACTACTCATCCCTACCTACACCTCTGCACAAACATCACCAAAACCAAAAGTACTTGTTTTGTATAGTACACAAGACGATAAATTTTCAAATAATGTCCAAATCCTTAATACTCAATTAGGACATTTTACAAATGATATAACCGTAAAAAACTTAAAAGAAGCAACTTCAATTAATAACGTATCCTCCTATACACATATTGTTTATATCGGTGAAACAAAAGAAGCGTTTTCTGATGAAACGAAACAATTTCTAGAAAACTTCTCCGGCCCTGTATTAGTATTAGGACAAAATGTTGAACAATTATCTAAGCGTTTTTCTTTCATTACTTTGAATAGTGATGATATACGAGTTAATAAAATTGAATATCCAGACAAGAAGCTAAAAAATACCTTAGAGGAGGAACGATTAATTCAATCATTTGATACGAATGGAACTGTGCTTGCTAACGCCTTAAGCTCAAATAACACTAACCCACTAATCGTTCAGCATGAAACATCTTATTATGTTGCAACACCTAACCTCTTTGACTGGATGTCTCATTACGTCGGTGAAATGTTATTTTCTTATTTCAGCCAAAAACCAACGAAAAATAAAGTTGAAGCTTATTTACGCCTTGAGGATGTTCACCCCGCAGCAGATATAAATCAATTGAAAGAAATTGCTGAATTACTAAAAGAGAAAAAGATGCCTTACATGATTACTGTTATTCCAGTATATAAAGATCCAGATACAGGAAAGATAATACATTTAAAAGATAAACCAGAACTAGTTGATCTTTTACGCTCTATGCAAGATGATGGTGCAGCAATTATTATGCATGGTTATACTCACCAATTTTATGACAGTGAAACAGGTGAAGGCTTTGAATTTTGGGATATAAAAACAGATCAACCAATTCGCCAACCGAAGCATGAAAAACCGAAGACAAAAGATGACTTTCCAAATATAGAGGCATATAACCAATATGTAAAAAAAGGGGAAGAATTCGAGGAAAAATATACGAAAGATCATATCGAAAAAGGAATTCAAGAACTTGTAGATGCTAAACTATATCCTGTTGCCTTTGAAGCACCTCATTACACGATGTCTCAAAAAGGATATGAAATATTATCAAGGTACTTTTCAACTTATGTAGGACAACTACAGTTAAATGATACAACTTGGAAATCCATGCACTCACCATATTATACAAGTACTCCATCATTTTTACATGGAATGAAACTATTGCCTGAAACAGTCGGATTTATTGAAGAAGATACGCCACAAACTACTGCTAAAATGAAAGAGCGTGCTCTATCTGTTTCTAAATTATCCGATGGAGTTATTGGTGCATTCTATCATCCTTACTTAGGTGCGAAACCATTAAAAGAAGTGTTAAAGGATCTAGAAAGTATTCCAAATATAGAATGGATTGATTTACAAAAGGAAAAGAATGAAGTAAAAATGAAAGATATTCATATTACGACGAATAAAGACGGCATTCACGTTGAAAAACCAACCAGTGCGAATGACATAATTGATTATATAAAGCAATATGGCTTCTTCCTTATGCTAGGATTCGTTATCATTGTCTTTCTTTTATTATTAAAACGTGCGAAAAAATTAGAATCCTAATACAAAACCACCGAGCGGAACGCTTGGTGGTTTTTTGTCCTATATCAAACCATGGCATTTTATTAAATAAATTCAACTTTTACTTTTTCCGTTACATGATTAAAACTATAATTCTCCTATCCTTTCAAATAAAATCGACTTGTATTTTCATATATTGTTTCTGCGACCTTATCAATGGATATGTTTTTTATAGAACTAATTTCCTTTAATACCTCTCGAATCATTCTTGGGTGCGTTATAACATCTTCTTGAAATTCCCACGGACCATCTGTTTCTACCATCATATATTCAAGCGGATAATACGAAACGATTTTTCTAATCTTCTCCTTATGTAAAACATCCGGTGTAATCGAAATATAATAACCATTTTTCATCATCCGTTTCATTGTTTCATCGCTTCCTTTAAACCAATGGAAGTGTGCACGTGAAACTTTATATTTCTCTAGCAAATCACATACAATGTCAGCATCTTCATAAACTGCGTGTAATACAATCGGCAAATTATACTTACTAGCTAGTTCTATAAATTTTTTCAATACAGCTATGTATGGATCTGCAGCAATTCTTTCATCTTCTTTTCTCAAATAATAGGGCAAACCTACTTCACCAATCGCAACAATTTCCTCTGCGTTCTGTTCAATAAGTTGATAAATCTGTTCACACTCTTCTTTATGAATCTGTTGCTCTGGATGAAACCCTATCGCTGGATATATAAAGGGATACTTCTTCGCTAAAGATAACGTTTCCTTACAAGATTGATAATTCATAGATACCGCAATAAGCCCCTTTATTTCCTTACTATTTTCCACCTCTTTTAGTAATCTGCTCTTCTCTTCATCCTTATATTGATCAACATGTATATGACTATCAATCCATTTCATCTTTATGCCCCCATAAAAAAACAAGAAAGGAGTTCCTTTCTTGTTTTAGCATCTATATTATTTAACAATTAAGTTTGTTATGATATCAAATAATCCAATACACACTACGGCAACAGTAAAGTAGCTACAGAAATCTTTAATTGGTAACTTCACTACTTCTTCTTTACGCATCCCATTTTTCTCCCTTCTTACTAGATCCCTAATTATTTTTCTATCTGTATCTATTATGCAAAAAATATGACAAATTTACTATCGAATTAACTTACGTAAACCTTACAATGTTGTAAGGTTTAAAAAAGGATCCCCATCTTTATTCAGATGAGGATTATTAAAAATTAGTTGGTTTTTCATTCTTCATTACAAACAGAAAGTAATACATTGAGACTTTCTAGTTACACTATATGAAAATTACTATCTTTTAACTATCGAATTACATTACAGAAGGCTTACATGTTTGTAAGTTATGTGTAATGTAATTCGATAGTTCCCCTTACTTATATTTCGTACAATAAAGTTAGAAAGTAAGCCAAATAAGAAGAACACTCACATAACCAAATTACATTGCTAGTAGCTACTCTTCTTATACCTTTCACCCATGCTACTACAATGTACCCCCTTCCCCTTTATATAATAAAAAAGCCTTAGTCTATATGGACTAAGGCTTTTTTGTTAATCTCAAAAATACCCTTACCCAGTATTTTTATTTTCGACAAAAAATAGCCGGGGGTATATTTCACTATCTCATCGTTAAAAGTTTGCTCTTCGCATTTATAGGAATATTTGCAACCTCAATCTCTTCAATCGATTCACCGTAACGTCCTTTTGCAAAAACCTTTAATGCTTCATCTCTCTTTAACATATGCTTAACCGTTTTCTTTATTTTCTGCTCTCTACCACGTTCATCGAATGCAATAAATTCATATTCATACCACTCATCACCAATATGCTGACCAATTGTATTCACAACCGTATAGTATTCTTTCGTCTTATAAAATGGATTATATTTATCGATAACTGGTCCAAGTTTCGTAGGCAGTAACATTACTATTATCACTATCATCGCTATTATAGTAGTGATCATTTTTTTCTTCATAATAAACATTCCTCCTCTGCAGGATATATATACATCCATTTTAAAAAGGGGGAATAAAATCTACTATTGAATCTCATTACATTACACTTACATTTTTGTAAGAATTAAAAAAGGTGAACGAATTTGCTCGTTCACCTTTTAGCTTGCTTTAAAGCCACCGCCAAGTACATCACGTACATCATGTATAACAACGAAAGCATCTTCATCTACCCGGCTAATAACTTGTTTTAACTTAACAAGCTCTTGTTTATTAATAACAACATATAAAACTTCTTTATTTTTACCAGTATATCCGCCGCGCCCTTCTAATACAGTAACACCGCGTGTCATATTTTTCGTAATAGCTTCACGAATTAAATCTGGTTGATTCGAAATAATCGTAACAGCCGTTTTTGTGTCCATTCCTTCTACAATGAAATCAATCACCTTCGCTCCAATGAACACAGCCACAAGTGTATACATCGCCTTTTCTTGCCCTATTATAAATACAGAACCAGCAATTACAACAATATCAATAATTAGTACGCCTTTACCTACACTCCAACCTAAATATTGATTTGCTAACTGAGCTAAGATTGCTGATCCTCCCGATGTACCTCCGGCTTTGAACATACAACCTAATCCAATTCCCACAAATAAACCAGCAAATAAAGCTGCTAATAATGTATCACTATTTACATGATACTCAATATGTTCTGTAACGTATAAAAACAAAGATGTTTCTACAATCCCTAAAATTGTATAAATCATTGTTTTCTTATCAAAAAATTTATAACCAACAGCTAGTAAAATTGCATTTATAGCAAAGTTCACAATTCCTGGTGACCAATCAAATAAGTAGTACGTAACAACCGTTAAACCAATAATTCCACCTTCCGATAAACGGTTTGGAATTGCAAAGTAATTAATACCAATTGCGAATAATAATGAACCAATTGTAATTAGTGTTATTTCCTTTATACGTTGATTAACCATAGTTCATACCCTCCCCCCATTTGACATTGTATCACTATCTCCTAGAGGTTTAGAAGTGGTTTTTATTCCGCATTTTCCCTCTTAAAAATTGAAATATTATGTTTAAACAGAGGGTTGATTAATTATTCATATTTGCTCTAACTGCACGGACAAATCGCTCCACATTCCCTTTCTGAATATACTTAGCGCGAATGGTTTCATGACTACAAGTAAATTCAAAATACGGATGAAAATCTATGCTATCTATATACAAATATGAATACTCTTTAAATGTTGAAGAATAGTACGGAAATTTCCCGTAAAAAAGGAGACGTCTAGTAGTGGCAACAAAAACCCCATGTTGATACGATAATATAAAATTATCCTTCTCAAATATCCCTACCACAAAAGCCAGAATCTTTTCATCATCATCTACATACTTTTTCATACTCGATAAAAGTTCATTCATGCATATTCCTCCAAATTCTATTCACTGCATTAACACTTGAAAAGAATCCATGGATTATTACAGACCGGTTTAACTCCTTTATAAAGTATGAAACGCGTTTCCTGTCAAAGATATTTCAAAAAAATAATCCGTTATGCGATTATACACATAACGGATTACGATTAAACTGTAGAGCGTTCCACAAGTTCGTATGGAATTTCCAGCTTTTCTTGTTCAGAACTCTCGTCATTCACTTTTCTATGCAACATTTCAAAAGCAGTTTTCCCTATCTCCTTTAAATTTTGATCAATAGTTGTCAATTGTAACACTTGCGAGATAGGTTGATTATCAAAGCCAATAATCGCTAAATCCTCAGGAACTTGAATCCCTAATTTTTCAACCTCTGTCATAACCCCAATCGCAACTTCATCACCTGCTACTATTAATGCTTCAGGAAGATCCTGCATCTCTTTTAACTTATGAGCCACTTTTACACCATCTTCTAGTGTAAAACATTCTGTAAAAATCCATTCTTCATTAACCTCTTCGTCTATAGATTGCAATTGCTGTTTATAAACATCAAAACGCTTTTGACTACTCGGCCCTAATTTTCTTCCCGTACAATAACCAATTTTTTTATAACCTTTCTCAATCAAATAATCCATTCCTAATTGAAAGGCCGCTGAATGATTCGTATATACACTTGAGATGTTTGAAATATCATTGTCTTCACAAGCAATTATTGCGCCGTAAGAAGCATACGGTTCTATCGTTTCCCAATCATTTGCACGTGAACAAATAATAAGACCATCCAATTGTTTTGTTTTTAACATATGTAAACTTTTCATTTCTTCTTTTTTATTATAATTCGTTTGGCAAAGTAGCACCCTGTAATTATGCGCTAACGCAGTCTCCATCATTCCGCTCACCATCGCATCAAAACACGGATGATTAATATACGGTAAAATCACACCAACAATATTCGTTTTTCCTTTTGATAAATGAACAGCATTTGCGTTTTGCGAGTAATTCAATTTCTCAACTATCTCTATAACCGCTTTTCTTTTTTCTTCACTTACATATGGGTGATCATTCAACACTCTCGAAACAGTCGTAACTGAAACTCCCGCCATCTTTGCAATATCTTTAATATTAGCCATACACTCACCTCTACCTTTAACTTAATGAATCTCATGAACATATGTCAAATCTTCTTATCATTACACCTTCATTCGTTTCTCTTACAAAAGTGTAATTTTTCTGTAAGCTAATTCGATAGTGACTTTCCGCAATATTTCATACAATTAAGTCAGAAACAAGGTAACAACTATTCGAAAAGGAGCGGATTAATATGATGAACAAAATGAAAACGAACAATTTCTTACATACAATGGGCATGGTATTTTTCGCTCTTATCGACGCAAAAGCTGTTGCTTCTACATTAAACAAGTAAGGAGAATGTATTATGAATAACATCACTTTTAACAAATTAGATTTTTTAGGACTAGCTAGTGGCTCGATTCTTCTTACTGCTTTTATTTACGCCGCTACGCTTGTATAACTTTGTGTCCCCTTTCCCCTTTATTATAAATAGTAATAGAAAAGACGACCGTCTATGCCCGGTCGTCTTTTCTTATTTTTGATTTGATTGCAAAGCTTCTTTTAACTCCTCAAACTTCTCATTTAATTGATCTGTCATCATTTTCATAGCGGTTTTTCGATCTATTTGTTCTCCAGCCTCAATTTGAATTGGATCTCCAAAAATCAATTGTGCCTTTTTCCCCTTTATTAATTCTTTTACACTTGATGGACCAACATAAGCTGCTGGTACTAACGGAACATTGGAACGCATCGCAATTGTCACAGCACCCGCTTTTAATGAAACATCTTCCGCTGATCTTGTTCCACTCGGAAAAATCCCTACTACCTTTCCTTCTTTTAATAAACGTGATGGAATTTTAAGTGTACTTGGTCCTGGATTCGCACGATCTACAGGGAATGCATTTACATTTTTAAAGAACCAATTTTTGAATTTCCCTTCAAATAATTCTTTTTTGGCCATGTAATGAATTTGAGTTGGATACATCCCTGTAGCTAACATTAATACATCCATAAAACTTGTATGTGTACATGCAACAACATAGGGTCCACCTTCTGGTAGCTTTTCTCTTCCTTGTACTTCTACTTTCCCAGCTGTTTTAAATATATATTTCAACAAAAATGTAATTGGTTTATACATTTATTTCGTTCCTTTCTAAACATCCGAAGTATAATCATATTCTTATAACAATTATAACACTAAGTTTTAGGAGTTGGTAATAAAATTAAGGATGAATTGTTAAATTTCAATTCTTACAAAAGTGTAATTTTCTTGTAAGCTAATTCGATAGTTACTTCTTACTATATTTCATACAATTAAGTCAGAAACAGGGCAACAATTATTCGAAAAGGAGTGGATCAATATGATGAACAAAATGAAAACGAACAATTTCTTAAATACAATGGGCATGGTATTATCGGCTCTTTTCGATGCAAAAGCTGTTGCTTCTGCATTAAACAAGTAAGGAGAATGTATTATGAATAACATTACTTTTAACAAATTAGATTTTTTAGGATTAGCTAGCGGCTCTCTTCTTCTTACTGCTTTCATTTACGCTGCTACGCTTGTATAACTTTGTGTCCCCTTTCCCCTTTATATAGAAAAAGACGACCGTCTATGCCCGGTCGTCTTTTTAATTTTTTCTTTCTTTCAATTCTTTTAAAAGCTGTATTAGCTCAGCTTGTTGTTTTATCTTTTTACGACCATTTCGATTAATTGCTGCAAGCTCACAGGCAACTCCGACGGCGAAGAAAAACAATAAACTTTCTAACATGTGAAATCCTCCATTTGCCTATTAAACAGCTTGACGTAATTGTTCTTCTTGTAAAACTCTCTTATTTATATTTTCTTCTTTTCTCTGACAAACGTTATTGCGAATAAGCGCTGCAATAACAAGTACAGTCCCTATAATATCAAACATTGTGATTTGATACCCTTGCATCATCATAATAGCTAAAGTCGTAATTGGTACAAAATTAATAAATAAAATCCCATTAATGGATGATAAAATTTTCACACCATAGTTCCAAGCAAGTAGCGCTACAATACCTGGCAATGTCATCATGAATAACAAATCATATTTCACAATAGAAATCGTTCCCATACTCGGAACTGAAATATATCCAAGCGACGTAATAATTACCGTTATAATTCCTGTAACAGTCGTACCGAATACACACGTCAACGTAGAATAACGTAACGTTGACCAATCACTACAAGTTTGACCACCCATCGTATAAATAACCCACCCTACAACACCAATAAATATAAATGCTAATGGGAACATATTATCTTTCAATGTTACAAAGAAACTCATGTCACCTTTTGTAATAACAAACACAGCTCCTACAAAAGCAATAACCATACTCGTTATCATATACTTCTTCGGTTTTATATGCTTATATCCCCATAAAATACAAATAGAAATCATCGGCATAAGTGCTTCCATAATGGAAGCTACCATTACACCCGACTTACCCATTAACATTTGCCCTAAAAATATGAGGACATTATATACTGTAAATGCCATCGTTCCAAAAAAGACGAGTAACTTTCCTCTTCCCTCTAAACAAAATGCCTGTTTTCCTTCTTTCACTAACAACAATACAATCAGCATTATCGCCACTGCTCCATAGCGAATAAGCGAAAAATAAAATGGATCTATGTATTCTAGCGCATGATCAGCAACTGGAAACATCGCTCCCCATGACATACTCGCAATTAAACACGCCAAAGCCCCTATTATCATTTGACCTCTTCTCACCGCAATCCCCCGTTTCTTTCTATTTGCACAAAGAGAATTGTAAAAGAAAAAATATATCACGTAAAATGATTCAAAATGATGTTAACTATCATTTATAATGATAGTTAACATCAAGGGGGATTACAAAATGGAATTAAGAGACTTACAAATCTTTAAAAGCGTTGCCGATCAGGGTAGTGTAAGTAGCGCAGCAAAGGAATTAAATTATGTACAATCAAATGTAACTGCACGTATTAAACAACTAGAAAACGAATTAAAAACCCCACTCTTTTACCGCCATAAACGAGGAATGACTTTAACAGCTGAAGGAAGAAAAATGCTCGTTTATGTTAGTAAAATTTTGCAAGATGTCGACGAACTAAAACAAGTATTTTTAGATAGCGAAACACCTTCTGGTATATTAAAAATCGGTACAGTCGAAACAGTAAGTACACTGCCTACCATTTTATCTTCTTACTATAAAAGCTATCCGAATGTCGATTTATCATTACAAGCGGGTCTAACAGAAGAATTAATTAGAGAAGTACTTGATCATCAATTAGATGGCGCCTTTATATCAGGTCCTATTAAACATCCACTAATCGAACAATACGATGTTAGTACAGAGAAATTAATGCTTATAACACAAAATAAAGCCTTTCATATAGAAGAATTTACAACAACGCCTCTACTCGTTTTTAACCAAGGATGTGGATACCGCTCCAAACTAGAACGTTGGCTTAAAGACGAAGGTTTGCTACCAAAAAGAATTATGGAATTCAATATATTAGAGACAATATTAAACAGTGTTGCACTCGGTCTCGGAATTACACTCGTACCACAGTCTGCTGTCCATCATCTTTCTAAAGCAGGTAAGGTACATTGTCATGCAATCCCTGAAAAATACGGCAGTATTTCAACGGTTTTCATACGCCGTAAAGATAGCTATATGACGAATTCAATGCGTAGTTTTTTAAAAACAATTGAAGACCATCATCATATCAATATGCTGTGAAAGACATTCTTACATGAATGTCTTTTTTTCTTACAAAAGTGTAAGTCTTTCGTAAGCTAATTCGATAGTTGGAAGTATCCATATTCCCTATAATTAAGACATAAGCAGGGCAACAACTATTCGAAAAGGAGCGGATACGCATGATGAACAATATGAAATCAAATAAATTTTTAAATACAATGGGCATGGTGCTATCCGCACTTGTCGATGCAAAAGCTGTTGCAACTACATTAAACAAATAAGGAGAGATTATAATGAACAACATTACTTTCAACAAATCAGACTTTATCGGACTTGCAAGTGGAGCTACTCTTCTTACGGCTTTCATTTATACACTTGCTCAAGGTCTTATTTAACACTTTGTTTCCCCAAACCCCTTTATATATAGAAAAAGCTGCTCGTCTTATAGACAAGCAGCTTTTTAGTTTGTCCCGCTTTAATGGGCAGTAAGACCCCCTCCTCAAAATTCTGCGAAAGCAAAGAAGTTAGGTGGGGGTCGGGCTGCCCATTAAAGTCCGATTGGTTCAACTAATAATCAGTGGGGGATGAAGAACCCCCACACTGATTAAAGTTTCACTTTATTTCATATACAATTTGACCTGTTTTCGTAATATCATATCCGCCAATCGCATTTAATTCATTATGAAATTCTTCCGATTGCAGAATGTCTTTCACAACTTCAATCAGCTCTTCATTTTCTTTATTCTTCAAAATTACTAAATCATACTGTTCTTTCATGATTGGAATAAAGTCCACATTTACAATTTGCGAAAACTTTTCTGAACCTACTCCTACATCAGCTTTTCCATTTGCAACTTGCGTGGCAACACCAAGATGATTCGATTCTTCCCATTCATATCCACTAATATCAGCTTTATTTAATTTTCGGATTCGTAATTGTTCATCCACTAACACTCTAATACCAGAACCCTTTTCTCGATTCACAAACTTTATAGTGGAACCGGATATGTCAGCCCATGTCTTTATTTTCTTCGGATTTCCTTTTTGAACATAAAACCCTACATTTCTGGACAATAAATTAATCATAAGACATGGCTGTCCTACTAAAATACGTTTTACGTAAGGAATATTATATGTACCCGTTTCACCATCAAACAAATGCAAACTAACGATACTTCCTTCTCCTTGATACATTTTCACTAAACTCGTTAAGCTACCTTGATACGCTCTTAAAACATTAGAACTTGGCAAACGATTTTCTATACGTTTAGCTAACATATCTAACGTTAGTTCTTGACCACTAATAATACACGTGTTCAAGATACTACTACCATCGTTTTTCACAGGATTAACTTGTACTTTCCCTGTTTTCATTTGCTTTATATATTGATCTAAATCTGCTGCATCAATGCGCATCTGTCTACCAACTCTATAAGAAGGAAGTTCTCCTTTTTTAATTAAGTCGTATACAGTTAATTTTGATACTTTTAATCGCTTTGCTACTTCTTCCGTTGTGTAGGAATGATGATCCATAGACGATTCCTCACTTTCTCCTTTCATTGTAACAAAGAAAAGAATATTTCTCCTATTTTTTAAAAATAGACATATGTTCAAATTATATTCAATTATAACTAGTTATATTTAGTTATATTTAGTTATAATTAGATGTGTCAAAATGAAAGGGGATTTTTTTATGAATAAATTTATATTACGTTCCATCGGGGCACTTATACTTTCTTTCCTTCTTATATTTAGCGCTGCTTGTACAAGTGGGGAAAAGCATACAAAGTCAGCTGCTAAAGAGGATAAAACAGTTGAACTGACTATCTCAGCTGCTGCAAGCTTACAAGATGCATTAAAAGAAATCGAAAAACAATATAAAGAAAAAGAGCCAAATATCAAACTTTCTTTTAACTTCGGTGCTTCTGGAGCACTTCAACAACAAATTGAACAAGGTGCACCTGCTGATTTATTCTTCTCAGCAGCAGAAGATAAATTCCAAACCCTTGTAAAAAAAGGATTCATTAATGAAAAAGAGGGGAAAAATCTCCTTGGAAACGAACTCGTTCTAGTCGTCCCAAAAGATAGTTCTCTTACAAAAATTCAAGATTTAAAAGATGAAAAAATAAAAAAAATTGCACTTGGTACACCTGAATCTGTACCTGCTGGCAAATATGCAAAGGCTTCTCTAACACACGAAAACCTTTGGAATGATGTTCAAAATAAAGTCGTATTTACAAAAGATGTTCGCCAAGTGTTAACATATGTAGAAACAGGGAATGTCGATGCTGGTATCGTATACAAAACAGAGGCTCTCATTTCGGATAAAGTAAAGATTGGTGAGACAGCAGCAGCTACTTCTCATGAGCCAATCCACTATCCTTTAGGTGTTATAAAGGAATCTAAACATAAGAAAGAGGCGACTTCATTTTATGAGTATTTGCAGTCAAAAGATGCACAATCTATCTTTAAAAAATATGGATTTACAGTCCTGTCTTAATTACTATGAGCATTGATGCTATTTTATCGCCTGTCTTTCTATCTTTAAGAGTAGCTGCATGCGCCACTATTCTCGTTACAATTTTAGGGACAATTGTCGGGCGAGCACTAGCTCGCTCCTCATGGCGATATAAAGTACTATTAGAAACCATATTTTTATTACCAATGGTACTTCCACCAACTGTTATCGGCTTCTTTCTCATTATCATCTTTGGAAACAACAGCCCGATCGGAAAGTGGGTTGAATCATTATTTCAGCAGTCTATTATGTTCACATCTACTGCTGCGATCATTGCTTCTACAGTTGTTGCATTTCCGCTTATGTACCAATCAGCGAAAACGGGATTTTCTATCGCAAATGTACAAATTGAAGAAAGTGCTCGTGACCTTGGCGCAAGTGAATATCAAGTTTTTCTGCACGTTACACTTCCGCTCGCATTTCCTGCCTTACTAAGCGGGATGATTTTGAGCTTTGTCCGCGCGCTCGGTGAATTTGGCGCTACACTTATGTTTGCCGGGAACATTCCTGGTAAAACACAGACAATCCCAACTGCAATTTACATGGCTATTGATGCAAGTAATATGCAACTCGCATGGACACTTGTAGTTATTACTATCGGTATGTCACTCGTATTTCTACTATGTATTCAACTTATTAATAAAAGAATTACTAACTCTTAAAGCAGCTTTTTTCGAAGCTGCTTCTTTATTTCTTAGGAAATAAAATATACCACCGGGAAATAACTGAATTTTACCTCTTATTAAAATATACATTTTATTTGAATTCACTTTCTAAAATAGGCAATTTCCTGTTATTATATGGAGGTGTTTCAAAAAATGAAGAAATGAAAACGCATTTATATCGTGAATTCTTCATCCTGTTTTAGCGATCGGTAATCTTCTACTCTATTAGTGGGGCATTACCGATCGTTAGAACGATATGTAACTATATTGGTATAGCAAACCGAAGGGAGTCTTGTAATGGACATTTTATTAGCGCTTCTTCCTGCAATTGCATGGGGAAACATCTTATTAGTAAGCGTAAAAATGGGCGGTGGTGCATATAGCCAAACGGTAGGTATGACAATCGGTGCTCTATTCTTCGCAACAATTATGTATGTATTTACTCAACCAGCTTTAACAATGACAATCTTAATTGTTGGTTTTATTTCAGGTTTATTCTGGGCTTTAGGACAAGTAAACCAATTAAAAACAGTTGAAAAACTAGGTGTTTCAACTACTGTAACGATTTCTACTGGTATGCAACTTGTTGCAACTTCTATCTTTGGGGTTATCGCTTTCCGTGAGTGGACTACTACTACAACGATCATTCTGGGAACGATTGCAATCCTATTAATCGTAGTTGGTGTTGTATTCACATCATTAGATGATAAAGAAAATGCTCAGCCACCTGGACAATTGAAAAAAGGACTTCTTACTTTAATTGTTTCTACTTTCGGCTATCTTGTATATGTAATTATTATTCGTTGGTATAATATCGATGGTTGGTCTGCTATTTTACCACAAGCAGTTGGTATGTTTGTTGGTGCGGTTGTACTGACGTCTAAACATAAACCATTTAACAAATATGCAATCCGTAATGCTTTGTCTGGTTTACTATGGGGAACTGGAAACTTATTCTTACTTCTTTCATTACCACGTGTTGGAGTAGCAACAAGCTTCCCATTATCTCAAACTGGAATCGTTATCTCAACATTCGGTGCGATTGTATTCTTAGGTGAAAAGAAAACAAAACGTCAATTGATCTTTATTGCACTAGGTAGTGTTTTAATTATCGGCGGCGCTGTATTACTTGGTATGACAAAAGCATAATCTTATATTCTATTAGTAAACCCCTGAAGCATATGTACTTCAGGGGTTTTTTAATTCTAATTATTTTCTAGATATAATTATTTGTATGTTCTTGCCCCTTATAATTGCTCTTCCACTCTAGCAAACCAGCTACACATATAAAGAGATTAATAATAGCTAATATTAGCATGAATTTCCTCCTTCTCATTATCCATTCCATCTACGGTAAGTCTTTTCTTTTTACAAAATTCTCTTAAAGATGATATCGTTTTTATAACATATCTCTACTAGAAAGGAATAAAGGATATGCTAACTAAACATCGAATTTTATTTATTGGTGCCGGTCGTATGGCAGAAGCTATATTTTCCGGATTACTTAAAACAAGCAAAGAGTACATCGAAGAAATTATCGTCTCTAACCGAAGCAACATAGAAAAGCTAAAACAGTTACAACATCGATATAATGTGTCTACTACAACAGATTGGAAACAGCATGTTACATCTGTTGATACGGTTGTTTTAGCAATGCCACCTTCGGCTCATGAAGAGTTATTAGCTGAGCTATCTCCGTTAATATCAAATCAACTAGTCGTAACAGTAGCAGCTGGCATTGGACCATCTTATTTAGAAGCTAGACTCCCAAAAGGCACGCCTGTTGCTTGGATTATGCCTAATACAGCTGCTGAAATTGGAAAGTCTATCTCCTTATATACAATGGGACAATCAGTAAACGAGATACATCAAGAAACCCTGCAACTACTTTTAAAAGGTATTGGTACTTCGCAACTTTGTACTGAGGAAGAAGTTCATCAGCTTACTGCAGTTACTGGAAGTGCACCAGCCTTCCTTTATTACTTTGCTGAAAGCTTAATTGAAGCAACAAAAAGTTATGGAGTTGATGAAGAAACCGCAAAACATCTTGTCATTCAAATGATTTCTGGCTCTGCTTCTATGCTTGAACAAACGCAAAATCCAGCTAACCTTCGCGAACAAGTAACAACGCCAGGTGGTTCCACAGCTGAGGGTCTCAAAACTTTATACGAATATAATTTTTCAGAGGCAATTCAAAAAGCAGTAGAAGCAACAAACAAAAAAGCTAGGGGGAAATAATATGATTTTAACAAGTTTAAAAGACTATACAACATTACATAACGGTGTAAAAATGCCTTGGTTTGGTTTAGGTGTTTTTAAAGTAGAAGATGGTTCAGAAGTAATTGATTCTGTAAAAGCAGCAATTAAAAATGGCTACCGCAGCATCGATACTGCAGCAATCTATCAAAATGAAGAAGGCGTTGGGCAAGCGATTCGTGAATCCGGTGTTTCACGTGAAGAATTATTTATTACCTCAAAAGTATGGAATAGCGATCAAGGATATGAAACAACGCTTCAAGCATTTGAAACTACATTAGAGAAATTAGGTCTAGAATATTTAGATTTATATTTAGTACATTGGCCTGTAAAAGGGAAATATACTGAATCATGGAAAGCATTAGAAACACTTTATAAAGATGGCCGTGTTCGCGCTATCGGTGTGAGTAATTTCCACATTCACCACTTACAAGACGTATTTGAAATTGCTGAAATTAAGCCAATGGTCAACCAAGTGGAATACCACCCACGTTTAGCACAAGAAGAGTTACATGCATTCTGTAAAGAACATAATATCCAGCTTGAAGCTTGGTCACCATTAATGCAAGGACAACTACTAGATAATCCAACGTTACAAGAAATTGCGACAAAATATAATAAATCAACTGCGCAAATTATTTTACGTTGGGATTTACAAAACGAAGTTGTAACAATTCCTAAATCAATTAAAGAACATCGCATTATTGAAAATGCAAACATCTTCGACTTTGAATTAAGTGCTGATGATATGAAAGCAATTCAAGCTTTAAATGAAGATCGTCGCGTTGGTCCAGATCCAGATAACTTTAACTTCTAGTAGAAAAACCACTGCCATATGCAGTGGTTTTTTCATTTAAGAAAACTGAAAATTTAAACTATATTTCATTTAGTTGACACTTCATTATTCAAGGTGTAAGATTTTGAATTATCAAAGAAACAAAAAAATTAATAAAATTTATTCGTTTACTCATTGTATCAAGAGAGGTGGAGGGACTGGCCCTTTGAAACCTCGGCAACAGGTTCATTTTGAATACTGTGCCACTTCCTGCAAGCTTTATGCTTGAAAGATAGAATGAGGGACTTCGTTTATATACGGGTGCATAACTTGTACGTAAAAATCCCTCTTTCTCAATATGAAAAGAGGGATTTTTTATTTTTCATTTCCCTCATCATCATCCAAACTTAATTATTTAGGAGGAAAATCAAATGAAAAAGAAGTTTGTACCCGGTATTGCATCAGTTGTAGGAGTAAGTATTTTATTAACTGGTTGCGGTAGTTATAAAAACGAAGCAAGCGGAGCAAATGCAAAAGACGAGGCACCTAGTAAACAGGTTTTAAACTTATCTTCACCTACTGAAATACGAACAATGGATACGGCTCGTGCTACAGATACTGATTCTGGTCAAGTAATGAGAAACGTATTTGAAGGTTTGTATAATCTTGGTGAAGGTAACAAACCTGTTCCTGGTGTTGCAAAATCTCATGAAGTAAGTGGCGATAAAACGAAATACACATTCCATTTGCGAGATTCAAAATGGTCAAATGGCACTCCTGTTACAGCTAAAGATTTTGTGTTCGCTTGGCAACGTGCCGTAGATCCAGCAACAGCCTCTGAATATGCATTTTTATTCTTTGATATTAAAAACGCAACAAAAATTAACAACAAAGAACTTCCAGCCGACCAACTTGGTGTAAAAGCAGTTGATGACCATACGTTTGAGGTAGAATTAGAGCGTCCTGTTCCTTATTTTATTAGCTTAACAGCGTTCCCAACATTTCTACCAATTAATGAGGAATTCTTTAAAGTACAAGGTGATAAGTACGCTTTAGAAGATAATACAATTTTGTACAATGGAGCTTTTACACTAAGCGATTGGAAGCACGAACAAAGCTTTAAATTTAAGAAGAACCCTACCTATTGGGATAAAGATACTGTCAAACTAGAAGAAATCAATTTTAATGTCGTAAAAGAAAAATCAACAGAAGTAAATTTATTCGAGTCAAAACAATTAGATCGTATAAAACTAACATCTGACTTCGTCGATAAATATAAAAAGGATGCTAACTTTAAAGAACGTCCAAACGTAGGCGTACAATTTTTACGTATGAATCAACAAAACAAAATACTTCAAAACGTTTCTGCACGCCAAGCAATTGATCAAACAATTGATAGAAAATCCTTTGTAAATACGTTATTAAATGATGGCTCTACACCAACATTTGGTCTCGTTCCAAAAAACTTTGCAAAAGGACCTGAAGGAAAAGACTTCCGTACTGCAAACGGCGATTTAACAAAAGTTGATACAAAATCTGCACAAGAGTTATGGAAAAAAGCTAAACAAGAGCTTGGTTCTGAAAAGATAACATTAGAATTATTAACGAGTGATGCTGACCTTGATAAGAAAACTGGTGAATTCTTAAAAGGACAACTAGAAAAGAATCTAGATGGATTAACAGTAAATATAAAACCTCAGCCGCGTAAGCAACAAGTTTCGCTTTTATTAAAAGGTGACTACGAAATCGGAATTGATGGCTGGAGCCCTGACTTTGCGGATCCAATTACATTCCTTGAGCTATTTACAACGAATAACCCTTATAACTTAGATCATTACTCTAATAAGGAATTCGATGAAACAATAGCAAAAGTGAAAACAACTTTAGCTGGTGATGAAAAAGCTCGCTGGGAAGCATTACTAGCATCCGAGAAAATATTATTTAAAGACTCTGTTATCGCTCCTCTTTACCAAAAAGGCGAATCTTATTTAGAACGTTCTTATGTGAAAGGAATTGTGCAAGTAGACTTTGCAGGTCAATTAAACTTCAAGTGGGCAAAAATTGAAAAATAAAGTGAAACTTTAATAAGTGGGGGTTTCTTCATCCCCACTTATTATTAGCCCACACCAATTGTTTTTTTAGCAAAATATATTAAAAATAGGTTCTCTCACACATGAGAATCTGCTTTTTTAATATATTATTCTGAGAAATTAACAATCTATTTTTATTATTGACATATAGTTCTTTTCAGTGTTAATATTCTAAATAATCAAAGAAACAAAATATTTCACCATCAAAATATAATGTCTACTACGTTGAAACATATAACGATAGATTATAGTTCGACATGTATATACATATAGAACACCTGATTACCTATAAACAAATATTTATAATAGGTTTTATCTCCTTCTATAGCTACTTCAAGACACGGACATTATGACGTTACGAACAACACATTTAGGGAGGAACGAACAATGAAGAAAAAAGTTGTACCTGTTGTTGCATCTGTTTTAGGGGCAAGTCTATTACTAACTGCTTGCGGGGGAAATAAAGATAATGCAAGCGGAGCGAAAGCAAACGATAAAGCACCTGATAAACAGGCAATTAACTTATCATTCGCTTCAGAAATTCCAACAATGGATGTTGCAAAAGCAACGGATGGGGAATCCATGAACGTAATGCGTAATGTTTTTGAAGGGCTATATGCAATGGGAGAAGATAATAAACCGGTTCCTGGTGTCGCTGAGTCGGTTGACATTAGTCCCGATAAAACAAAATATACATTCCATCTCCGTGATTCAAAATGGTCAAACGGTACTCCTGTTACAGCAAAGGACTTTGCCTTCGCTTGGCAACGTGCCGTAAATCCTGATACAGCAGCTGAATACGCATTCTTATTCTTCGATATAAAGAATGCGAAACAAATAAACCAAAAACAATTGCCAATTGATCAACTAGGGGTCAAAGCTGTTGATGATAAAACGTTAGAAGTACAACTAGACCGTCCTGTTCCCTACTTCTTAAGCTTAACTACATTCTCAACATTCTTACCAATTAATGAAGAGTACTTAAAGTCTCAAGGCGATAAATATGGTTTAGAAACAAATCATTTAATTTATAACGGTGCTTTCACATTAGATAACTGGAAACATGAACAAAGCTTCCAATTGAAGAAAAATCCTAACTATTGGGATGCTAAAACTGTAAAATTAGAAGAAATCAACTTCAATGTCGTTAAAGATAAGTCTACAGAAGTGAACTTATATGATTCAGGACAAATTGATCGTGTTGCTTTAACTGCAGAGTTTGTTGATAAATATAAGAGCGATCCAAACTTCAAAGAACGCGCTGAAGTCGGTATTCAATTCTTACGATTAAATCAGAAAAATGAAACATTAAAAAATCAACATGCACGCCTTGCTATTAACGGCGCAATGAATAAAAAAGCTTACGTAGAAACAATCTTAAATAACGGCGCTGTTCCAGCTGAAGGAATGGTTCCTGCGAAATTTGCAAAGAGCCCAGAAGGCAATGACTTCCGTAAAGAAAATGGAAATCTAGTCAAGGATGATGTGAAAACAGCTAAAGAAAACTGGAAAAAAGCAAAACAAGAACTTGGTACTGACAAAGTAACAATCGAACTATTAACAAGTGACAATGCTTTAGCTAAAAAGACTGGTGAATATTTAAAAGGTGAATTAGAAAAGAACCTAGATGGATTAACAGTGAATTTAAAACCACAACCACGTAAACAACAGCTAAAACTACTATTAAGTGGTGACTATGAAATTGGTATTGACGGCTGGGGCCCTGACTTCGCTGATCCAATTACATTCTTAGATTTATTTACAACAGATAGTGCTTATAACTTCGATAAATACTCTAACAAAGAGTACGATGAGCTAATTCATAAAGTGAAAACAGATTTAGCTGGCGATGAAAAAGCACGCTTTGAAGCAATGAAGCAAGCTGAAAAAATTCTATTACAAGACGGCGCTGTCGCTCCTTTATACCAACAAGGCCGTTCTTACTTACAACGCTCTTTCATTAAAGGACTTGTAACAACTGACTTCGGTGGTGAGTTTAACTACAAGTGGACAGAAGTTACAAAATAATAAGTGCTAATAAAAAGGTATCCCACCGAGGATACCTTTTTATTTTATACTTCTTTAACTACAGAGCTTCTTCTTCCCTTTACCATTCCTTTTATAGCTAAAGTCATCACTGCTACTGATTGTGTAACCAATACAATAACTAATAATGAAATAATATTTCTCTCTAAACTAACTCCTCCAAATATTATTGTATAATAGCCATTCGCTGCATATGTTGCAGGAAATAATTCACTAATTGTTTGATATGTTTTAGAAAGCATTTCATGTGGCACAGTTACAACCATTTGTGTTAATGAAAGAAAGGCGAAAAAGACTATTGTCAATAATCCTCTTTTCCTTCTTTTTGCATTGAACCAAAACTCATCATAAATATAAACACAAACATCAAATATGTTCTCCACGTCAAAGAAGGTATATGCCCTGACCAAAGATAGCTAACTAAATAATTAATTCCCATAATACAAGACGATATTACTAAACTAATACTTATTAGTTTTACATATTTGAGCATATCTTTTCTCCTTGTTTTTATTTTTCTACTTCTTCAAACTGTAGATTCACCGGATCTTCTAAAAGTGTTTCATAAAAGTTCTCTGCCAAATCTGTTGAAGGGATTTTTTCATCTACTTCATCAAATCGAATACTATCTAGCCACACACAACCTTCTCCTGATAATAAAACACCAAATGCAATACCAAGTGCTTCTTCTTTTATATCTAATACAACCGAGTACGATTGCCAGTTATTCGTATTTTTAATGGGGCGATTTTGCATATTATCCATAGCGAGCGGTTCTGTATCTTTTCCATCTACTCGCATCCACAATCCTGCCCAATCTCTTACATTTTCACTCTTAATAAATGCTGTAAAACGTAATCTCTTCCCTACATATTTATCCGCTCGGAACATTTGCATTAATGTTGAAAATCCTCCATGCGTAACATTCTCTTTTGCTTTTATGTATGCAGATACTTTTCCTTGATGGACAACTTCATAATCTAAACCCATCTCATATTCAGCAGGATGACTTCCACTTAAGATCCATCCTTTCGGTATACCTTTTTGCATTGAAACACCCTCTCTTTCTATATAAAATGACTGAAAGTACTTTCGATATTTCTTTGGTGGCAATTGAAACATTCTTTTAAAAGCTCTCGTAAATGCCTCTTGTGAGGAAAAACCGTATTGCACTGCAATATCAATAACAGCTCTCTCCGTTGACACTAAAACTTGCGCAGCATGAGTTAACCTTCTCTTTCGAATATAATCTGTTACACTCATCCCAACATATCTTTGAAAGATGCGATGAAAATGGTACATCGATACTGCACTGTGGGATGCCACTCTTTCTGTTGTAAGCTCCTCATGTAAGTGATTCTCTATATATTCAATTGATTTTTTTATTATCTCTTTATATTCTTCATGCATTTTAGCCCCTCCCTCACAACTTCAATTTACCATATACATACAAATCGTTTTTGATTTAAATTGCGGATTAGTCCTTGTGACTGCAGGATAATAATTTATTTTCAACACATACATAATTACATGTTTTTGGGAAAAACTTGTATAGAACGAATTTACATAAGGAGGAATTTATAATGAGAATTCTACTATCAGTTTTATTAGCTCTTATGCTAGTACCTGCATTAACAGGATGTAAAGCTCCTGCCAAAGAAGACACAACTTCTAATAAAAAGACGACTGAAGAAGCAAAAAATGAGGCTCCTGCAGATTTAAAACTAAACTTCAATGAATTCGATTTAAAGGCAGACTACCAAGATACAAAGAAAGACTACGAAGCAGACTATAAAAATGTAGCAGCTGACAAGAAAATGGAAGCAAAAATTGAAGATCATAAAGCAGATGTAAAATTAACAGGAGACGAGGCTATCACAAAATTAAGCCCACTTCTACAAGAATTAAAATTTGATAAAGATACTCCTGATCAAGAAGTAATCGATCAAGTAGTGAACGTGTTCAAACTTGATAAAGACTATCAAAAATTCGATTTAGAAGTTGTCTTCTCTGATGGAACGAAAAAAGAATATAAAAGAGAAATAAAATAAAGAAGTAGGCGGTAGTAAGAAGAAAAAATAACCTTGCATAGGCAAGGTTATTTCTTCGTTTCTGCTTGAAAACGTTTATAGTATGTCGATGCTGTTGCAAAATTAATTTCTATATCACGAATCAACGATGAATCTTCTTCTTTAGCTAACTTCTGTAATTTTTTCATTGCTTGTTCCGATTCATTCAAGAAACCGACATATACCTCATGTTCTTGCTCTTTCGACTTCGGAACACGAATTTCTTTTCGTATATGATCAATATCTTCTAACATGCTCGTTGTTACCTTTTGCACATCTTCTTTATATGTAGCAGTCGTTATTTCCTTACCGCCCTTTTCTTTTGCCACTTCAAATAACTGCAGTGCGTTATTAATTTCTTTATTCATTTTCAAATCGTATTTTTCATGTACTGCAAGGTATTCTTTCATTTCTTCTGTTTGTTCTGTAGATTGCTCTACCTTTTCTTTCGGTTCTTTCGTATCCTTATTTCCATTACATCCTGCTAGAAGGATCATACTTCCCATTACAGCAATACCCAAAACCTTCTTCATCTCTTCTTCTCCTTTTATCTACAGCTACTACTCATTATAGTTTCTTTTATCTCCACTTGTTATTATACCGAGAACATCCTACTTTTTACACTTAAGACGACATCGTAACATGTATACCAACATGTTTGTCACAGTATCGTCACTTTATACAAATAACTTTTGCACTGCTTTACTACTCACCTTACAAAACTGTAAGCACACATAAAGAACAAACCATGCTAGACTTACATATGCATAACGCAAACATATGTAAGGTTTTAAGGAGAATCATCTATGTACAACACAATACCTTTTATGGGAGAAGATATTCGTGTCCTTATTCGCGAAAAATCACTTCATATCGAAAATACAGAGAGCCTTCGCCGCGTATTAAAGAAGAAGCATGCTCCATTTAAGTTAGCTCAATATTTAAAACAACAACATACAAATCAATTTCATACCGTGCTCAATATATCGGATAAATCATTAACAATCGAAATCATCGGTCATGTCTACATTGGAAACTTTGCAGATACCTTAAAGGAAATCCCACGTATACCGAAGATTGCTCCTATTATCGTTAAAAAAGCGTATAAAATTACTGACCATACCGATATTATCGACTGTGGGGAAAAAGAAGTCGATAGTAATCGCTGGGTGTGGGATAAACTTGCTGTTTTATATGATACGATCATGAATAATATGTATGAGGTATTTCAAAGAAATGAAAAAAAGAACTGATTCAAACATTCCCTTTGAATCAGTTCTTTTTTGTTAAGCCTCTAAATTTTGTTTTTGCTGCAGTTCAAACTGCTTCTCACTTCTTCTGGCCATAAATAGATAACATAACACTGCTCCTACTTCACAAAGCGCAATAACAACCCCCATCGGTAATGCTGTATTACTTCCACCGATACCTACTAGCGGCGCAACAAGAGCTCCTGAAATGAACTGTAATAAGCCTAATAAAGCTGATGCTGTTCCTGCAGCTTGTTTCTGATTTCTCATCGCTAATGAAAACCCAGTTGTTGATACAACCCCGACACTTGATACGACAAGGAATAACGAACATAAAACACCGATTAAACCTATTCCTAGTACGATTGTCAGTAGTAAAGATAGGCCACCAACAGCTGCGATAATAATACCAGCAACAAATAATGTCTTCTCATTCACTTTCCCCGCTAAACGACCCGTTACCTGACTAGCAATAATAATACCGATGCCGTTAATCGCAAAGAATAAACTAAATTGCTGTGGTGATGCTCCGTATATGTTCTGCAACACAAATGGTGAGCCCGAAATGTATGCAAACATTGCCGCTGTTACTAATCCTTGTGACAATGCATATCCCATAAACAGACGGTCCTTTAACAATTTTCCGTACGTCGCCAAAGTCCCTGACAAACCACCCGTTTCTCTTTCTTCAGAAGGTAATGTTTCACGCAATACAAAAGTAGCTGAGATTAACATGAATACACTTATTGCTCCAAGAACGATGAAAACACCGCGCCACGTTGTAAACTGTAATAATTGCCCCCCAATAATCGGTGCCAAAATAGGTGCTGCTCCGTTTACTAACATAAGCAGTGAGAAAAACTTCGTCATTTCAGAACCTGAATACATATCACGTACCATCGCACGTGATATAACAATCCCGGCTGATCCTGAAGCTCCTTGTAGGAAGCGCAATAACACTAATGTCCAAATAGATGGCGCAACAGCACAAAGTAAAGAAGAAGCAACATAAATAATAAGAGCAATAATAAGAGGTTTGCGTCTTCCGTAAATATCACTAATTGAGCCAACAAATAATTGTCCTACTGACAGCCCAAGCAAACAAGCTGTTAATGTAAGCTGCGCGAGGGATGCACCTGTTTGCAAATCATCCGTTAACTTCGGTAATGAAGGCAAATACATATCAATAGATAATGGTCCAATCGCCGTAAGTGTTCCTAATACAAGAATCATCCATAACCTGTTTGCCTTTACAGGTTTATATATTTCGTGATTAACTTCATTCACTTTTTCAATTCACCCTTTCCTATACAAACTGAATCGTAACAATTATAGTTACATCATAAACATACGTCAAGTACAGCGCATTTTCCTCTTTCATAATGTAAAAAAAGCGATAGAAATTCTATCGCTTTACTTTTTCACATTGCTATTCGTAAATTTAGATACTGAGGACATCATCTCTCCCGTATCTAAATATGTAATTTGAATTGGGTCTCCTACTTCTGTAAACATAGCATATGGGAATTTCTTCACCGGTATCATAAATACCTTTTGTTCATTCTCTAAAAGTACGTACACGATTGTATTTTCACCTGATTTTTCTTTATATACACGTTGTACAATACCTTCTTTTTGCGCTTCTTTTCCTGTTGAGGTTGGTCTAAATGTATCACCATTACCGCTCATTACGTTTTTATAATTCTCAAGCGCTTCTTTCTGCGAAGAACCTGTCGCAAATATTTTTGCATTAGCAGCATATACAACTGTATGTGCACGTACTAGGCCTCCGTCATCGACAACCGGAATAATCCAAGCTGGTTTACCGTATACGTTATAAATGACAGGCATTGTCCCATGCCATTTCTCTCTCTTAAAGGAATTATCTACTACTTCTGTAGCTGCTGAACCATCCATAATCCCCTTTACTTCTTTTCCATTATAGTAATATAACTTGCCTGTGCGTGCATCTACTAATGAATAGCCTAGGGCTGAATCTACTCCTTCTTTTGGAGAAGTAAAGTCTGTAAAATAATACAGTGTTCCATCTTTACCAAAGATCGGGGTCACGCCTTCTTTCGTTCCCCACTCAGTCGGAATTTTCATATCTGTTTGTGAGAATTTCGTATTCCAAAATCCGTGAATATATTTACCAAAGTACGTATTTAACGTAGATGCAGTCTCATGATTTAATACACCATCAACAAATTTAGGTGCCTTTCCTTTATCATATCTTTTCACTTCACCTGTTTGTGCATCTACTACGACAACACCTTCTACCTCAAATCCAGATCTTCCTGAAATAAATTCACCATACGTCATTGTATAATATGGTTTTCCTTTATCATCAACCTCAAATTTAGGTTTTCCTTTAAAGATTAAATTTGGTTCTGCTTGCCTTACCACACGCTCTAAATTATTACCAAAAAACATGCTTGGCACATATTTCATTTTATAACCGAGGTGCAGTTTCGCTTCCGCATCAGGATTCGTACCTGACATCGTTACATACCCTGGAATTGTCTCAGCTTTACGCGCTTTAAAAAATCCTGAAACTTCAATCGGCGCTACATATAAAGCCTCGCCGTTTACCATTTGTGGCGTTAATTCTCCTAGCTCAAAATAAGCTACTTTCGGAATATCACCAAATACTTTTTTCATCTTATTCTCCGCTGTCTTTGGCGGCACTGTAAACGGCTGGTCATTTTCAGTAAATGGCTCTGAAATATCTTTCTCTACCTTAACAACAGAATCATATTTCTTTTGCGAGATTACTATATCGTGCAAATAACCAAAGTAGCCGTAACTTGCGAGTAAAATAAACATTAGAAGTCCTTTTAATGTACCTTCTAATTTCCCTATTTGATCTTGTGAAAATAAAACAAGCCCAATTAAAATTGCTACTGCAACAGAATAATGAGTAAGAATCGAGTCTACCCGATCATCAATTAGCCAAAAGTATTCATAGATTGCAATACCTATCCAAAATAAAACAGGAATAACTAAAATAGATGATTTCTTACCCTTTACACCCTTCTTATCTCCCTTCTTATCCACTGCTCGAAGCTTACTACTACTTCTTGTCCATGGAATCAAAAACAAAGTAAGAATAGCTAAAACTACAAATTTCATCAAAGGCACTGTCCCCTTTTCTTTTGTATTCCCTTTTAGTATAACAAATAAAGGGTATTAAGGTGAAAATAGGAATAGTTATATTTTTTTACTACTTAATACAATCCCGCTCACTACATATAGAATAGATGCAATATAAAAAATTGTACCAATCGTAAAGAAATCTACTAAATATCCCGTGGCAATAACCGCTACTGCTCCGCCAATGGATGTCCACACATGGTATTTTCCAATCTCATAACCAGCCTTTTCCTGCGCAACCTTTCGTGCTAATGAAGTCTTCTCAGTATTACGCTGCACAGCACCTAAAACTCCCATTACAATTTGAAGAATATACACATGCCATACTTCCGTGGCAATCGGAAAGCAAAGCATTAAGATTGCCATGGACCAAGCGTATATGATTAATAATTTTTTATCACCTACTTGATCAGATACCTTTCCCACTAGTGGATATACAAGTGCTGATGTTAAAGCAAATAAGCCATACGCCCAGCCAAATTGCGAGAAGCTATTTCCAATGTTTCGAAGCAATAATATATAAAAAGGAAATACCATACTTCCTGCCATCATGATGATACTTTGCGAAGCCACAAATCTTCTATATGTCATTTTGTATACTCCCTATAAAATAAATTCACAAATCTCTCTTCTGAATCTAATTCCTTCTTTTTCTTGAGAAATTCTTCAATACGAGGATATGCCCTCTTTAACTGCTCTTTCGTTGGATAAGAATAGTACGGCAAATAGTAACTACCGTTATGCTTTAAAGTAACATCAATCATCTTCCGAATGACATCCTCTGTTTTCTTTATCTCACTCTCTGAGCGTCCCTGGTTAATCAAAAGAACCAGCGCAAACATATCATCTTTCGCATAAGACAAAACTGCATTTTCATTCTTTTCCACGTAACGAATCGTAATGTTGAGTAAATTAAACTCTTCTTCATTTAATACGTTACGTAAATCATCTATATACTCCGTGAAAGCATCTATAGGCACAAAGTATTCTTGTAACACTTCGGTCCTATTTGGATTTTCATATTCCATAAAAGCACTATCTGATCTCATAACATTATTACGCGTCTCATACTTTCCATCTGTACGTTCAAAATAACCTCTTTGTATATCCCAAAACGTATTCTTTCCCCAATCACTATAACGTGATAACCCAAGTAAAAATTTCGGTACCGCTATAATATTTTCTTCCTTTAATTCACTGTACTCTTCTCTCATATTTTGATTTTGTGCCAAAGTATAATCTGTCACATACATCTCTTTTAAAAATGAATTTGGAGCAACAGAAATACGCGCTAAGTGCATACGAACATTCTCATCTCTTTTCACTTTCTCTTTGAAATAAGATGCGTATTCTTTATAATCTATCATTCTCGTGTGCATTTCATATAATTCATCATCTGTTAACTTCAGCGTCACATCTAAAATAACTCCAAATAAACCGTAACCCCCAATGACATATGGAAATAACTCTGCATTTTCTTCTCTACTTACATTACGTACCGTGCCATCTGCCATTAACAATCTAAATGAATCTACTGTATCAATTAGTGCCTCATGACGAATATCACGCCCGTGTACATTTACACTTAATGAACCACCAACAGTAAAAATATTTTGAGACTGCATGACCTGTACCGCAAGGCCATATGGATTTATTTTCTTCTGAATATCATTCCACGTGACACCACTTTGAACTGTAATCTGCTTCTTCTCTGGATCAAATTCTAGTATATTATTATATCCTTTCATATCGAGCATCGTGCCATTTGGATAATATGTCTGTCCTCCTTGGCTATGTTGCATGCCTGCAATGGAAATTTTCTCTCCTGAAACTTTTGCATCTCGCACTAATTTTATTAACGAGCGCTCTTCCGTAGCACTTTCAACACGTTTTATTTTTGTCGGAAGCAATTTACCTACATCACTCATAATAGGATGATCAATTTGTTTTTTATACGTATGTACAGACGTTGCAAGCAAAACCGTATATGCAACAATGACCGCCGCTATCTTTCCTTTTTTCAAATGACACTCTCCTCTTCTACATCTTTTCCTCTTTATATTGTACCTATTTTCCTATGAAGAAAGAATACAAAAAAGAGGGACCTTATTTTAGGTCCCTCCTTATCAAAACTGTTACTTTGCTGCTGGCAATTGTATTGGGTCAAACTTTTCATACGACGTATATTTTGCGTTCGTAATAATGTGTGCTTTATCCTTGCCATTGCTACTCATAATCATGTCTATCTTTGCTGATTCATATTTAAAATCTTTTGTAATGATATATTCTGCATCCACTTCTTCTATCTTCGCATTTTGTGCTTGTAACATTTTCTTCTGCGTTTCATCCATGCTAGTTAACATACTTTCTGTTTCTTGCCCTTTTAATGTAAATTTCAGTTTATATTTATCTCCGCTTTTCTCCAGCTTCATTTTATCTAAAACTACTTCCGGTACTTCTAATTTATCTATAATATCTTGAGTCGCTTTCATTCCACCAGCGTTTAATTGCTCCTCTGGTACGGTTACAACTTCTCCTGTATTAGGGTTTTTTACCTCACCAGCAACTTTACCATCCACAGTATACACTACAACATCTGTACCGGAAATATTCATTTCAGAACGAGAATTCTTTGTCTTTGGCTCTAATTGCATCTTAGCCTTTAATATATCCATCTCAGTTCCCTCAGCTTTTACCCCTACACCATATGTCATCGTTACATGTTCTTCATTTTTAAAAGCTTCATTCGTTTTCTTGAAAACATCTTTCGCCGTTAATTCCTTTTCTTTTTGAACGGATTCTTTTTTCGGCTCATCCGTCTTTGCTGTTTTCTCATTACTACACCCTACCCCTAGACTGATTGCAAGTACTAAACTTGAAACAAAAATAATTTTTTTCATATTGTTGCCCCCTTTCCCAAAATAATATCACCTCTTTTCCTATGAAATCTATATAATTTTTAATCTATACTCACTATATAGCGACATGTTTAATAAAGATCTTAAATATGATGTAAATAAAGACAACTCATTTCAGGAGGACATTATGAAGGCGATCATTTGCACACAGTATGGACCACCTAACGTTCTTCAGCTTCAAAATATAGAGAAACCTATACCTAAAAAGAACGAAGTATTAGTTAAAATTCACGCAACAAGTGTATCGACTGGAGATTGTAGAATACGCGGATTTAATAGCCCTCTATTATTTTGGATTCCTATGCGACTTATATTAGGACTTAGAAAACCGAGAAACCCTATACTTGGCGTAGAATTAGCAGGAGAGATAGAGGAGATCGGGACAGATGTAACTCAATTTAAAAAAGGAGATCAAATTTTTGCATTAACAGAACTAAATCTTGGTGGTTATGCCGAATACACATGCGTGCATGAAAGTGGATTAATAACATTAAAACCTACCAATGTAACGTATGAAGAAGCGGCAGTTATTCCTTTTGGTGGAACTTCAGCGTTGCATTTTCTGAGAAAAGGCCGAATAAAAAAGGGGCAACAAGTTCTCATATATGGTGCCTCTGGATCAGTAGGAACAGCTGCCATACAACTCGCTAAATATTTTGGTGCGATCGTTACAGCTGTTTGTAGTAATTCAAATTTTGAACTAGTGCAATCTTTAGGAGCGGATAAAGTGATTGATTATACGAAAGAAGATTTTACTAAGCGGCGCGAGCGTTACGATATTATATTTGATGCAGTTGGGAAGCATAAAAAATCCCTTTGTAAACAAGTATTAGCGCCTAATGAAAAATATGTATCTGTGAATGGAATGATGGCAAAAGTAAGTAAAGAGGATATGATTCTACTAAAAAGACTAACTGAAACAGAACATTTAAAACCTGTTATTGATAGAACTTACCGATTAGAAGAAATTGCTGAAGCTCATATGTATGTGGAAAAAGGGCATAAAAAAGGAAACGTTTCGATTACCTTAAAATAAAATATATTCAGAAAACAATATTGACAATTCTTTTTGTAAGATTTACTATTAGTACCATACTAAAAAACTACATACACATACTCTTATCAAGAGTGGCGGAGGGACTGGCCCGATGATGCCCGGCAACCGAGCTTATGACGTATAAGCTAAGGTGCTAATTCCTGCAAAACGAGTTTTCGTTTTGGAAGATAAGAGAGGAATCTATTTCGTCTATTCGGCACCTCTCTTATTTTTTGGGAGGTGCTTTTTATTTTGGAACGTATATGAAGGGGGATTTATAGATGAAAAAGGTATTATTAAGCATTGTAAGCGGAGCAGTATTATTATTAGGCGCATGTAGTGTGAGTTCAGATAAAGAGGTAAAAGAATTAGACGAGAAAAAGATTACTGTCGGTGTAACAGGTGGACCACATGAACAAATTTTTGAAAAGGTAAAAGAAGTTGCAGCAAAAGATGGCCTCGAAATTGATATAAAAGTATTTAATGATTATGTAGCGCCAAACGTATCATTAGATGAAAAAAGCCTTGATGTAAATAGCTACCAAACGAAATCGTATTTAGATGTATTTAAAGCTGAACGCAATATGAAATTAGCTGAAGTATTTTCAACAGTAACATTCCCTATGGGTGTATATTCTAAAGATATAAAAGATGTAAAAGACTTAAAAGAGGGCGATGCAATTGCTGTACCAAATGACCCAACGAATGAACTTCGAGCTTTAAAATTATTTGAAAAAGCAGGGGTTTTAAAAGTTGATCCAAAGGCTACAGAAAAAGCGACTGCAAAAGATGTAATTGAAAATCCAAAAAAATTAAAGATTGTCGAATTAGAGGCATCTCAATTACCAACGCAACTAAGTGAAGTGAAAGCAGCTGCAATTAACACAAACTTTGCATTAGGTGCAAAATTAAGTCCAGCGAAAGATTCTATTTTCCGCGAAGGAAAAGATTCACCCTATGTGAACTGGGTTGTTGTTCGTACTGAAAATAAAGATGATGCCGTTGTAAATAAATTAAAGAAAGCTTATCAATCTAAAGAAGTAAAAGAGTTTATCGAGAAAAAATTTGATGGTTCAGTTTTACCATCTTGGTAGGAGCTGACGATAATGATTGAATTAAAAAACATATCCAAAGTATTTACAACAAAAAAAGGGAATGTTGAGGCTCTTAAGTCTACTTCCCTTAAAGTAGAAAAAGGCGAGGTATTTGGAATCATTGGGTATAGTGGCGCTGGTAAAAGTACATTGATTCGATGTGTAAATTTATTAGAAAAACCAACGACAGGAAATATCATTGTAAACGAACAAGACTTAACAACGTTATCGACAAAAGAACTAGCAAAAGCGAGACAAAAAATCGGAATGATCTTTCAAGGATTCAATTTACTTAAAACTGTTACCGTTTATGAAAATATCGCATTACCGTTACGGCTTGCTGGCGTTCCAAAATTAGAAATTGAAAAAAGGGTAGAAAAGTATTTACGTATTGTCGATCTTTTTAATCGAAAAGATGCCTATCCGAGTGAACTTTCTGGTGGCCAGAAACAACGTGTTGCCATTGCACGTGCACTATCACATGAACCGGAAGTGTTATTAAGCGACGAAGCAACGAGTGCTTTAGATCCAGAAACAACTGATTCTATTCTTGACCTATTATTAAAGATTAATGAGGAAATCGGGATTACAATTTTATTAATTACACATGAAATGAATGTCATCCAACGTATATGCGACCGAGTTGCTGTTATGGAACATGGAGCAGTAATTGAAAGCGGGACTGTGAAGGAGATCTTCACAAACCCACAACATGTAACAACGAAGAAATTTGTAAATAGTGCATTTGCAGCAAAAATCCCAGCTGAAGTACAAAAAGAACTACAAAGAACCGGAGAAATCGTAACACTTTCATTTATAGGAAATTCTTCTGGTGAACCAGCGTTAGCTATCGCTACAAAACGTTTCCAAGTGTATCCAAATATTTTATCCGGTAATATTACACAGTTAAAACATGAGGCATACGGGAAACTTGTCATTCATATGCAAGGGGAACAAAATGAAATCAACCACGCTTTATCATTTTTACAAGTGCAAGGAATCATCATAGAAGGGGGTAGAACAGATTATGGGAAACAAGTCCTTTTTGGATGAATGGGGTAAAGTCATATGGGAAGCAACCATTCAAACATTTCAAATGACATCTATTTCACTATTCATCTCTATCCTTATTGCACTACCACTTGGTGTCACACTTGTTTTAACAAGACCTGGTGGGCAGCACGAAAATAAAATCATTTACCCAATTCTTAATACAATTATTAATATCATTCGCTCTCTTCCATTTATCATTCTATTATTCTTCATTTTACCTTTTACAAAGTTTCTAATGGGAACCTCCATTGGTGTACAAGGCGTAATCGTACCGCTTGTCGTATTCACGGCCCCTTATATTGCACGATTAATGGAAACTGCTTTATTAGAAGTAGATCGCGGCGTTATTGAAGCCTATCAAGCAATGGGCGTTTCTACTATAAAAATTATTTGGCACGTTATGGTGAAAGAAGCTCGTCCCTCCCTTGTACTTGGATTAACAATTGCAACGATTGGCTTAATCGGCGCAACAGCAATGGCTGGTCTTGTAGGCGCTGGTGGGCTAGGGGACTTAGCATATCGCTTCGGACATTTACGCTATGAACCTGAAGTAATGTATGCAACTGTCTTTATTTTAATTATCCTCGTTCAAGGATTACAGTCTTTAGGGAATGGTATTGCACGAAGGTTGAAGAAAGATTAAAAAAAGAAGGTATCTCACCAAGGTGAGATACCTTCTTTTTTATCTTTTAAATCCACCTTCTGAATGAATAACTTGCCCAGTAATCCACTCAGCTTCTTCACTTACTAGAAATTTAATGAGTCTAGCTGCATCCTTTGGCTCACCAATTCTGCCAAAAGGAAACATCGGCTTTAACCCTTGTTTTATCTCTTCAGTCATCCATCCTGTATCAGTTGGTCCTGGATTAATTGCATTCACTGTTATTCCTAAATGAGCTACCTCTGCTGACAACGTACTAGTAAGAGCATCAATAGCTCCCTTCGTTGTTGCATACGCTAGTTCTCCTACCATAGGACCTTGAAATTGCCCCGAAGTCATATTCACAATTCTACCACCAGATTTTTTATCAAATCCACGGGCAAATTGACTACTGAGCAATGTAGTCGCACGAATATTCACCATATAATGCTTATCTAATTCTTCAGCAGTCAACGTAGAGAAATCATTATTCGTAGAATATGCTGCATTATTAATTAATATATGAGGGTACCCTAATTGTTCAGTAACTTTATTTATAAGCTCTTTCGGTGCATCATTCCGAGTTAAATCTAACTCCATGCTTGATACTCTAACACCGTTTTGTAATAGCTCTTCTTCTAATTGTATTTGTTCATTTTTCTCAACGCCCCATGGCATCTCTTTATCATAATCCGTCCAATACGTAAAAAATATATCGTATCCTGATTCAGCCAATTCTTTGCAAATTGCTGCGCCTATACCGTCTAGACGACTTACCCCTGTAATAACTGCTACTTTATTTTTTAATTGGTTCATCATATACTCCTCCAAGTTTAAAGGACGCATATTTTATATAAGAGATATAAACTTTCCCACAAAAAAGACAGATACATAAAATAGGCACCTATCCTTATAAAAGGGATGTACAAGCCAAATATGCATTCCTTGAATGATTTACAGATAACTAAATAAACCCTCGCTTATGAGAGAAAAATTCATCTATCTAGTTTCTAATCATTACAAGTTCCTCCACATATCTAGTCTTTGCCTCCTTTTGATATATCTCTATTATTAGTCTATCAAAAAAGATGAAATGTTACAAAAAATAAAACAATTACTCAAAACATATATTCGTTCACATTTCCTCTATTGTGAATTTATTCACAATATATATATAATAAACATGTAAATACAATATTGGAGGGATTTCAATGGTTATCAATTTTTTAAGAACTGATAAACGTGCTACTTTCATATTATTACTTTTACGGCTTTACATAGGGTATACATGGCTCGCTGCTGGGATAGGCAAAGTCTTCGGACAATCTTTTGACGCAAGTGGCTTTCTAAAGGGTGCTATTGCTCAAGCATCAGGTGACCACCCTGCAGTACAAAGTTGGTGGGCAGATTTTCTTCAACATTTTGTCCTTCCAAACGCAGACCTATTTAGCTTTTTAGTTCAATGGGGAGAAATTTTAGTAGGTCTAGGTTTAATTTTAGGCGGATTAACAAAAACAGCTGCATTTTTCGGAATCATAATGAATCTTTCATTTTTATTAAGTGGAACCGTTAGTGTAAACCCAAACCTGCTTATTTTGACTATGTTCATTTTAGTTGCAGGGCAGAACGCTGGACGTATTGGATTAGATGGCTATGTTTTCCCTAAACTTTTCCGTAAAAACAACCACGGAACATATAAATTAAGTAAAACTGCATAGTAACAGTTTACTTTTAAAATATAAATAAGAAAAAGAGCCTGAATATAGGCTCTTTTTCTTATTTCTCCTAATTTAAACTTTTAACGAGCCACGAAAACCTCTGGCAGCATAGTAAGAGTCTGCTCCATTATGGTACACGAACACATGTCCAAAGCGATAATCGCAAAATAAAGCACCACCGAGTTCTCGAATATCTGAAGGTGTTTGTACCCAACTTGATGATTTCATGTCAAAATCGCCAAGTTGTTGCAATTCCCGATACTGTTCTTCCGTTAATAATTCAATGCCCATAGCATTGGCAACATCAATAACGTTATTTTCTGGTTTATGTTTTTTTCTTGATTCTAACGCTTCAAGATCATAACAAAGACTTCTGCGGCCTTTAGGACTCTCCTTTGAACAATCATAGAAAGTATATTCGTCCTTTTCTTCATCATAACCAACAACATCCGGTTCACCACCAGTTACTTCCATTTCGTTAAGTGACCACATTTTTTCATTATTAGTAGTCAGCTTCGCTTCAACTTTAGCCCATTCAAGACCTTCATGGCGGTTCATGTTTTTCTCAAAACGAGCTTGCAATACTTTCAATAACTCTTCACGTTTTTCTACTAGTAAGTCATTTTTATTTCCTGTCATATTAGTCCTCCCTGATTTATGTACTGATAGTAGTTTAAGTATATATTTTATAATAAATCATCTCAATATGAAGACCGTTTCAACCTTATGTCTTGTACAAACATCCCTTACAAAGTCCTAAAACCCTCCATACTCTCTCCAAGAATATAGTGTGAAAACCACATCAAGTTCTGCTTCATAATAGCCACATGAACTCCTGGTTGGTCAGAACTATATGCCATTCCTTTAAATATAATTAATTCTGTATCAACTTCCATATCCATTAATCCTTGATATAGATCATATGCATTTGTAATTGGAATTCTTGCATCCTTTTCCCCATGTTGAATTAAGGTAGGCGTACAAGCTGATTTAATATACGTCATAGGTGATGTCTTCGTATATATCTCTGGATCATTCCATGGAGTATTTCCTAAATACATTCTAATAAAGTAAGGTATATCTGTATTTACATAATGGGTACTCCAGTTAGTTATTCCACCGCCAACTGAAATAGCTTTAAACCGACTACTAAACGTAGAACAGAAAGCTGATACATATCCACCGTTGCTCCATCCCATAACTCCTACTCTATCCTTGTCTACCATCCCTTTTTCTACTAGTTCATCCACTCCAGATATAACATCATCGTAGTCAGCAATCCCCTGTTTTCTATAGTTAGCTTTTAAAAATTCATTACCATAACCTGAACTTCCTCTGTAATTTGGTTCTAAAACGATAAAGCCTTTTTCAACAAACTGTTCAATCGGATATTTCTCATTGAAGCAGTCTGAAAATATCGGAAAAGATGCCCAAGCCGGACCGCCGTGAATTACTACTAATAAAGGATATTTTTTATTAGTGTCCAACTCTACTGGCGTTGATAAAACACCTTCTATTTCAAGACCATCGCTACTTTTCCATGAGATGATTTCCCTGTTACTTCTAAGTTTCCCTTTGAAAAAGCTATTTTCATCCGTTATTTTTTTATCGTCTAAATAGATTTCAAAGGTTTCATTTGTTATAGCCTTATTGTAGGATACATGTTTGCCATCCTTTGTTATAGAAGCATCCATTATAAAGCCATCTACTTTTTCGCTTAATATTTCCACAGTGCCATCTTCGGCTAGCAAACCAATAAGATAATTCGTTTTATTCTGCCACCTAATTAAAACCCCTTTAGCTGTCCACTGTAATGGCATAACCGTACTATCAAAATTTGTTACAGGTTGAATTACCTTTCCGGTATTTATATCATATATCTCTAACGTACTATCTTGTATATGGTTTCTATAGTAACCCTTCTCTCTTATGCTTGCTGTGTAACATATTTCACTGCCGTCAGGAGAAAAGCAAACACTCCCTCCCAACAACTTATCCACATTCAGCTTTTGTAGCTCTCCAGCTTTAATATGGAGTATGTATAGATCTCCATTTATATAATCTGCCATATTTGAGCTTGGTGTCGCCATAAATACAACCTTTTTACCATCATTTGAAATATCAAATTCATGGATATGAAAATCCTTACCATCCGTTAATTGATAAACAACTCTGTTCTTGTGTTCATCTGTATCACTTTGTATCACCTTCTCTATTTCAATGTAATATAAACAATTATTCTGGTGTTCCTTACCTATATGTTGAAAATCTCCATATAGGTCCTTACGTTTCTTTATCTCCTCACATTCTTTTGACTGCGTAACATAATAAAGACCCTTGCCAGTAGGACCCCATTTGAATGTACTGACTCCTTCTTTCTCATCGGTAATTTGAACCTCTCTATAACCATCTAGTGACTTAACAAATATCTGATTTTTCCCATCACCAACTGGACTAAGATATGCGATACACCTAGCATCTGGAGACCATAATGGGTGTGTACTATCTATATCACCATTTGATAATGGGTAACTCTGCTTCTTATCTTTTTCATATATCCATACATGATTCCTATATGTATTGTCTTTCCAATCAGCCGTCTTCTTAACAAATGCTACGTTTTTACCATCATCACTTATGTTTGTACTTGATACGGTTGGCAATGAAATAATCTCTTCTATACTTAGATATGTTTTTTCATTCACTTTCATCAATATCCCCCCTTGAAATGTCCATAAATCTCTCGTCTCTTTTTGCCGTAATAAAGGAAATTGTTCACGAATACTTAAAATGATAACGGAAAATTCAGATAAATAAAAGTGAAGTCGATAAAGTAAAACTTTAATTTATGGAGTTCTATCCACTTACCAATTCTAGATGTTCTTTTTCGACACAAAAACACCCCTTTTAGATACAAATTTGTAAATTTATTTTAAAGCTATAACTATATATTGGTTTGGAATAAAATTTGATAAAAATGAAGTCACAAATCTTTATTTAACAACAAAAAAATTCATTTTGAAAAAACGATTGATCAAAATAGAATCACTCTTTTTAACTAAGTATGAGATTTTTATAAAAAAATTTTAATCAAAACTCACTTAGAATCTTTACTTGAAGGAATAAAGCTTCGCATCTTTTTTGTGAACATCGTTAAACTAAGATAAATTTTGACCGTATCTGTAATTAATTGTAAAATATTATACGTAGAAAGGTATTATAAAATAAATATAGAAGGGGTATGTTTTTTAGTTTTAAAGGGGCTAAAGCACATCTATTTTATGTTTTGAAAGGGAGAATTGAAAAATCATATGAAGAATTTCAAAAAGAGTACAGGTAAAATTTTACTAGCATCTGGATTAGTAGTTTCTATGTCAGCTTGTAGTGTAACAAATTTATTTGGAGAAAAAGAAAAAACAAATGCTGAATCTGGTAAACAAGAAAGTAAAGAAACTAAGACAGAAGGTAAATCATCTGAAACAAAGGAAAAATCAACTAACTCAAAAGAAGAAAGTAAAGATGTTAAGATGATTATGGTTTTGCCTGAGGATTACCCACAACTTATGGTAGACATTGAAGAAGACTTATTAAGACGTCTAGATTACTATGATGCTTCTGTGAGGGATAATAAAAAGGGAAGTAAGTCAAATGAAGAGGTACGAGATAGTATTAAAGACTTAGATAAAGTATTTAATAAAATAGAGCGTATAGATGCACCAGGAAAATACAAGGAAGATCATAAGGAAATTGTAAAAGCTGTTCAAAAGTTAAAAGAATCTTTCAAAGAAGTATCGAAGTTATTTGATTACTCTAAAACACTTAAAGATACGGATGATGCAATCATAGATAAAGCAAACAATAAATTAGATGAAGCAAAACGCATTTGGAAACCTGTATTTAATAAGTTAAAAGCGGAAGCTAAGGGTGGTTCAACAACTACTTCTACAACAAGTGGTACTAGTTCTTCTAACTCACCGAGTTTATCTAGTGGTAATACAGTTAAAACATACAGTACCCAAGATAAAACTGGTATATTCAAAGGAAAAATTGATACACCAGACGAGGATTCCGCTAAGTTTAAGAATGTACAGAACAACTATAAAGACGGTACAGAGCTTGTAGGTAATTGGGGTATTGATTACGGAGACGGAGTCAAAACTACGTTAGTCCTAAAAGCAGATAAGACATTTGAAACATATGCAAATGGTTCTTATCCAAATAAAGATAATTACTTAACAGGAACATACCAAGCAGACGTTTCTTCCCATCAGTTAACGCTAATGGTGGAAAAAGGAACTCAAAATGGTCAAGAAGTGAAATTGGAAAGACCTATTTATTCATCATATGAGGTTAAAAATTTAGATGGTAAAGCGTTACAGATTTTCCACATAGACGAACAAGTAACAATTTGTTATGTAAAACAATAAATAACTAAAGAAACTCTGTAAAATGATTTTTACAGAGTTTTTTCTTAGTTTTAATTTATTTCAAACGTATAACTATACTTATTAACCTACCAATCTCCTACTCAACAGTAACAGACTTAGCTAAGTTACGTGGCTTATCAACGTCACACTCGCGGTGAAGTGCTGCGTAGTATGAGATAAGTTGTAATGGAATAACTGCTACTAGCGGTGCTAGCGCTTCGTGTACAGCTGGTAATACGAAGCTGTCTCCTTCCATTTCTAAGCCTTTCATTGAGATGATACATGGGTTAGCTCCGCGTGCTACTACCTCTTTCACGTTGCCGCGAATTCCAAGGTTTACGTGCTCTTGTGTAGCAAGTGCGATAACTGGTGTACCATTTTCGATTAAAGCGATTGTACCGTGTTTTAACTCTCCTCCAGCGAATCCTTCTGCTTGGATGTAAGAGATTTCTTTTAGTTTTAACGCACCTTCTAATCCTACGTAGAAGTCTACGCTACGTCCGATGAAGAAACAGTTACGCGTTGTCGCTAAAAATTGTTTTGCTAATGCGTCCATTTCTTCTTTTTGATCACAAAGTTCTATCATTGCATTTGCTACAAGTCCTAGTTCGTGTGTTAAATCGAAATCAAGAACTTCACCTTTTGCTTTAGCAATATCAGCCGCTAAAATTGAAAGTACTGCAAGCTGTGCTGTGTAAGCTTTCGTTGATGCAACTGCAATTTCTGGTCCAGCGTATAACGGAAGTGTATAATCAGCTTCACGAGAAAGCGTAGAACCAGGCACGTTTGTAATTGTTAATGCTTTATGGCCCATTTCATTTGTTTGCACAAGTACTGCACGGCTATCAGCTGTTTCACCACTTTGTGAAATGTAAATGAAGAATGGTCTTTCTGTTAATAATGGCATGTTGTAAGAGAATTCACTTGCCACGTGTACTTCAACTGGCATTTTTGCAAACTTCTCGATAAATTGTTTTCCAACAAGACCTGCATGATAACTCGTTCCACATGCAATGATGTAAATACGATCGCTATCTAAGATCGCATTGCGGATGTCTTGATTTAATTCAATTTCGCCATTTTCATCTTGATACTTTTGAATTATATTACGGATTACAAGTGGTTGCTCATCGATTTCTTTAAGCATGAAATGAGGATATGTTCCCTTTTCAATATCACTTGCGTCTAATTCCGCTGTAAACGGTGCACGTTCAATCGTTTCACCTTGTAAGTTTTTAATTGTAATACTTTCTTTCGTTACGATTACGATTTCTTTATCCATTAACTCAATAAATTGATCTGTAACTTGTAACATCGCCATAGCGTCGCTTGCCACAACATTAAAGTTGTCACCAACACCTACTAATAGCGGGCTTTTGTTTTTAGCAACATAAATCATGTTTGGATTTTCAGCATCAAGTAATCCGATTGCATAAGAGCCATGTAAAAGAGATAGCGTATTACGGAACGCTTCTTCTACACTTAATCCTGTGCTCACTTGTTGTTCCATAAGCTGTACGATAACCTCTGTATCTGTTTCACTTACGAACGTTACATCTTGTAAATATTCCTTTTTCACTAATTCATAGTTTTCAATTACACCGTTATGAACTAATGTAAAGCGTTTTGATGTACTTTGATGCGGATGCGCGTTTACTTTACTTGGAACACCGTGTGTAGCCCAGCGTGTGTGTCCGATACCCACGCTTGCTGCTACGTTCTCATCTACGATTTCACGAAGTTTTGCGATACGGCCTTTTTCTTTGTATACAACAACGCCGTTCTCTGCTTGTACTGCAATACCTGCTGAATCATATCCACGATATTCTAGCTTTTCTAAACCTTTTAATAAAATTTCCTTTGCATCTTGCTCTCCAATAAATCCTACGATTCCACACATGTTTAGTCGCCGTTACAAATGCTTACACTGCTCTGCGAACATGTAACGACATAGTCCGATACCATTTTTATTTATACTAAAAAACGGATTACATATTGCTAGCCCTGTAAGCTTGTAACGGCTTTCACCTTCCTCTCGATTGGGTTTAAGTCCGTATATACTTATACAGCTAGTTTTCATCCGTTCCTCTTCTCTCATCACACTTTCACCTTTGTCCACTAAGTCACCTTAATGATTTAAGTAAAAGCTTGCGGTTGTGATGAACAACCGGGAGTCATCCGCCGAAATCTCGATAAACCCCACCTCGTCAACTACACTATTTGTAGTTCTGGCGCTTTTATAATTTACAATATTTCCTTTGAGAAAAAGAACAAGACCATCTTATAACAAACATGGATAAACCGTCAATGAAATTTTTTTCATCGTCTATAAAACATATGAAAAAGGAGCACTTTTTGTGCTCCTTTTTCATATAAATTCAGCTAATCATTCAGCGCCAACTTCAGCTTTCACAACTTCTACAATGCGATGTACATATGCATCACAAACTTCTTGTGTTGGTGCTTCTGCCATTACACGAATAAGTGGCTCTGTTCCAGATGGACGAACAAGAATACGGCCATCACCGTTCATTTCTTCCTCTACAACACGAATAATTTCTTTAATTTTTTCATTTTCTAATGCTAATTTTTTATCTGTTACACGAACGTTTACTAACAATTGTGGGAATTTCGTCATTTCTCCTGCAAGCTCAGATAATGGCTTTTTCGTCATTTTCATGATGTTTACAAGTTGAAGTGCACTTAACATTCCATCACCAGTTGTAATGTAATCAAGTAAGATAATATGGCCTGATTGTTCTCCACCTAGGTTGTAACCTCCACGCTTCATTTCTTCCATTACGTAGCGGTCACCAACTGCTGTTTTATCACTTGTAATATTATTTGCTTCAAGTGCCTTGTAGAAACCTAAGTTACTCATAACAGTTGAAACAACTGTATTATGTTTTAATTGACCAGTTTCTTTCATATATTTCGCACAAATGAACATAATTTGATCACCGTCAACGATGTTTCCTTTTTCGTCTACAGCAATTAAACGGTCGCCATCGCCATCAAAAGCAAGTCCGATATCCGCACCTTTTTCTTTTACCAATTCAGCTAAGCCTTCTGGATGTGTAGATCCTACACCCTCATTAATATTCATACCGTTTGGAGAAGTTCCCATTGTTGAAATATCAGCTTCTAGGTCTGCAAATAAGTATGGAGCTAGAGAAGAAGTTGCACCATGTGCACAATCTAAAGCGATATGTAGGCCAGAGAAATCTTCTTCAACAGTTTGTTTAATGTACTGTAAATATTTTTGTCCACCTTCAAAGTAATCGCTCACTTGTCCAAGATTAGTACCTGTCGGACGTGGTAGTTCATCAACTTCTTTGTCTAATAAAGCTTCAATCTCAGCTTCTTGCTCATCTGTTAATTTAAAGCCGTCTGAACCAAAGAATTTAATACCGTTATCTTGTACTGGATTATGAGATGCAGAAATCATAACACCCGCTTGTGCATCTAGTGCTTTTGTTAAATAAGCAACGCCCGGTGTAGAAATAACGCCAAGGCGCATTACTTCTGCTCCAGTTGATAATAGACCTGCTACTAAAGCTCCTTCTAACATATGACCAGATACACGTGTATCACGACCGATAATTACTTTTGGACGATCTGTATCTTTTGTTAATACATAACCACCAAAACGTCCAATTTTGAAAGCTAATTCAGGTGTTAACTCCTTATTTGCAACTCCGCGTACTCCATCTGTACCAAAATATTTACCCATTATGATTCGCTCCTTTTTCTTGCTCTTTTTGATTATCTACTGTTGGTTCTTGACTCGTTTCTTTATCTTTATCTTGATTTTGATTTTGGTTTTGATTCTTTTCCTGTTCTTTTTCTGAATCAGGTTCAGGATTTTTTGGTTTCTCATTTTGATTTTCTTGATCCGTATTTGAATCCGGTTGTTGACCGTTACCCTGTACTTCTTTATCTGGTTTTTCTTTCTTCACAATAGTAACTTTAGCACTTTTTTGTTTTGGCTCTATTGAAATATTACCAGGACCGCTCACTTGAATGGAAATATCTTTCGTCCCTGAGGATACATTTTGCAGATTAATTACCGCTGTTATTTGAGCAGCTGTTATTTTATCTACTATACTTGCTTCTCCTGAAATATCAACACTTATCTTTCCATCTTGCGGCGAAAGTAGCTGAGCAGTAACATCTTTAGACAGTCCATTTTTCTGGATTGGGATACCATCAATCGTTTTTGTTTTCGTTTGTTTTGTTTTTTGCACTCCCACCGAAACCTTCACTTGATTCGGTTTTGCACTTGTTACACCCTTGGGTAATAAAACAGAGGCATCGAATGTTGTAGACTCTGTCAATTGACTAAGATCTACTTCGACCCCCTCTAGCGATTGTATATTATCCAAAATATCTTTTGGACCAGCTATCGTTACTTCTCTCGGTTCAACACTGATATTTGTAACCGCCAATCCTTCTGCTAAACTCCCCTTCTTCGTATACGTTACAGGAACAGTTTTTTCAGTATTATTGGCTGTAGTTTGCGTTGCCACATTCAACGTTACACTAATCTTAGATGGACTTGTTCTTACATTTAAACGTTTTCCTTCTTTATTGTATAATGTAACTTCGGGCGTTTTTGTAACAGTTTTATTAACACCTTTTAAATCAACATACGCTTTGGCAGAGGAAATGCTTTCAATTTCTTCTTTCGTCCCAACTACCTCAACAGTATCCGGTTTAAGGCTTGATTTTTCTAGAGTAGCCCCCGCTGGCATCTGATCCTCATTTGATAATTTCAGATCTACATGAACATATTTTCTCGCCTTTTCATGAAGAGTAACTTTAATTGTTGATGGCTGAACTGTTCCTTTCACATCATCTGGAAGCCCGTTCGTTTTTAAAGAAATCTCATAAGTTCCTTTTGGACTATCTCGCAAATCAACCGGTATGTCAAATTGTTTTTTTGCTTTTGCTGTAGCAACTGATGCTTTTGGGCCTTCTAATTTTACTTTAACGCCCTCTGCCGGAATACCACTTACAATATATTTCTCCTCATCATACTTAAGATTAATAGCATAATTAGTTAATGTTTCTTTCGTATCATTTGCAAAAGGTAATATACCTGATGTCGTATTTTTTTCAGTTAACGTCGCTGACATAAAAAGCATACACGCCAATAGTAATGAGATCCCTTTTAAAAACCAATGATTCTCCATTAACTTATCCATGACGCTTTCTCCTCCAATTCCATAAAGACGAAGAAGTCGTTTTTTCGTTTCCACTAAATTCAGCTAATAACATATCTTTCAGCTGTTCTGTCTTCAAATCACGATGCAACTTACCATTTTTCGTTAAAGAAATTTGACCAGTTTCTTCAGACACAACTACTGTAATACTATCAGTAACTTCACTAACTCCCATTGCAGCACGATGTCTAGTTCCTAATTCTTTAGAAATAAACGGACTTTCTGATAATGGAAGATAGCATGCTGCTGCTTTAATTGTACTTCCTTGCATAATTACCGCTCCGTCATGAAGAGGTGTATTTGGAATAAAAATATTAATAAGTAATTCCGATGATACGTTTGCATTAAGCGGAATACCCGTTTCCACATAATCACCCATACCGGTCTCTTTTGACAAAGTAATTAATGCACCAATTCTACGTTTCCCCATATATTCGGTTGCTTTTGCTATCGCTGTTGCAACCATTTCAGGTTCATCATCCTCATGCGTTCCAACACGCGAAAATAAACTCCCACGCCCTAGCTGCTCAAGTGCTCTTCGCAATTCTGGCTGAAAGATAATAATAACGGCTAAAAATCCCCACGTTAATACTTGTTCAGTTAGCCAAGATAGCGTACGCAATTCAAGGAAAATACTGATCATCTTAACGACGATAATAACTGTAATCCCTTTTAAAAGTTGAACAGCTTTCGTCCCTCGGATTATAAGAATTAGCTTATATATAATAAACCATACAATGGCAATATCTAATGCCGTACTAAGATATTTCAAAATGGTCGTATCTTCAAAAGGCATGCTATCCCTTCCTCCTACTTACGAGCAATTCTATCCATATATTGAAATATTGTTTTATGCTCTATCTGTATGTATTTCCAACAACTAGTTAATTATACCATACATGAAACAAACGACAATTACAAACAACCCCCTTTAGCTCAAATTGGTAAGATGTCAAACATTTTTATTGTACAGTATAATATAAATCATTATTATACGCTTATTTTCAAATAAAAAAAGCAACTTCTCAGTTGCTTTTCTTACATTTATTTTAGTTTTTCACCGAATAAAGAACCCATTAAAGCAACTGCTGTTGTTGCCGTTCTATTTCTCTCATCTAAAATCGTATTTACCTCAACAAATTCAGCAGATGTGATAATATCAGCTTCTGCTAACATTTCCATCGCCAAATGACTTTCACGATAAGATAGACCGCCAATTACAGGCGTTCCAACACCTGGTGCATCATGAGGATCAAGACCATCTAAATCTAATGATAAGTGTACACCATCGGTATGAGATAAATATGCGATTGTTTCTTCCATCACAGCCGTCATCCCCATACGATCAATTTCATGCATTGAGAACACTTTAATACCTTCATTGCGAATGAAATCTTTTTCTCCTTCATCCAATGCACGCGCACCGATAATTACGACATTCTCTTTTTTCACCTTTGGATATGCTCCGTATAAATCTACAAGTGAAGAATGTCCATAACCTAAACTTGCTGCAAGTGACATACCATGAATATTTCCAGATGGTGAAGTTTCCTCTGTATTTAAATCACCGTGTGCATCATACCAAATAACGCCTAAGTTTTTATAATGTTTTGCTACACCAGCTAATGTACCGATAGCAATACTATGGTCACCACCTAATACAAGTGGAAAACGACCTTCTTCTATAATATGATCCACCTTACTTGCTAATTCATTACATACAGTTGCAACTTGTGTAAGGTTTCTTAATTTTGTATTTTCATCTATCTCTTTTTCTCTCTCTATACATATATCTCCCATATCTTTAACGTCATATCCAATTTCTTCAATTCTTTCAATTACCCCTGCATAACGGATCGCGCTCGGTCCCATATCAACTCCACGACGCATCTGTCCTAAATCCATTGGAACTCCAATAACTGAGATTTCTTTTTTCATAGATAGTATCCCCCTTTTATGCCTTCACTAAATATTTTAAATCTTTTATATAGTCTGACTCAACTCGACATTTTTCTGTATGGATATACAATTTATTCACTTATATTCACGTTGAAAACCAAATTTCAAGACTATTCTATGTATAAAGTTAACTTAATGAAACAATCGCAATCACTATTATTAAATAATAATAATAAAACACTCCTATATTTAGAAGTGTTTTTCTGATGCTATTTTCCATACTGTTGCAATATTCTTCGTTGTCATTTCAATATTTTCTTCTGCTACTTTATATGCTTCTTCTAGTGTCATCGGTCTCGTTGTGATACTAAATACCGCATCTATTCCTTTCTCGTACACAGCTGAATAATCAGATGATACAGACCCTCCAATAGCAATTACAGGCACAGAAAAACGTTTTGCACGCCCCGCAACACCCACAGGAGCCTTTCCATATGCAGTTTGTTTATCTATTCTACCTTCACCAGTTATAATAAGATGTGCATCTTCTATATGTTTATCGAAATTTGTATAATCTAATACAATTTCAATGCCCCTACGCAAGTCTCCCTTTAACACTGAAATAACAGCCGCTCCCATTCCTCCCGCTGCCCCTGCACCAGGTATTTCAGATACATCAAAAGATACATATCGTTTAAGCATATTCGCATAATGTTGTAAATTCTCATCTAGCTCTTTCATCATCTCTATATTTGCACCCTTTTGTCTCCCAAATACGAAAGATGCTCCCTGCATTCCGACTAATGGATTATCCACATCACATGCCGCTTCTATCTTTACCCCCTTTAAGCGTGGGTCCATTCGTGAAAAATCAATAGTAACAATCGAGTGTAATGTGCCTCCAGATGGATCTATTACTTCACCCTTACCATTTATAAACCTTACTCCTAAAGCCGCTAACATACCTGCCCCGCCATCATTTGTAGCACTTCCTCCAAGTCCTAAAATTATGTACTCCACTCCTTGATCTAGCGCATGTAATATAAGTTCTCCTGTTCCTTTTGTCGTTGTAATAAGTGGGTTGCGCTTTTCAACTGGAACGTGCTGTAATCCTGATGCTGCTGCCATTTCAATAAACGCTGTCTTTTTATCTTTAGAAATGCCATAAAAAGCTTGTATACCTTCTCTAAGCGGTCCTGTCACACTAATTGATATAATTCTCCCCCCTGTAGCATCAACAAGTGATTCAACCGTCCCTTCTCCTCCATCTCCAATTGGTATTTTCACATACTCTGCATTAGGAAAAATTGCTCTAAAACCTCTTTCAATAGCTCCACATACTTCTATAGCTTTTAGGCTTTCTTTATATGAATCAGATGCAATAACAACTTTCACAATTATCTCCCCATCCCTTATTTTTACGTTTTCTTCATTTTAAACGACAAGTATAAAAGTTGTCTTTTTAAACACAAAAAAAGCTTACATCGTATGATGTAAGATATTTTATTTAGGTGGAGCCTAGCGGGATCGAACCGCTGACCTCCTGCGTGCAAGGCAGGCGCTCTCCCAGCTGAGCTAAGGCCCCTAATTAATTAGGCGGAAGACTGGATTCGAACCCGCGACCCCACCTTGGCAAGGTTGTATTCTACCACTGAACTACTTCCGCAAAAATGATGAGCCATGAAGGACTCGAACCTTCGACCCTCTGATTAAAAGTCAGATGCTCTACCAACTGAGCTAATGGCTCGTAAATGGCTGGGCTAGCTGGATTCGAACCAGCGCATGACGGAGTCAAAGTCCGTTGCCTTACCGCTTGGCTATAGCCCATTAATATTTACTAGTATGGTTATCTTTTCAAAAAAATAAACCCTCTCAGGTTATTTTAAAGAAAATGGTGGAGGGGGGCAGATTCGAACTGCCGAACCCGAAGGAGCGGATTTACAGTCCGCCGCGTTTAGCCACTTCGCTACCCCTCCGACATTTTAAATATATATGGTGGAGGATGACGGGATCGAACCGCCGACCCCCTGCTTGTAAGGCAGGTGCTCTCCCAGCTGAGCTAATCCTCCAAAAGTGGTGACCCGTACGGGATTCGAACCCGTGTTACCGCCGTGAAAGGGCGGTGTCTTAACCACTTGACCAACGGGCCAAAAAAGTTTTAAACCTATTCCCAAGCTTCCAACCGGGCTTGAACCGGTGACCTCTTCCTTACCATGGAAGTGCTCTACCAGCTGAGCTATGGAAGCATAATGGCTCCGCAGGTAGGACTCGAACCTACGACCGATCGGTTAACAGCAAATAGCACTACCACTGAGCTACTGCGGAATAATATTAGCTTGGCGACGTCCTACTCTCACAGGGACAAGGTCCCAACTACCATCGGCGCTAGAGAGCTTAACTTCCGTGTTCGGTATGGGAACGGGTGTGACCTCTCTGCCATCATCACCAAACTTTTATGAAAGGCATATTCCTTCAAAATGTAAGAAGAAATTTTACATATATATTCCTTCAATACTAGA